>DATFFC010000187.1:0-19689 GCA_035250505.1 Nitrospiraceae bacterium | reverse complement strand
TTGAACATCCTGCTCACCTTTCCACAATCCTCTTTCCTCCGGGATTCTTCTTCAGTACGATAATCCAGCCGTCGCGCCACAATCTAATCGTTTGCATGGCCCAGTCGAAAATCTTCCAGCGGTCCCTGTCCGCGCTTGCCGTCGCGCTCAGTGTCTTTCTCCTGATCGTCTCGATTCAATCGACCGGGTGGTTCCATGTAGCGGAGTTGAAAGCCTTGGACCATCTCATCCGACGGCATGCGGACCCCTCGAAGGCCCATCCCGGCATCGTATTGGTCTCGATCGATGAGTCGAGTCTCGAAGCGTTCGGGCGGTGGCCTTGGCCGAGGGACCGCCATGGGTATGTCGTGCGCTACCTCAAGCAGGGCGGGGCGAAGGCGGTCGTGTTCGATCTCATGTTTTTCGAGCCCGATGAAAACGCGGAGGAATTCGATGAGTCGTTTGCTCAGGATGTCAAGACGGCGGCGAATGTCTACCTGCCGGTGTTGCTGCGCCGAGAACCAGATGACGAAGGTGAGAAAGCGGCGCTTCCTTTCCCGCTGAAGATCGAAGGAGCATCGGCTGTCGCGAGCGAACCCGCAAGTTCCTATCATAGCGCGAAGCTTCCGATTCCCGCGTTGGCGCAGGCGGCGCACGGGTTGGGATTTATCAATCTCACGGCGGATGTGGATGGCCCGACCCGGCGCATTCCCCTGCTCGAAAGGATTGGGACCGATCCGGTGCCGCACATCGCTCTGGCCGTCGCCCAAGATCTCCTCGGTGCGCAAAGGCTGACGCTCACGAAACATGGGTTGGGGCTCGGCGAACGGACCGTGCCATTGTCTGCGGACGGGACGCTCCTCTTGTATTGGCATGGGACGCTGGAACAGACCTATCGGCAGTATGCGATCGGGCATGTGTTGCAATCCTTCACGCAGATGGAAAAGGGCGAACGTCCAGTGCTCGATCCTGCAGTCTTCCGCGATAAGGTCGTGTTCGTCGCGGGGACCGCGGCGGGCCTGTATGATCTGCGGGTCACGCCGTTTTCGAGCGCGACACCGGGTGTCTTGATTCACATGACCGCTTTGGACAATCTGCTCCAGAACCAATTTCTCAAGCCGGTTCCGCTGTGGATCGCCCGGATGCTGTTCTTGGCGTTTTGTATGGCGTCGGCCGCCTCCTTCATGTTGGCGTCTTCGTATCCGGTGAAATTCGGCGTGACGGCCGTCCTCGCGCTTGCCTGGTATGGGCTGAGTAGCCATGCCCTGGCCGGCCACGATCGATGGCTGGATCCGGTGTTCCCGGAAGTCGGGTTGGCCATGACGTTTGCCGCGGCCGCGACGGTGGAATATCTCACGGAAGGCAAGCAGCGGCGCCAGACAAGGGCGGCCTTCGACAAATACATGTCGCCTGAAGTGGTCGATGAGATCATGCGGAATCCGGAGGCGATCAAACTGGGGGGCGAGAAGAAAGAGATCAGCATTTTCTTTTCCGACGTGGCCGGGTTCACAACCATTTCCGAACGGCTGCCGCCGGAAGAATTGGTGTTGCTGCTCAACCGATATCTGTCCGCGATGACGGACATCATCCGAAGCCATCGCGGCAACGTGAACAAATACCTGGGCGACGGCATTATGGCGCTGTTCGGCGCGCCGTTAGGCGAGCCCAATCACGCCACGCTTGCCTGCTATGCCGCGTTGGACAGCCAAGCGGAGTTGGCCCGCTTGCGGGAGACGTGGAAGCAAGAAGGCTTGCCCGACATCATTGCTCGGATCGGCATCAATTCGGGGCCTTGCATCGTAGGCAATATGGGCTCGCAAACCAGGCTGGAGTACACCGTCATGGGTGATAGCGTGAACCTGGCGTCCCGGCTGGAAGGAGCCAACAAGTACTACGACACGGTCATCCTGCTTGGAGCGAGGACGTTCGAACTGGCCAAGGACGACATCGAAGTGCGCGAAGTCGACCTGCTCCGCGTGAAAGGCAAGCATGAGCCGGTCGTCGTCTATGAGTTATTGGCGAGAAAGGGGACGCTGGCGCCCGAACGGATGAAGACGGTGACGATATATCTGGAAGGCTTGAATGCATACAAGCGCAGAGATTTTTCGCTTGCTCAAGTGCGGTTCAGGGAGGCATTAGAACTGGATCCTTCCGATGGACCCTCTCAGGTATACCTGGCGCGATCGACAGAATACCTGAAAACGCCGCCGCCGCCTGAGTGGGATGGGGTCTACGAACTAAAGGCGAAGTGAGATCGGCTCGCGGGCGAGGTGCCTGATGATGAAAACCGGCTGGTGAAAGGAGGCTGCTGGTGATGCCCGGAAATGCCAAATGGTGGTGGCCCTGTGTGCTGGGAGCAATGCTCTGTATCTCTTCTCTTCCTGTCCGCGCGGAAACGCTCTACGTGCAAGCAAAGACCGCCCAGCTCCGGGCCGGCAAGACATCCCTTGATCCGGTGCTGACCAATATCAGGTACGGAGAGGCGGTGGAGGTTCTCTCCCGCGACGGCAACTGGACGGAGGTCAAGACAGCCGGCGGCGCCAAAGGATGGATCTTCTCGAACAAGCTCTCTGCCTCGAAACCGTCCGGAGGCAATGACACGCTGGCGCGGTTGGGACAGAGCATGAGAAGCGGCGAGGCATCCAGCAGCACCGCGTCCGCCGGCGCGCGCGGTCTCGATAAAACCTCCGAAGGCTACGCCGACCGGGCCGGCATCTCGCAACGGGATCGGCAAGCCGTCGATCGGATGACGGGGTATCAAGTGTCCGACGAGGAGGTCGAACAATTCCTCAAGGAAGGAGGGCTGGGCGAGTATGCGAAATAGGATGGTTTGGATCGGCCTGCTCGGGATAATGCTGGTCGTGGGCTGCGCCGAAATGCAGCGGGTGGCCGAGGACGCGGCGCGCAAATCGGGAAATCCCCGCCTGGCCAATGCCATTCATGGAACCGGCGCGGTGGTGGCGGGGTTGCTGCCGATCGGCTATGAGGAAGAGAAATCCATCGGAGAAGCGATCGCTCTTCAAGTCGTCGCACGCTACGGCGGCACGGTCGACCAGCCGGAACTGGTCCGGTATGTGAATCTCGTGGGAAAAGCCGTGGCCAATGCCTCCGACCGGCCCGATATCGCCTATCACATGGCAGTGCTGAATCACGATTCCATCAACGCCTTCGCGGCGCCGGCCGGCTATATCTTTGTCACGCGCGGATTGTTGAAGCAGATTCAGAATGAAGCGGAGCTGGCCGCGGTGTTGGGCCATGAAATTGCGCACGTCAGCCGGAAGCATATCCTCGACGTGATCCAGCGAAGCAAACAGATCGCGGGCATCAGCGAAGCGGGGTTGGCCTACGCGTCCGCGAACCCGGCGGTGTTCAAGAACGTGATCGACAATGCGGTCAAGAAATTGCTCGATGAAGGGCTCGATCAGGACAAGGAAACCGAAGCGGACGCCTTAGGAGACGTCTTTGCCGCGCGGGTGGGATACGACCCGTCAGCCTATGTCGGCCTCTTAACGCGCCTCAGGACGTTGAAAGGCGACGACCAGGCCTTCTTCAAGACGCATCCCAATTTCTCATCCCGGATCTCTGCGGTCCAAGAAGTCATCCGGACCAAGGGCCTGCAACCGACCGGCGTGGTGCTGCCGGAGCGCTTCGCCCGCAGAGCCAAGAATATTTAGCGGCTGAGGATCTCGCTGAGCCGCTTCAACAAGGCATTGGGTTGGAAGGGTTTGGGCAGAAACGCGACCTCCGATTGCACCAGCCCGTGATGGAGGATTGTGTTGTCGGCATATCCCGACGTGTAGAGCACCTTGAGGCGGGGGTGCTTCTCCAGTAGACGCTTTGCCGTCTCCGCCCCGTTCAGCCGTGGCATCACAACATCCGTCACCAGCACGTCGATCGGCTTCGGGTGTGACTCGGCGGCTTTCAAGCCGGCTTCGCCGTCCGCGGCGCTCAAGATCTGATACCCATGGGATTCGAGTAATTGATGGACCAGCCGGCGGACGCTGACGTCATCCTCGATGAACAGAATCGTAATGTTGTTCGGCTTGAAGGCGGGATTCGCCGGCGTGGCTGAGGCGGAACCGACGGCGGCGCTCCTGCTCGCCGGAGCTTCAACCTCCGGGAAGTAGAGAGTAAAGCCCGTGCCCTGACCCGGCTCCGATTCGACGAAAATATACCCGCCGGTTTGCTTGACGATCCCGTAGACGGTGGCCAATCCCAGTCCGGTCCCTTCTCCCGGCTTCTTCGTCGTAAAAAACGGCTCGAAGGCTCGGGCTTTCGTCGCCGCATCCATGCCGCAGCCGGTGTCGGCGACCTCCACGATTGCGTAGCGTCCCGGCGGTATGATTCCCCTTGCGCCCGGGTCTCCGGCCGATATGGCCGTCCGACTGATTTGAATCTGCAGCCGTCCGCCCGTTGGCATGGCGTCCCTGGCATTGACCGCCAAATTGATGAGCACCTGTTCCAGTTGCGTGCGGTCTGCCAGAATGGCGATCGGCTCCGGCGAATAGGTCATGTGCAGGACGATGTGTTCGCCGATCACCCGCTTCAAGAGCGTCTCGGTGTCCGCGATCACGTCGTTGAGCACTAATCGCATCGATTGGAGAACCTGTTTCCGGCTGAAGGCCAGAAGTTGTTTCGTCAGACCCGTCGCCCGCTGAGCCGCTCCGGCGATTTCCTGGAACTTCTTGTAGGCGGCGTCGATAGCAGCCGTTTGCGCCAAGCCGATCTGCGCATAGCCCGTGATGACGGTCAAAAGGTTGTTGAAGTCATGCGCGATTCCGCCGGCTAATGCGCCGATGGACTCCATCTTCTCAGCTTGCCGCAACCGTTCCTCGAGCAAGGCCTTCTCCGTCTCCGCCGCTTTGCGCGCGGTGATGTCCTCGCATACGATCAATGCCAACGGCTCGCCATCGGCATCCTGAATGATGCGCACGATCTCATGCACCCACAGGACGGCGCCGTCGGCCCGAACCTTTCTGAATTCCCATTCATCGACCTGCCCCGGATGATCGAGAAAGGCCTGCATCCGATCCTGCACGAGCCGGCGATCCTCCTCGACACAGATGTGCGCGACCGGCTTCCCGACGAGGTCCTCGACGGCGTAGCCCAGGTACTGCGCGCCGTATTGGTTCACCGAGCGGACGATGCCTGCAGCGTCCACTGTGAAATATATGGAAGGGGTCTCGTCATAGAGTGTGCGGAAGCGTCGTTCGCTTTCCCGGAGCGCCCGCTCGACGACCTTGCGCTCGATGATCTCATGGCGCAGCGCTTGGTTGGCCGCGGTCAGTTCGGCCGTCTGTTCCTGCACACGCTCCTGCAGTTCCGTCAGGAACCGCTTCCGCTCAATGGCATACCGCACCGAACGGTAGATCATGGCGCCGTCATACGGGCCCTTGACCAAGTAGTCTTGCGCGCCTTTCTGCACGCCTAGAATTGCCAGGCGCTCGTCGTCCATGCCCGTCAATATCACGATCGGCACCTCCGGGTGCCGCTCGCGGACTCGTTCCAGGGTATCGAGGCCGGAGCTGTCCGGCAGGTCGAGATCCAAGAGCAATGCATCCATGTCTCCGCCGGCGAGGCGAGAGAGTCCCGCCGACAGGCGATCCGCATGGTGGAGCTGAAGGGAATCACTCTTCACCTCGGAAAGGGCCTCGCGCAGCAGAAACACGTCATGGCGGTTGTCGTCGATCAGCAAGATATTCATGAATCTCATTCCAGCGAAGATTGCCGGTCCGGGCCGGCATCGGGGGCGTCGGATGCGGAACGGTGCAGGCTGATGATCTCGATCAGTTTCTGCACCAGCTTCTGCGGCGGCGTGCCCTTTTCGATATACCCGGCGGATCCCAAACGCGATGCCGATTCACACATTCGGCTCTCCGTAAAACCGGAAAACACCACGACCGTGGTGCGGGGCGCGACCCGTCGAACCTGTGGCAAAGCTTCGAGTCCGTCCATGTGGGGCATGGAGAGATCGAGCAACACAAGATCGGGTTGGGTCGCCCGCGCCGCTTCGATCGCCTCCACTCCGTCACCGGCCTCGCCGACGACGACAAAGGTCCCTCGGCCGAATTCCTCCAACGATAACTTGATAAGACCGCGGATCTCCTCCACATCGTCCACGATGATCGTTCGAACGGTCCCCTCCGGCGTCGGCTCCCGAGAGAGTGCCGTCGCTTCCGCCGGTATCGTGAACCGGATCGTCGTGCCGATAGTCGGCGCCGAATCGATCCAGATGCGTCCGCCATGAGCCTCGATGATCTTCTTGCACAGGGCCAACCCGACGCCCGTCCCGGGCCTCTCGTCGCCATGCAGCCGCCGGAACAAGACGAAGAGCCGCGCATGATCCTTTGGTTCGATGCCGATTCCATTGTCGCGAACGGAGAATTCCCATGCCTGGTCGAGGCGTTTCGCTCCGATGTGAATATCGGCAGGCACGCCGTGCCGACGAAACTTGGCCGCATTGGCCACAAGATTTTGAAAGACGTGGGTCAACTGAACGGGGTCCGCCGCAACGCGGGGCATGGGATCCCGGGTGACGTGCGCGCCGGACTCCTCCAGGAGCGCCTGCAGGTTCTTCAAGGCGTCGCTCAGAGCGGCGCCGGCATCGGTAGTCGCGTGCGGGCGTGTCTGCCTGCCTGCCCGGGAAAAATCCAGAAGGCCGTCGATCAGCGCCGACATCCGCGTCGCCGCCGCGAGCGCCTCGTGGAGGCAGGCCCTGTTCTTATCGTCCAGCTGTCCGCCGGCTCGTCTTTCCAGCAGACTCAAGTAGCCGGACAGGACACGCAAGGGTTCCCGCAGGTCGTGCGAAACCAATACGGCAAACTGGTCGAGATCGTCCTGCGCGCGGGTGAGTGCGGTGCGCAGTTCAGCGAGCGTCTCAGGCTCAGCAGGAAGCCGCTCCTTCGCGCGCTCGGATGGATTGGGCGGTGGAGTCATTGCAGCGGCACCACCTATCTTCGGGGCGCTCTCGTTAAATCTCCCATTCCAAGTACCACGGTGTCTTTTCCGGGTTCGCCCAGCAGGCCCGAAATGATCCCTTTGGCCGCTTCCAAGGTCTCCGCAATGGCCCGGTGGCCTTCTTCTTTGCGTCCGAGATCTAAGGCCAACTTCGCGCGGGTCAGCCCCTGGACAACGTCATCATGAATGAGCATGGCTTCCGCTTGCCGTTTCGCCATGTCCTCGCAGAGCGCCGCTCCATGGAACAGGATGGCGAACCGGCCACGGAGATGCCAATACCAGAGCGCTACGACCGCCGTGAGGCTGTCCCAGATGAGGAGCCGCCAATCGGTGAGGGCGATTCGAGCCGCGTCGCCTACGGCCTTCACATGGTGGGTTCCCTCGGCCCACAGGCCCATGACACCGTGAAGGCCGTGGCCGACGGTGCAGGTCACAAAGATCGCAATCGTGGCCGTGAGGAGCGGGTTCGTTTTCCACTGATGTCCTCCCGACGCCTCACGGATCATGAGGTACGAAATGACGCCGTAAATGATGGCCACGATTCCGTTCGCCGTGGCCGTCAGCATCCACGATTCAAAAGCCATCAGGTTCGCCTCCTCATCGTGTCACGCTCGGGCGATGCAGCCGTCCTGCCAGATGCCGTTCGCCGCCCAGCAGATCAGAGATAATCTTCTTCGAAGCGTTCAGCGTGTCGGACAAGGCCTGCTCGCCGCCCGCTTGGTTGAGCTCGAGGGACAGCTTAGCCTTGACGAGGCCCTGGACGATGTCGTCGTTGACCTGGAGAGCCCGCCGCTGGCGCTCCCGCAAGTCCTCATACACCGCGGCGCCGCTCACCAAATCGGGAAACTTTCGCCACAAGGACCAGTACCAAAGGCCGGCAGCGGCCGTCAGCACGTCCCATGCGGTGAGGGGCCATTGTCCATACAGGGATTGCGCCGCCATGCTTGTCTCCGACTGCCGGCCGATCACGGGGTCCAGAAGGAGTTGCATATGCAGGGCATGCCCCACGCCGCAGGTGAAATAAAGCAGGCAGGTTCCGACCGCGAGCGGATTGTTTCGCGTTTGTTTCGTGGCCAGGAGGTTGTACGCCAAGGTAATCGAGATGGCGAGGTACGCCGTCGCAGTTGCCAGATTGGCCACCAGTCCCAGCGACCAGATGTGCATCGGTGAGGTCCTCCTCGAAACTCTTTCGGAACTGTTGTACTACGCTCAAACGCAGTTGCCTATTTCTTCTTGAATTCCTGAAAAGGAGGCGGAGTCTTCCAGGAAAATCTGTGTACCCTGATTATTGAGCAGGGGGTGGAAGGTCGGCCGGCTAAAACCCTGATCGCTGTTTGCGCGTCGTCGTGAACTCGTGGGTCACTTGCTGAACCAGCTCTACTCACCGTTGAGGAGCAGCCAGCGTTGCAGGAGGCGGGACAAGAGGAGGAGACGGATGGGCTGTAGGGTACGGGCGCCCAGGATCAGTTCCGGTGTTCGTTCGGCGGGGATGCCGGCGAGAAGCGTCTCCGCTGATTCATGGTCGGCTGTTGACCCGGCCGGTTCCACCGGAGGAAGAGAAATGACGACCGGCATCGAGGGCGCGATGATGTCGCGGCCGATGAGATAGCTTCGCAGGCCGGCTCGTTCCGATTCCGACAAGCCGTTCAGCATGAAGATGGCGCCGATGGAATCCGGGAGATACTCTTCCCAGACCGGCCAAAATCGTTGCTCGCCGCGCACGGCAACCAAGTGAAGCGCGAGTTGAGCCGACAGGCGGACTCGCCCGATGTCCATCTGCGACACGCCGGACTGGTCTTGAAGTTCCAATGCCGCCCATTTGGAGCCTGAGAGATCTGTGACCAGGCCATGGATGAGCTCCCCGGTGGCCGCCGCTGCCGTGCCCACGACGAGCACGCGGAGGATCAAAGTCGGCTCGGCCTGGAGGCGAGTCAGGGCGTACCGGTGTCCGACGGACTCCAGCAGGGTCAGAACCTCGGCTACCGGCTCGGTCACCGGGATCGAGGCCGGCTGCCCGGAAGGTTCTGCCGACTGCTGCATAAGCTTTCGCTCGTGGTCTTCCAGCAGTCGGAGATCCTCAAACAGCAAGTGGGCCATGCTGGCCGTGATCGGTGTCTGTTCCGGCACCGCATCGGGGATGAATGCAAACCGGCCGGTCTTCCAGCCGAGCAGACGGAACAGAGGCTCTTCGCGGGCCGGCGATCGGATGTCGGCTTCCACGATCACCCCGTCCTTGATGTAAATCGTGCCGGTGCGGTCACCGTGGCTCAGCACGAGCGCGCCGGTCCGTTGTTCGAGTTCCAGAGCTTGAATCAAGTCGAGAATATCGATGTCGTCGATGCGGCCGCTCCAGCCGATGCGCTCCAACGAGAGTTTCTTGGCCTGCTCGATCCGTTCCATCGCCGTGTCCACACTCTGGACGACTCGATCCAATGAACAGGGTTTCGTGAGATACTCGTCCGCCCCGATTCGGCGCGCCTTCATCCGCTCGGTTTCGTGGTCACGGGCCGTGAGGAAGATAAAGGGGATCGTGCGGGTCGCGGCATCGCGCCGGAGGCGCCGGCACAGCTCATAGCCGTCCATGCCGGGCATGGTGATATCGGCGATGATCAGGTCCGGCTTCTCCTCCAGTATCTTCTGCATCGCTTCATGGCCGTCCAATGCGGTCGTCACGTCGCACTGGCGTCCCTTGAGGTACAACGAGAGAACGCGGAGCCAATTCGGTTCATCGTCCGCGACGAGGACTTTAGGTCGAACCGTGCGCTGGAGATCCGTCGGCATGGAGGACACTCCATCATGCGACAGGAACGTGAAGGTATGAAGGCCCGGGCCGGCTACTCGCCGTGGCCGGCTATGTCAGGATAGACGGCTGTCCGACGCCATGAATGACGTCATCCGAGATGAGGACCGACTTCACTCCCTCGAGCGCCGGAACCTCGTACATGAGATCCAACATGACCTCCTCGAGAATGGAGCGCAGGGCGCGGGCGCCGGTTTTCATCGTGCTGGCCCGTGCGGCAATGGCCTTCACGGCGGCATCGGTGAACTTGAGTTCGATATGCTCGAGTTCGAAGAGCGCCTGATATTGTTTGATCAAGGCATTCTTGGGTTCGGTCAAGACGCGGACGAGCGCGCCCTCATCCAAATCCATGAGCGTGGTGAAGACCGGGAAGCGGCCGACGAATTCCGGAATCAGCCCGAACTTCAGCAAATCGTCCGTCTGCACCAAGTCCAGCAGGCCGCCGGGAGCGATGCTCTCGCGTGGCGTGATCGTGGCGCCGAATCCGAGGCGCTTGTGGGTCGTCCGTTGCGCGACGATCTGGTCCAAGCCGACGAAGGCCCCGCCGCAAATGAACAGGATATTGGAAGTATCGACCCGGAGATAGTCCTGCTCCGGATGTTTGCGGCCGCCTTTGGGCGGCACGTTGCACACGGTTCCTTCCACCAGCTTCAGGAGGGCCTGTTGGACGCCTTCGCCGGAAACGTCGCGCGTGAGCGACGCGCTCTCGGACTTCCGGCTGATTTTGTCGATTTCATCGATGTAGATGATGCCGGTCTCCGCCCGCTTGAGGTCGTAGTCACAGGATTGGAGCAGCTTGAGGACGACGTTCTCGACGTCTTCGCCGACATAACCCGCTTCCGTCAACGTCGTCGCATCGGCGATGGCGAACGGCACATGAAGAATCTTGGCCAGCGTCTGCGACAAGAGCGTCTTGCCCGTGCCGGTGGGCCCGATCATTAAGATGTTGCCCTTCTGAAGTTCGATACCCTTCAGCCGGTCGCGGCTCAGGATGCGTTTGTAATGATTGTGCACGGCGACGGACAGGACTTTCTTGGCCTGATCCTGTCCGATGACGTAATCGTCGAGGACCCGTTTGATCTCCGTCGGTTTCGGAAGGAGGAACGTGGATCCGTCGCCGTTAGCCGCCTGCCCCGCGTGTTCTTCCGCGAGAAAGGTGGAGCAGAGCTTAATGCATTCATTGCAGATGAGCAGGGTGGAACTGGTCTGACAGGAATCACAGCGGTGGGTGGAGGGACTTTGAATGAGGCTCTTCACTGTGCCCTGGCGCTTGCCGCAGAAGGAACATTGCCGGTCCTGCTTATTCTTCGGTTGGCGGCTTTCCCAGAACACGTTCCGTCACCTGCCGACTGGTATGAACGACGCTCGATTGTAGTCTCGTCCTACCCCCCAGTACAAGACCCTTGCGACCGCCGCTCGGGCTCAACCGGAGGCGGGAAAACGAGTGACGAAGGAGCTGCCGGCCCCTTCGGTGCTGGCGACGCTCAGGTTGCCGCCGTTGTCTTCCACGAGCCGTTTGACGTTGGTGAGGCCTAGGCCGGTGCCGTATTCTTTCGTCGTGAAGAACGGCTCGAAAATACGGGGGAGATGGGCCGTCGCGATGCCTGGTCCCGTGTCCTTCACCTCGATCTCCACCCAGCCGTTGTTCCCTTTTCTGGTCGTCATCGTGATCCGCCCGCCGGCCGGCATCGCCTCTCGCGCGTTGATCAGGAGATTGACCAGCGCTTCCTTGACCTGCTCCGGATCGATACGGATAGCCGGCAGATTGGCTCCAAACCGCGTCTCGATCCGAAGCCGGTCCATCCCGCCTTGAGCTTGCCACTGCCACAGGGCGGACCGCGCGACATCTTCAACGGCGACGATCTGGAGATCGGGAGGTTTCTGTCTCGCGTACCGGAGAAAATCGTTGATGCGGTGCGAGAGCTTGTCCACTTCCTCGATGATGTACCGCGCCACTTCTTCTTTCACGGCGTCTTCCTGCCGCTTTTCGAGGATCAACTGGGCGGAGCTGCGGATCACGCCGAGCGGGTTGCGCAGGTCATGGGCGAGGGCCGCCAGCAACTGGCCCACCGACGCGAGTTTTTCCCGGCGAACCAATTCATGCTGTTGCTGCTTGATTGTGCGGAGGTTCGCTTCCAGGGCGTCACACATGGCGCGAAAACTCCTCGCGAGATCTTCGATCTCGTCGCCGGTGCGATAGTCCGCTGAGGCCCCAGGCGCCGGCGGCAGGGCCCGGTGTTCCCCGGATGCGGCGCTCTCGAGTCCGTGCCGGATTGCCTCGGCCTCGCGCTGCAACGAGGTAATGGGCCGGGCGATGCGCGAGCCGACGGCGAATCCCAACGAGGCGAGGGTGACGACGAGGGCGAGACCCAGGCCGCCGACCGTCCAGAGCAGGGCGTAAATGGGAGCATAGGTTTCTTCCGGGGCCTGCCTCACGAAGGCGTACCAGCGATCGCCGCCCAAGCTGGATGGAGTGACTTGGTGGGCAAATCGAACGGGGGCTGCTCCCACAATGGCGTTCCGCCCGCCGTGGGCATCGTCGTCCGCGACGAGCCAAACCGGTCGATCCCGGGTCAGTTTGGCCAATAGGTGGTCCGGGATCAAATGCAGGGTCGGTGGGAGGACGGGACAGATGAGGGGCGTCCCTTGCGTATCCAGCAACATGCCGTGCCCGGTATCGCCGATGTGGATCGGCAAGATGGTATTGGTCAGGACGTCGCGCCGAATGACCAGCCCCACCGCCCCGATCGCCACTCCCCGCGTCCCATCCTGGATCGGCGCGGACACTTCAAAGACGTAATCATTCAAATGAGGATCGAGAATCAACGAGCTGACATAAGATCCGGATGGGCCCGCCTTGATCGCCTCCTGCCACCAATGCTGATCCGATTGGACGGCGCGCGTTCGGGGGTCCGTGGAAGCTACGAGGGCTCCGTACTGATCCGCGACCATGACCCGCACGTAGTAGCCGGCCTGTCCGGCCCACTCGTGAAGGTATTTGGCGGTCTCGTTTGATTCGGCGGATAGTTCGCGATTCGCCTGAGCTCCCGCATCCTCCGGTTGCGACAACAAGCGGCGGATCGCCGCCTCATCCCGGCCGTGGTAGCGCCGGTTGGCGGCGGCGACGCGCTCCTTGACTTGGATGGGGACCAAGGCGAGGCGAACGGCCCGATCGATTTCATTGTCGACGGCGGAGGCCAGACGAATCGCCGTGGACCGCGCGATCTCTTGGAAACTGTCGCCGATGGCTTCTTTCAAACTGGCCGTACTGTACAGATAGGTCGCGATGAGCGCCGCGATCCCGGGAACGATGCCGACCACGAGCAGCGAAAAAAAGAACTTTCTTTGCAGGCCGCCCGCGCGTTGTGGGTGGTGCTGGGTCACTTCAAATTGTATTTTGCCATGCGGTAGCGCAGCGTATTCCGGGTCACTTTGAGCAGGCGGCTCGCTTCCGAGATGTTCCCTCCGGTCTTCTGCAACGCTTCCTGGAGCATGGCCTTTTCCAGTTCTTCCACCGATAGGCCGAACGACAGCAGTGAGCGCTGATCGATCGGCTCTACGACGGTTCCTTGCTCTTTCTCTGTGCTCTTGATCGTCGGCGGCAAATGCTCCGGCCGGATCTCGCCGCTCTTGCAGCTGATCGTGATCCATTCCACAACGTTATGCAGCTCGCGGACATTGCCGGGCCAGGGATAGCGCTGCAACAGCGACAGCGCATCCGCCGTGATGCCTTGGATGCGGCTGCCCCGCTCCCGCCGGGCCGTCTCGAGAAACAGATCGAGAATCGGTTTGATGTCTTCCGGCCGCTCCCGTAAGGCGGGAATGCGCAATTGATACACGTTGATCCGATAGTAGAGATCCAGTCGAAATCGCTCTTTCTTGATCAGCTCGGGCAGCTCCTGATTCGTGGCTGCGATGACCCGGATATCCACCTTCGTGCCGCGTACGCCCCCCAGCGGCTCTACGACATGGTGCTCGAGGACGCGCAGGAGTTTCGCCTGAGCTCCGAGACTCATTTCGCCGATTTCATCGAGAAACAGGGTGCCGCGGTCGGCCAACTGGAATCGCCCCGGCTTACCCTTTTTCGCGTCGGTAAAAGCCCCTTTCTCGTAGCCGAACAGTTCGGATTCGAGCAGGTTTTCGGGGATGCCGGCGCAGTTGAGCGCAACCAACGGGCCCTGTGCCCTGGGGCTGGCGAGATGGATGGCGCGCGCGAGCAAATCCTTCCCCGTCCCGCTCTCGCCGGTGATGAGCACCGTGGCGTCCGATTGCGCCACTTCCTGGGCGAGCCGTTTGACGAGATCCATCTGTTTCGACACGCTGACGATGCGATCGAACCCGAACTGTTCTTGGAGTCCCGCTCTAAGGTTGCGATTGTCCTGGGCGAGCCTTCGTACCTGCAGCGCGCGGCTGATGATGATCTTCAGTTCCTCATTGTCCACTGGTTTGGAAATATAGTCGTAGGCCCCCTTTTGCATGGCTTCCACGGCGGACTTGACCGTGCCGTATCCGGTGATGATCAGCACCGGCACATCGGGCATGTGCTGCTTTGCCGCCTCCAGGACTTCCATCCCGGACACCGGGCCGAGTTGGAGATCGGTGATGATCAAATCGAAGGGCGATGGCTCTTGAATCAGGCGAACGGCATCCGCGCCGGAGCCGGCCAACGCGAGGTCATAGCCGGCCGGTTTGAGGACAAGCTCAAACAGCCGCCGCATCCGTTCTTCATCTTCGACGATAAGGAGGGAGGGAGGGTGCATGGTGAACGGTAGCCTACCACTATTAGCAAAATGGGAGAAGTGGACCCGTGCGAGGCCGGGCGGGCCTTCGGCTATCCGCCGGCGTTGGGCGGCTGCTCGTTGGAGAGGGCGAGAATGACATTTCTCGTGAAACCGCTGTGCTTTGCCCGGCGGATCGGACTATGCCGGAAGGTCGAGGCGAATTGCGCTTCACTGAAGCCGGCCAAGGCGCGCAACTCCGGCGCGAGGGTGAGGGGCGAAGGGTGAAAAGCGGGCTCCCGGGTGGGGCTTGCATTCACGTTGTACGGGCAGGCGTCCAGGCAATCGTCGCAGCCGAAGATGCGGTTGCCGATTTTGCTCTGCAAATCTTCCGGTATGGACCCCCCGTCTCTCAACTCGATGGTGAGATAGGAAATGCACCGGCCGGCATCCACCACATAGGGTTCCGTAATGGCTCCGGTCGGGCAGGCACGGATGCAGAGGGTGCAGCTTCCGCAGAGGTCGGTCCCCGGTTCGTCCGGCTCCAACTCCACTGTCGTCAGGATCTCGCCGAGCAACAGCCACGAGCCGAATATCGGGGAGACAAGATTGGAATGTTTACCGATCCACCCAAGTCCGGCTCGTTCGGCCCAGGCTTTCTCCATGACCGGCCCCGTGTCCACATACGATCTGGTTGTTGCGCCGAGAGCCGCACGGGTGATGTACGCCTCCAGCGCTTTGAGCTTCGTCCCCAAGACCTCATGGTAGTCCGAACCCCAGGCGTAGCGGGCGATACGGCCGCGACCCGGCCCTTCATCAGGCCGATGGCCGCTGTAGTAATTCATCCCCACGGAAATGATCGACCGGCATTCGGGAAGCACGCGAGTGGGATCGGCGCGGCGGGCGGGATCCCGAGTCATCCAGTCCATCGTGGCCTGATAGCCGCGGCTCAGCCAGGCTTGCAATCTGGCGAGCAGCGTCCGGCGGAGCGGTTCAGCGGCTGCGACAGCGCTGATGCCGACCGCATCAAATCCAAGCCGGTGCGCCTCTTGTTTGATTCCAAGCGCGAGGGAGAGAGAACTCATGGGACCACTATGAGCAGTCGAACCGCACGATAAACTGGGCCGAGCAACGGATGGAATCACAGCGACTGCACGATCCGACAATCTTGCTTTTCCAGTCCGAGGCTTTGGGGTCGAACCGGCAAAACGTCTTGCCGGCCTTTGAGATATTCGCCCATGGCTTCGTGGTCCCGGGGAAATGGACGACCTTGCAATCTTTCGGAACGGGGACCTCGCAGCGATGAGACGGATCTCCCTTGTCCATGCCGAAACTACAGGATTGTTCGGTGGTGGCCGCATAGTCACTCGGAGGCTGTGCGAAGGCGTTATCCCGGCACAGAAATAGAGAGAAGAGGCACAAGGCGCTGAACAGGTATGCCGGTGAGCATTTCATATTGCGACACTCCTTCTTTGAGGGATCCTAGCATAGTGACGGCAAGCCGGGCGATGGTTACGCTTTGTGTGCGGTTTCGTTCATTCGGCGTCCGGCTCCGTTCAAAAGAGAGCAGTTTGTCGTCATCTTCAGACGATGCCGATGGCCGGTAGTGGCTCCATGTCTGCATATTGGATGGGCATGTATGTTGCGTGAATCCAGACGGGCGGCGGTGCACCCGGTAGGCCTGTCTTCAAACGGTCCCAGCCGGCGAGACGGGAAATTCCTCGATTCGCTTGAAATTCTCATACCCCGTACCGGTAAGAAGGTGCCACCATGCACGCGAAAGTACTTATAGTTGACGACGAGGTGGTCGTCGCAGAGGATATCCGGCGGCAACTCCGTTCCCTTGGTTATACGGTCGTCGGAGTCGCGTCCTCGGGGGCCGACGCCATTCGCCTGGGCGGCGAGCATCGACCGGACCTGATTCTGATGGATATCAAGCTGAAGGGATCGATGGACGGCATTGAGACGGCCCGGTCCATTCAGGAACGCTTCGACATTCCGGTCATTTATTTAACGGCCTTTTCGGATGACGACACGCTTGAGCGAGCGCGGCGTACCTTGCCTCTCGGCTACCTGATCAAGCCTTTCGTCAGCACGGACCTGCGCGCCGCGGTCGAGCTGGCGTTGTTTCGCCATCGAGTGACCAAAACGGCCGAACAGCGGGGCCGGTGGCTCGATGCGGTCGTTCAGTCGATCGGTGACGCGATGATTACGGTGGATCATATCGGCAAAGTGACCATGGTGAACGCGGCGGCGGAAGCCTTGACCGGGTGGACCGGGGCGGAGGCGATGGGCCGGCCGATCGGAGAGGTCATGCAGTTGCTGGACCCGGACACGCGCCGCCCGATCACCAACCCGGCCTTGCGGGCCATTGAGACGGGACACAGGGCCAATTCAGGCAAGGCGGGCGCACTACTGGTGGGACGGGAAGGCGCCGAGCACGTCATCGGCGACAGCGCCGCCCTGATCCGAGATCCGAACGGCGGCCCGGCGGGCGCCGTGCTCATCTTTCGACCCATGCCGTAAACGCCGGCCTCTTGGCTCACCGGCTCCCTCTCGCGTCACAGCCGATCCACCGGGTATAATCCCCTCGACTAGGCCGTAGATATGCTTCCGGTGAATACCCGGCTTCAGAATGTCGGGTCTCACGGGCGGGCAGCGCCGCCGTGACGGCGCGCTTCCGCCGGCGGCCGAGAAAGGGGCACGCCATGCTGGCGACTCGTATCCGGCAGAAAGAAAGTACGTTTTACTTCATTGCCTATCCGGCATCGGCGTTGCTGGATAAGATCCGGTTCACGAGCCGGTATTATTTCGAAGGCGAAGAGATCCCGGCGGCATCCATCTCCGAACATGATGAAGTGGCGCATTTTATCGCCGGCATCGAACGGAGCGAGAAAGGATTCCAGCGGGTTCTGAACCGGCAGAAAATCAAGCAGATCGTGAACTTTTTTGAGACGGTCGTGTCTCAACCGATGGTACCCGGCACAATTCTCCTATTCACGGATGAGACGTTGCGATTCCAGCGGGTAGGGGAATCCGAGTCGCTCGGCCATTTGAGTGAGCCGAGAGGCACGTATCTGATCATCGACGGGCAGCACCGCCTCGCCGGCCTGCATTTTTTCCGCGAGCGGCATCCGGATCACATCGGTCAGGTGGAAGTTCCCTGCATTGTATTCGACGGCCGAAGCGCGGAATTTGCCACTGAAATGTTCGTCATCATCAACTCCACCCATACGCGCATCAATCGGTCGCACTTGGTGGATTTGTACGAGAAGGTTTCATGGGAAAGTCCGGAAAAGAAATTCACCGCCAAGGTGGTCAACCAGCTCTATGGAGAAGACGACTCGCCGCTGCAATATAAGATCAATCGTTTGGGCGGCCGCAGCAAGCAGGAAAAGTGGATTCTTCAGTCCGAGATCTTCAATGAGCTGTTGAAGGTGGTGCTGGCGCACAAACGCTGGATGGACTCTCACCTCGGGATGCGGGCTGACCGCTGCTATGCTCTCGTGCGGGACTATCTGAAGGGTGCGAAAGAGGTCATGGGCGAAGTGTGGGGCAACAACGAACGCTATATGTTCACCCGGGATGTCACGTTGAAGGCGCTCATACGCGTGCTCGATGATGTGATCATCGACCGCAAGCTGATGAGCGACTGGGAAGCGGCGCGGTCGCACAAGCCGTTCGCGGAATTGTTGAAGCCCTGGGCCGCGCTCGGCAAGGAGTTCCGAGCCGACGGATTCTACGAACGATTCCCGGCCAAGGGCCAATTGGAACGCGTGCGCCGCGTGCATCAACGGCTGCTCGATGCGCTCACGGGATAGCCGGCTGGGACGGGCGACGGCCGGTGAAACCCTTCAGAGCACCATTGTCGCTCCTGCTTTCTGCCGTCTGGCTCTTCCTGTTCTGCCCGCAGGTATCAGCCCGGGAATCCGGCTCACCGATTCGCAGCCTGACGGTCGGCTCTGATCCGGCCGGCGGTGTCCGAGCCACCGCAACGCTGCTTTTCCCCGCGCCTCCTGCCCTGGTGCAGTCGCTGCTCACCGATTATCACAAGTGGCCGGAGCTCTTTGAGGTGCGCATAAGGCTCGCCGGAGTGCAGGAGCGGCAAGGGAAGGTGGTCACCGATCTGTACATCGAACATAGGCTCATGCCCGGAGAACGAAGGCTGGTCTGCGAATCGGAAGCATTACCGGGCGGAGGGCTGGTGACGGATCTCAAGAGCGGGGATTTCAAGCGGTATCATCGCGTCTGGAAATTGACGTCGGTCAACGGCGGGACGCAGACCGAAGCAGACTTTGAGTTGGTGGTCGAAATTGAAACGATCGTTCCGGACTGGCTGGTCGCCCTGGCGATGCGACGAGAGCTGGAGGCGCACTTCAGGATTGTGAGAGACCGGGTGCTGGAACGGGTGCAGAAGGGAAGATGAATTCAGATACCTCGGCCTTGTCCAGTCCGCGCTTAACCAGGGCGCCCACGTCAAAAGCACGTTCCAGCCGACGAATGGCGTCGAGTTTGGTGCGTGTGCTTGGATGGGCGGGAACGAAGAGCTTGCAGCAATCCTGATCCGGTTCGATTGAAATCTCAAAGCTGCCGAGGCGCTGCGCCTCGGCCGTGATCTCGACTTTGTCCATGCCGATCAACGGCCGCAGGACCGGCAATTCCGTCGCTTCCTCCGTCACCGCAAGATTGTCCGGTGTCTGGGAAGCCACCTGTCCCAAGCTGTCCCCGGTCGCCAAAGCCCAACAACCCTCGCGACGTGCCAATTCTTCACTGATGCGCACCATCATCCGGCGATAGAGCACCACACGGAACGGCGCCGGAGTACAGGCGACGATATCCTGCTGAATTTCGCCGAAGGGCACCACGTACAAACGCGAATGGTACTGGTAGGCGGTCAGCAGCCGGACAATCTCCTGAACCTTCTCCTCCGACGCTCGGCTCACCAAGGGGCGTCCGGAAAAATGGACGAACGCCACCCGGCAGCCACGCTTCATCATCCGGTAAGCGGCCACCGGAGAATCGATGCCGCCGGAGAGTAAGGAGGCGATGGTGCCGCTGACCCCGACCGGCATGCCTCCCGGTCCCGGCTCTTTCTTGGCGGAGAGATGGGCCTCCTTTGTCAGCAATTCGATATGAAGGGTCAACTCCGGCCGGCTGAGATCGACCTGCTTGCCGGTGGTCTCGCGGAGGTGCTGCCCGATGGCGCGCTCCACATCCATGGATGTCAGCGGGAAT
>DATFFC010000186.1:0-38694 GCA_035250505.1 Nitrospiraceae bacterium | reverse complement strand
AAAGAACGTATCCGCTTCGCGAATGAGGCGCTGCTGTTGTTCGGTAAGACTCCGCGTGCGGCGGCTCTTTGCCGGTTCGTCCCGCGCACCAGCGGCCCATTCCCACCGGCGGGCTTGGATGTACTTGGGACAATTGGCATAGACCTGTTGGGCATGGACAAGGATCGTCCCATCCGGGCGGCTCTCGGCCCAGCCGTTTAACCTCATTCGACGACGAGCTGCAAAGTCGATCACGATCATGCCGAGCGGGCCCTCGGCTGCCGGGCGCTCGGCGAGCGGATCACCCATTGCGGCCCGGGCGTCGATTAATATTGTTTCCTCGTCCGCTATGCGTAGAAAGCCGGGCTTGCCGGTGAGTAGAGAAGCCCACCGGCGACCGCGTGCATCGACTGCACCAATAATCGCCATAGGCTGCGCGTGGACGAATGCCCGCGCAACCGCCGGAATGGCGGAGCGGATGGACTTGCCCAGAGACTCTGCCAATTCATGTTGGCCCGCACGTGCTTGCACCGCACGTTCGCCTGAGTGGAAAACCGGCGCCATGTCGTGCCTCCTTATCCTTAGAACCGTAGAACCTTCAAAAAAACCCGCATGACGGCGCATCAGGTGAGGGCGCCGGCCGATGCTCCGCGCCGGTCGCAGCATAAATCTCCAGCCGGATGCCGTCGGGGTCCTCAAAGAAAATTCCTCCCGATTGCGTCCCTTCTGCGTGAGGCACGATGCCGTCATAGATCAATGGTACGTTCAAACGCCGAAGTCGCTGCTCCGCCTGGTGAACATCCTCGATGGCCGGGACTTGAAACGAGAGGTGGTGCAGGCCCGGAAGGTGCTTGTCGAAGCGCCCTTCGCCTTGTTGCCAAAGTGTCAGCAAGACCGTACCGCCCTCGCCCAGGAACACGAAGCGGCGGTCCTGTCGCTGAGATTCGCCCATTACGGTGAAATCAAATACATCCCGGTAAAACCGCGTCGAGCGATCCACGTCGCTGACATTCAACCCCACATGCCCTGTCCGGAGAGTGGTTGCGTTGTGAGCACTCATCGTTGGCCTCCTTTCGGCGTCGAATAATATAACCTGTAAAACCTATCTTTGACGGTTATAGCATCTCTAAGATAACCTGTCAATATGCGTTTGAGTGGTTATTGCATCCAAGTAGGGGCGGCACATCTTGGCCATGCCGAATGAATCGTTGTCGGACAAAGAATTCCTATTTCTCGGCAATCACCTATGTCTTGATTTCATCAATACGCAGATCGTCCAGGACGGACAGCCGGTTGATCTCTTGACCAGGTTCGGCGACCTCATGTCCTGGCTGATCCAGGCCGGAGTTCTCGACGCGGCAAGGGCGAAGGACAGGATTCGAGCATGGGGTGCCGTGACGGAAATCGACCATGTTTTTGCGCGCGCGCGCGATTTCAGAGGCACGGTCCACCACATGGTGCAATGCATTGTGGATCAGGGATCGGTGCCAAAGGCTGCCGTCTCTGAAATCAATATGCTGCTTCGGAACTACGTCGGACACGGGGAACTGAGGCGCGTGAGAGGAGGCTTTGAAAAACGGTTCGAGATCGATCTCAAAGAGCCGATCCATCTTCTCGGGCCAATCGCGGAATCAGCCGGTGATCTTCTTGCGTACGGCGACTTATCTCTCATTCGAAAATGCGAGAATCAAGCCTGCGTGCTGTTCTTCTACGACACGACCAAAAACCATAGCCGCCGCTGGTGCAGCATGAGCGCCTGTGGAAACCGGATGAAGGTGGCGGCTCATTACCGCCGGCTGAAAAGCCCCGAAACCACCTGACGACAGTCTGTCTGTTGAGATGATGGATGCGCGACTTCTACGAGCACGGGTCGATTGACAGGGCATGTGGTCTTTGGCTACCGTCCGCCGGCATGGTCCGGTTCTCTTGTGCTGATTCGAACATGCCCCGGTGCTCGTTCTATCTAAATGAGGCGAAATAGCAGAGAAGGTATGACCACCATGACCGCGGGTCCGTTTAGGTTGCTGAGTACAGCAGGCGCCACCGTCTGGCTGCTGGGATGGGCCGTCGGTTGTGCGAGTGTGGCACAAGTGACCAGCCTTGACGATCCGACATGTAAGGGTACGGTCCGAGAGCAGCTGAACGCTGTTCTGATCGAACAAGGTGAAAAGCCTGAGATTGCCGAACGGTTGGCGGTGAATACCACGACGGTCCTTGCGACCGGCGCGCTGGGACCCAGGCCGTTTGGAGTGTCATCGTCCTCGGGAGCCGACTATAGCTTCTTTGTGCAGCAGAAGGGTTCTCAGTGTCTGCTACGGCTCTACGGTCGCCGGAAGGGGTTCACGCGATACTCCAACAACCTCACCTATATTGCGAGTCGGTCGCTGGACGGCTGTCAATGTGCAGAATAGCCGGATAACCTCTTCTGACGCCTGTTTCCATGCACGGCATGACATCGCATGACGTGTCCCTTTAGAGCCGGGTAATCCCTCCATCTCATCTCGTCTGCGGGCTTCTTACCGCCTAATCTTCGTCATTGCTGGTCGTCACGCCTGTTTCCCCGGTGTGCCCCGTGGATCGTGGCACAACACTGTGCCGGATGGCACAGCCTACTCGGACGCCAAACGGGGGTCATTGGACTATTTACCTGGGAAATCAAGGCTATTCGATAATTTCCATGCTGGCATGCCATTTGATGAACAGCTTACGCGTAGTGGTAAGGCCTTTGGAAGACCACCGGAGCAGATGCATAGCGGACCAAGAGCATTGACAGCCGCCGGGTCGCACTGAACGACCACCTGACCCGGAGAGAGGAGGAACGATGAAGATCAAGGGGTTTCTCGTCGAGGGGGAGGATCGAGAGGAGTTGCTTTTGACTGTTCAACCGGGCAGCCGTGGCATGTTCGAGCATTTGGCGACGCGGGAGCCGGAAGACACCGAATGGGTGGATGCGCAAGAAGTATCCCAGTCGTCCCGCACGCAAGTGACCCTCGCCGTGCTGAACTATGTTCATCGGCTGTGGCAAATGTCCGGCCCGTTCCAGGTCTTGGACCATTGATCAACGCACAGAGTCGCCGGCTTGTGCGCCGGCCTCACTTCACGAAAGGAGATACGACATGTTGAAGGAATCACGGGCGATAGAGACGGGTACCACCGCGGAATTGGATCCTCCATCCCATGCCGGCCATGAGTTGGCCACATCGAGTGGAACGCGTCGAGCACGGAGGCCGGAAGACTTGACCCCTCGCGAAAGGGAAATTCTCCAATTGGTATGGGATGGGTACACGAGCCGACTTATTGCCGAACGACTAGGGATCAGCATCAAGACCGCGGAGGCGCACCGTGCCAACATGATGAAGAAACTACGGGCGTCGAATACGGCTCAATTGGTGAAAGCGGCGTTTGAAGCAGGGTTGTTGAAAGCCTCGTTTACCGATACCGATGAAGAGAGTGTAGTGCTGGAGTCGATAGAGCAGGAGACGGCCTGAGAACGCTCCTCGACTCCTGGGGGCCGTGGTGGAGGGTTACCGTTTGCCGGGCGTGGCTGCGGGCACTTCCTCGATTCGAATGGTCTTTTGCCATTCAGCCGCGATCGTATCGCGTTGATCCATGGTCATGCCGGCATACTTGATGAACATTTGAGGCCCTCGGCGCCGGCGCCAGTTCAAGAAGCTCATGAAATGTTCTTTGCAGACCGATTGTGTCCCGGCCGGCGCATAGACCTTAGCTTGGCAGCCACCGATCATACAGCCTTGATCGCTCACGCTTGATACTCCCTAGAACGGAACTGATTCCCGACGTTTGTGAATGGATAGATCAGTATGCCGGATCATTCTTCCCGAATGCAACGGCGCCGATATCGCGCTTGACGTGACGAAAGCGCTTCCGCTATGTCCGTCCGGATGCGCCTGCTTCGTCGCCGGGTTCTCGCCATCACGGCAGCCGGATTCGCGCTCACCGGGATCGGCTGTGCTCCATCTCATCTCCCGGGACTGCCGGCGGGCAGCCCGTTCGCCGAATCCGAAGAGCCGCCTCGCTCGCTGTTCAGGCATGGCGTCGCCGTAGGAGACGTCTCCAGCCGTTCGGCGGTGCTGTGGCTCAGAACCGATGGACCGGCCAGAATCCGTCTTGACCATGGTCCTCTGAGCACGGGATCTGATCGAGACACCCGGACATTTCAACCCACCAATCAGTCGATCGCCGTCGAGACCGTCGCAGCGCGAGATTACACTCTCACGATCCCGCTCGACGGCTTGCACCCTGACACGGCCTATGGCTTTCGGTTCTCGGCGGTACCGTTGGCATCTCCGCCGATAGCCACTATACAGGCTGAGCCGAAAACGGACGAAATCACCGGACAGTTCACGACCTTGCCCGATACAACGGCTCGCGGAGGGGTCGAATTCGGATGGAGCGCGGATCTCGGCGGGCAGGCGTACTGCCGCGATACCACGGCCGGCTATCCCGTCTTCGACATCGCCCGTCTGTTTCCGATGGACTTCTTTTTGTTGCTGGGCGACACCATCTATGCGGATGAGATCTGTCCGGCGCCCCCCAATGCGCCGGGTAGCAATTTTACGGCCACCACGCTGGAGGACTACCGAGCAAAACATCGCTATCAGCGGGAATCGCTGGCGCTCCGACGATTTCTGGCGACGGTTCCCGTTTTTGTGATCTGGGATGACCATGAGGTCCGCAATAACTTCTCGGGGCCATTTGAAGAACGAATGCCGGTCGGCCGAGAAGCCTTATTCGATTATTGGCCGATTCGTCGAAACCGGGAAGATCCGAACCGGCTGTATCGCCGTCTACAAGCCGGCTCGACGGTCGATGTCTTCATTCTGGATACCCGACAGTATCGGAGCCGTAACGGCGAACCCGACGGCCCGCGAAAAACGATGTTGGGGGATGCCCAACTCGCATGGTTGCTCGATGAGCTGGCGCGGTCTACTGCCGTATGGAAAGTTATCGCGTCGAGCGTGCCGCTGTCGGTCCCTAAAACGGGACCGGCGCATACACCGGGCAATGACGGCTGGGCCAATGGAAGTGACGGGACCGGCTTCGAAACCGAACTGCGGCGCATCGCCGATTGGATCGTGTCGCGAAGCATTCACAATGTCGTGTGGCTCGCGGCCGACGTCCACTTCGTCCAGGCCAATGTATACGATGTCAATCGCGACGGCCGGCCGGATTTCCATGAGTTTATCGCCGGGCCTCTCGCCGCCGCGGGTGGCCGCATGGTGCCGCCGCAAAGTCCATTTCATATCCGGACCCTGGTGTATGAGGGCGGCTATCGGAATTTCGGCATCGTTCGGGCCGATGAGTTGAGTTTTCACGTCACGATCATTGACGAGACCGGACGCCGGCGGTTCTCATACCAAGTCGCTGCTCAGTAAACCTCTCCCTCAAGGAGAATACGCTTGCAATCCTGGCTGGACGGCAGTTACGGTACCGCCTCAGGCTGATGGCCCAGAGGCGTTATTCATGCGTTGGGATGACTATCGTGATTATGCAATTGGTGTCGGTCGTCGGAGCCTTGATGGTATTGGCGGCCTATGGACTGATCCAAAGCGGCGTCTGGCGGGAACTGAATCCGGGCTATTTGGCCTTGAACATCGCCGGTTCGCTGTTGCTCGGGATCGTCGCGGTGGTCGAGGAGCAGATAGGGTTTATCCTGCTCGAATTTGCATGGGTGGGATTAGGATGCGTCGGAGTGGTGCGGGCATGGAAGGCTCGGCGGGTGTCCCGGGCGGCGGCCTGACACCGGGTGTTGTCATGCGATGTGATTCACCAAGTAATGGATAAGGAGAAGACGTCATGGCGGGGTTGATGTCGGCCGAGGAAGTCTATGAAAGGGCTAGAGAAGCGGCGGTGGCGGCGACCGGACCGGATGAGCGGCCGCTGCAAATCGATTATGATGGGTTGAAGGAAAAGATCCGCGCTGCGCTCGGGGACCGGAAGGTTTCACGCTGCCATGTCAACAAGTTCCTGCCGGAGGGGTATGAAGACCAGGGTCGGTTGAATCTCGTCTTGCTCACCGCGGGGCATGTGCTGTACGACATCGTCATCGGTGATCAGTATTTCCGGTACGATATTGTGTCTGTCGGCCAGCTCGACAAAGTACAACTCATCGATGCGGTGTGGGACAATCGCGAAAAGCGGCGCGAGGAGCCGTTCCTGAGCCTTCGCCTGATGCACGGCGAGGAGACGCATCTATTGTTGGCGCTTGACGATGAAGAACGCCGGAGTCTGCTCGGATTTGCCAGCGCGGTGGCGGCGGTCAGAAATCCGGAACGCTGAACAGGGATTCGTGAAGGTCCGCGACGCGAAGAATAATGAGTCGCACGGCGCGATGAATAAAGCGCGTCACGTTTGTGAACGCCGCCGAGGTCCACGGCGTCACGGACAAGTGACGCCAAGTCTGTGGCCGCCCGCGAGGTGCGCGAGACGATGAATAAATCGTCTCATGTTTGCGCACGGGCGCGAGTAGGTGAGCGCCCCGTGTCTTGTGAGCGGGCCGTGTCCCGTGAGGCGGCCGTGTCCCGTGAGCGCCCAGTGTCTTGCGAGAACGCTGCCCGCGGCAAGGTGCGTCTCGGGTGATCGATTGCGCAGCAATCGGTGGGTTGGGTGGGTAAGAATAATGCACCGGGGTTGGGTGGGTGAAATAGGGGTTTTCAGCAGACTGCTACGTGCGGGTGTAGAAGGGGAGCGCACGCACGACCGCTTGGTGGCGGGATCCCTGAACGTCAACGGCGAGCGCCGTGCCTGGTTTGGAGAAGTCGCGGAGCGGAAATCCGAAGGCGATGACCGATCGTAGTTGCGGCGATTGGGTCGCGCTACTAAGCCAGCCCACTTCACGATCTCCACTGTACAGTTTGGCGCCCCGTGCCGGAATGACGGCGTCCTCCAATATCAACCCAACCAATCGCCGGCGCACACTTCCATAAGTGTCCATTCGAGCGACGACCTCCTGTCCAGGGTAGCAACCTTTCGAGAGACTGAAGGCTTTTTGCTCTAAATTCGCTTCAGGAGGAACGATTTCTTCATTGAGATCCGGTCCCGCCTGAGGAAGACCTGCTTCCATGCGTAACGCTTCTCGAGTTTGGCTGCCAAACGGCTTAATACCGTCGACTTGACCGGCCTGCATGATGTGGTCCCAAGCAGCCGGGGCGGCCTCCGCCGGCAGCAGGATCTCGAAATCCTCTTCACCCGTTTCTTCCGTCCGAATAATCATGGCCGATCGACCGGCGATATCGACCGACACAAATTCGAGCAGACCCAAGGAGGACGGCTCGCACCCGAACGCCGTGCGTAGGGCCGCGGCCGCCTTGGGGCCGCTTACCAGGAGCAAGCTCCATGTTTCCCGGCAATTTTCCAGTTTCGCCTTCGTCCCATACAGGAGAAACTTCCGGAGTGCCTGAAAGGTCGTGTCACCGATATCGCCGACGTCCTCCACAAAAACCTGGTCCGGCTGTATATAGACCCGGAAATAGGTGAGCATCTTTCCCTTATGGGTCAGGAAACTGCTGTAGCATCCCTGGCCGGGCTTCAGCGGGAGGATATCATTGCTGGTCACACTCTGGAGCCATTTAATTCGATCGTCTCCCGTCACGCGAAGCTTACCCCGGTGCGAGAGGTCGCTCACGCCCACCTGACGGCGGACCGCCGCGTGCTCGGCGGAAATATCACCATAATGGGTCGGGATGGTCCAGCCGGCTTGGTCTTCGAATGCGGCAGCCAGCGCGACATGGCGTTCGTGGAGAGAAGGCTGTTTCATCGAGCGGTCCGGGATTCGGATCGAGTACGATCGGGGCGGTCGAGGCTCATCATTTCGTTCACCAGGTCCCGCGTCCGAGAGGAAAATTCATTGCGCGAAACGATCTTGGTGACCCCGAGCCGTTTGGCCTCTTGCCAAGTTCCGACCTCCTCATGATTCGCGAATGCGAGCACCGGAAGTTCTTTGAAACGCGCATCGGCTCTGATCGCCTCCAGAGCCTTTAGGCCGTCCAGACTCGGATCGTTCATATCCACGATGACTGCCGCCGGCAGAAGAGCCGCGGCTTTCTCCGGTACTTCTTGCTGCGCACGAGCCCGTTCGAGCCGATAGCCCTGCGGTTTGAGCGCATCCCGCAGCTTCGTGTAAAAGAAGATGTCGTTCACGGCTGCCAATATCGTGTTCATCGACCAATCCTTTTGCTCGCCGCGTGCCTGTGAGTCCTGACCTTAGTTCATTGAACTGATCAGACGGCCGAGCGCGCGTTTGGCGAGTGCATACTCGGGGTTCAGCGTGAGGGCCTTTTTGTACGAATCGATGGCTTCCGACCATTTCCCCTTTCGTTCGTAAACCCGCCCGAGATTGAACTGAGGGAATTCGGGGTTTTCATAGCGTTTGGCCTGCATGGCCCGTTCAAACCAGGGAATGGCTTCATCGAGCTGGCCCTTCTCGATAAGATAGGCTCCGATATCGTTGTAGGGGTTGCCGAAATCCGGGTCACGGTCGATCGCCTTGTAACACTCTTCGATCGCCTCATCGAGCTTTCCCATGAAGTTGTAGGTCCAACCGAGAAAGGTATGGGCCTCGGCCGTGGGATGGGCGGCAAGCGATTGCTTGTATAGATTCACCGCTTCTTCGAGCTGACCCTTCATCTGTTGCTCGTACGCCTGCTGGAAGAGCTGCCACGCCTCCCGCTTATCCTCCTCGCTGCCTTCGCCCTGTATGAGAAAATCTTGTACATCCATGAAAAAATCCAAGAGCTAATAGCCGACGGCGTATAGCAGATCGCTCACAAGAGTTGACTACTTCTTGCCATCGGCTCGGCCCATTCTAGCCTATCAGCTCCTCATTATTCCTGCTTGAGCTTCTTCTTGATCAATCCAGCGCCGTAGCGGCCGGAGAGCAACATGGAGCCGAAGGCCGGTCCCATGCGCGGGGTACCGTGCACGGCGGCCACCGCCAGGCCGATCACAAAACAATTGGGATACACTTCACCTGTCTTGTCCAGAACGTCTTCTTCGGAGCGGGACACCCACATGGCTCCATTGCCGGGGACGGGTCGGTACAGATTGCGTTTATTGAGCAGGTCCACGACCACTGCATCATGACCCGTCGCATCGACCACGATCTTGCTTTCCAAGGCGATCGGATCGACATGGATGATGTCATGGCCCGCCATTTCAGCCGTCGTGCTGTTCACGACTATCCCTTCCAGTATCCCCTCACGCCTGAGAATCAAGTCCACCACACGGGTGAGATTCATAATCTTTGCACCGGCTTGGTAGGCGGCCGCAATCAACGCCCCGGTGGCGTGGGGAGGATCCACGATATACATGCCCTCACATTCCTTGACGGGCTTGCACGGAACCCCAATCTCCTCGAGGGTCTCATTAGCCGGTGCGCAGATGGTGGCCTTGTTCATGAGATAGCCGCCGGACCAGAAGCCGCCGCCCAACGCGAGGCTTTGTTCCACAATGAGCGTCCGGAATCCCATCGCAGCGAGATCCCGTCCGCAAATAAGCCCGGACGGCCCGGCCCCCACGATGATCACATCGCTTTCGATGAGCTGGTCGAATTCTCTGTAGTATTCCCGAGCGATGTGCCGGGTAATGTCGCGCTCGCGGAGGGGCGCTGGTCTGGGCTTATCCATGGGGCACTCCTTAAAGAGCTGGCCATCGGCTCATAAGTAGATCTCCGAGCCTGCCTTGCGGAACTCTTCCGATTTTTCCTTCATGCCGATCTGGATCGCCTGCTGCTCGTCGAGCTTCTTCTGGGCTGCATATTCCCGCACGTCCTGCGTGATCTTCATCGAGCAGAAATGCGGGCCGCACATCGAGCAGAAATGGGCGACCTTGGCTGCATTATCCGGCAGCGTCGCATCATGGAACGTCCGCGCGGTATCGGGATCCAACGAGAGATTAAACTGATCCTCCCAGCGGAACTCGAACCTCGCCTTGGACAGGGCGTTGTCCCGGGCCTGGGCACCGGGATGGCCCTTCGCTAGATCGGCGGCATGAGCGGCAATTTTGTAGGTCACGACTCCCGTCTTGACGTCTTCCTTGGTCGGCAGCCCCAAATGTTCCTTGGGCGTTACATAACAGAGCATCGCACATCCGTACCATCCGATCATGGCCGCGCCGATGCCGGACGTGATGTGATCGTAGCCTGGGGCGATATCCGTGGTCAGTGGCCCGAGCGTATAAAACGGCGCTTCCTGGCATTCCTTGAGCTGCTTCTCCATATTCTCATGGATGAGGTGCATCGGCACATGACCCGGACCTTCGATCATGACCTGGACATCGTGCTTCCACGCGATCTTGGTCAGTTCGCCCAGCGTTTCAAGCTCGGCAAACTGGGCTTCATCGTTGGCGTCGGCGATTGAACCGGGCCGCAGCCCATCCCCGAGGCTGAACGAGACGTCATACGCCCTCATGATCTCGCAAATCTCTTCAAAATGAGTGTAGGCAAAGTTCTCTTCGTGGTGCGCGAGGCACCATTTGGCGTGGATCGATCCGCCGCGGGAGACGATGCCGGTCATTCTTGAGGCGGTCAAAGGGACGTATCGGAGTCGGACACCGGCATGGATGGTGAAGTAGTCCACGCCTTGTTCGGCCTGTTCGATGAGGGTGTCGCGGTAAATGTCCCAGGTCAGCTCTTCGGCCTTACCCCCTACCTTTTCGAGCGCCTGGTAGATCGGCACCGTTCCGATCGGCACGGGGGAATTGCGGATGATCCATTCGCGTGTTTCGTGGATATTTTTCCCGGTCGAGAGGTCCATGACCGTATCGGCGCCCCAGCGAATCGCCCAGATCATTTTCTCCACTTCTTCTTCGATGGACGAGGCCACCGCAGAGTTGCCGATATTGGCGTTGATCTTCACCAGGAAATTCCGCCCGATGATCATCGGTTCGGTTTCCGGATGATTGACGTTGGCCGGAATGATGGCCCGGCCGCGAGCGACTTCATCGCGCACGAATTCAGGGGTGATGCGTTCGGGAATACGGGCGCCCCAGGCCTGGCCGGGATGTTGGACCATGCCGCCGCCATGGCCGTTCCGTGATTGATGAAGCAATCCCATGGAGTCTCTCGACTGATTTTCGCGGATCGCGATAAATTCCATCTCCGGCGTCACGATACCTTTCCGGGCATAATGCATCTGCGTGACGTTCGCACCGGACTTGGCGCGAAGCGGCTTCCGGATATGCTGAAACCGGAGCGATGTTAATTTAGGGTCCGCTGCCCGCATCCGGCCGTAGTGAGACGACACTTCCGGAAGCTCAGTCACATCGTGGCGCGCATCAATCCAAGGGCGACGCAACGCCGGCAATCCGGCTCTGGCGTCAATAGCGGCGGTCTGATCGGTATAGGGACCGGACGTGTCATAGACCGTGACAGGAGGATTGGGCGACGGCGGCTGGCCCTCCATCGTCCGAGTCGGGGAGAGACTGATTTCCCGCATCGGGACTCTGACCCCCGGCAGCGCGCCCGTCACATAAATTTTTCGCGATGCCGCAAAGGGCGTGGTGGCGAGGGGGGACGTGAAAGATCGTTGTTCCGTCCCGGTTGTATGTCCGTTCGTGCCGGTAGCCTCACTCATGGTGGCGATCCTTTCTCCGGGGCGTGAATTGAGCGCTCAAAATAAGAAAAGCCGCATCCGGCCAGGGTGCGGCTTCAGCAACCACGAAACCAGCTCTCCATCGCTTCCCTACGCTGGTATTACCCAGGTCAGGTTGTGAGGGTCGTCCGATCGCTCGGACTCTCAGCCGGATGGCACCCCTAGCTGTCGGCCCGATGGTACAAGGCGGAAATCGGCTTGTCAATGCGCGCGGAAGCCCCATGAGCTCGGGCCTAAATGAGGAAGGGTCCGCACTAGGGCCTTTGCCCATGGCCGATTCATTGATTGTGGATCAGCGCTATCGTAAAATGCATCCTTATGTCGCTTTTTGCTGCACCGATATCATGTCATGTCGAACGGGATGAGACGCATACGATGAAAAGTCTTGCGACCCTGCCTCGACCGATCATGGACTACCAGGCTCTCTCGCCGCAGGAACTCTTTTCCCGCATCCGTACGGCCAAATCGGTGCTTGGTGATCAGGTCATGATCCTCGGGCACAACTATCAGCGCGACGAAGTGATTCAACATGCCGAATTCCGGGGCGATTCCCTGATGCTCTCGAAAATAGCGGCGAACCGGTCCGATCGGCCCTATGTCGTATTTTGCGGCGTGCACTTCATGGCCGAGACCGCCGATATCCTGAGTCGGTCGAATCAGACGGTGATCTTGCCGGATATGGCCGCCGGCTGCTCGATGGCCGATATGGCGGCGATCGAGCAGGTGGAGCAATGTTGGGATGCGCTGGGTCGCATCCTGCCGGTGGAGGAGGTCGTCACGCCGGCGGTGTATGTGAATTCCGCCGCCGTGCTGAAGGCGTTTTGCGGCGAACACGGAGGCATTACCTGCACGTCTTCCAATGCCAGAGCCGTCATCGAATGGTGCTGGGCCCGGCGTGAGAAAATTCTCTTCTTCCCCGATGAGCATCTCGGCCGGAACACCGCCAATAAGATGGGCATCCCGCGTGAGCACATGATCGTCTGGGATCCCTACATGCCGCGAGGCGGCAATTCCGTCGACGCCATCAAGCGAGCCCGTTTGATTCTGTGGAAGGGCCACTGCAGCGTCCATCAAATGTTCCAACCGTCCCATGTGGACTATTTCCGCAGGCAATATCCCGATGGGACCGTCATAGTCCATCCCGAATGCCATGAAGACGTAGTGAACAAGGCCGATCTGGTCGGATCAACGGAATACATCATTCGAACGGTCAGTGCCGCGCCGGCCGGCACGGCCTGGGCGGTCGGGACGGAGTTGAACCTGGTGAATCGACTGAAGCGGGATCAGGCCGACAAACGGGTCTTCTTCCTTTCCTCCACTGTGTGCCAATGTGCGACAATGTACCGCATTGATGCGCCCCATCTCTGCTGGGCCATGGAAAATCTAGCCGATGGCCATGTCGTGAATCATATCGTCGTGCCGGCCGATGATAAGTATTGGGCTAAGATGGCGCTCGACCGCATGATGGCTCTCAGTTGAGCTAACAAAAGCACTAGTTCCTCGCCCGCCGATTCGGTATAGTCCAACCGCGTAGTTCTATTCAGCAGTCACTCGCCATGACTATGGATTATAAGGCGACGCTCAATCTGCCCAGAACCGACTTTCCCATGAAGGCCAATCTTCCTCAGCGGGAGCCGGAGTTGCTGGCCCGGTGGGAGCAGGAACAGCTCTACCAGCGAATCCAAAAGGCGGGAGAGGGGCGAGAGCAGTACATCCTTCACGATGGACCTCCGTACGCCAACGGCCGCATCCATATCGGGCACGCCCTGAACAAGATCCTAAAAGATGTCATCGTCAAATCGAAAACCATGTCGGGTAAGCACGTGCCCTATCGGCCTGGGTGGGATTGCCATGGACTGCCGATCGAGCACCATGTAATGAAGGAACTGGGCGACAAGAAGAGGGATCTGGATGCGCTCGCGATCAGGCGACTCTGTAAAGAATATGCGGAGAAATACTTCAAAATCCAGCGCGACGAATTTCAGCGACTGGGTGTCCTGGGAGACTGGGAACATCCGTACTTGACGCTGGACCCGCGATATGAGGCGACGATCTTGCGCGAGTTCGGCCGGTTCGTGGAACGGGGCGGGGTCTACAAGGGACTCAAGCCGGTACTGTGGTGCACGCAGGACCAGACGGCACTGGCCGAAGCGGAAGTCGAGTATGACGACCATACTTCTCCGTCGATCTACGTGAGGTTTCCGCTGGTCACGCCTCCGTCGGTGCTGGCACAGACGTCATTTAAGGGCGTGACTTTTCCCGATTCGCTCAAGAAGGTCTCGGTCGTGATCTGGACGACGACCCCTTGGACGTTGCCCGCGAATCAGGCGGTCTGCCTCCATCCCGACATCGATTATGCCTTCGTGTTGCTCGGAGACGAGGTTCTGATCCTCGCCGACAAGTTGGTGGATACGGTGGCCAAAGCGTGCGACCTCGCCGGTTATCGGGTTCTGGCGGTGAAAAAAGGGAATGAGGGGTTTGAAGGGCTCGAAACGGAGCGGCCGTTGACGCGGGGGCTGTCGCCGATTCTGCTCGGCGATTTTGTCACGCTCGAGCAGGGAACCGGCTGCGTGCATATCGCACCGGGCCACGGCATGGAAGACTATCTGCTGGTGCTTGAGTACAACGCCAAGGCCAATCCGGGCGAGCGTCTCGAAATCTTGGCACCGGTCGATGATACCGGTCGATTCACCGAAACGGTCGCGGAATTTGCCGGGCAGCATGTCTTCAAAGCCAATCCCGCTATCGTCGAGCGGCTGAAAGAAAACGGCCGGTTACTCGGTCACGGTTCCCTCAGCCATTCATATCCGCACTGCTGGCGCTGTAAGAAACCCGTGATCTTTCGCGCGACGGAACAGTGGTTCGTCTCGATGGAGATCAATGACTTGCGCCAAGAAGCGCTGGCGGAAATCGGACGCGTGCGGTGGGTACCGCCCTGGGGTCAGGATCGTATCGACGGTATGATCGCCAACCGTCCGGATTGGTGTCTGTCGCGGCAACGGGTATGGGGAACACCGATTCCGGCATTTATCTGTCTGTCCTGCCGCACGGTGCTGGCCTCTCCGGTCGTGATCGACCATGTAGCCGCCTTGATTCAACAGCATGGCACCGATTACTGGTTCGCGAACCCCCCGGCGGCGCTATTGCCGCCCGGTATCACCTGTCCCCAATGCGGGGGCACAGACTTTGAGAAAGAGCGGGATATTCTGGACGTCTGGTTCGAGTCGGGGGTGAGCTTCGCGGCGGTGCTGAAACCCCGGAAATGGTGGCCTGCCGATCTCTATTTAGAAGGATCCGACCAGCATCGAGGATGGTTCCACAGCGCCTTGCTGGCCGGCGTCGTCACGGATCGCCGCGCGCCGTACAAGGCGGTGCTCACCCATGGGTTCGTGGTTGATGAGCAGGGCAAGAAGATGTCGAAGTCTGCATGGAACGGTGTCGCACCGCATGAAATCATCAAACAGTACGGAGCGGAAATCCTGCGCCTGTGGGTTTCGGCACAAAATTATCAGGAAGATGTGCGCATCTCTCCGCCCATCTTGGCCCAGTTGACGGAAGCCTATCGCAAAATCCGCAATACCTGCCGATTTCTTTTGAGCAATCTATACGATTTCGACCCGGAGGCGCATCGCATTGCATACGAGCGTCTGCCGGAGTTGGACCGATGGGCCCTGATGAAGTTGGGTGAGCTCATTCCCCGCGTCAGGACGGCCTACGACGCCTTCGAATTTCATACGATCTTCCACGCGCTGAACAATTTTTGCTCGGTGGACATGAGCGCCGTGTACCTCGATATCCTCAAGGACCGGCTCTATACCTTCGATAAGGATTCGCCGTTGCGCCGCGGCTCCCAAACGGTCTTGTACGAAATTGTCGTCGCGCTGACGAAGCTGATGGCGCCGATCCTGAGCTTTACGGCCGAAGAGATTTGGCGATTGTTGCCGGAAACGATTCGGAAGCAGCCGGGGTCCAGCGTCCACTTGATGGAATTTCCCGAGGCCGATCCGACATGGATTGATCCCGACCTCGCTCGGCGGTGGGACGATCTGTTAGCTGTACGAACAGCGGTCCTCGCGACGCTGGAGAGTAGGCGTCGCGAGAAGATGATAGGATCATCCTTGGAGGCCAAAGTGATCATCGACGCGAATCCCGCCCGGTATGAGGCATTGCGTCTGTATAGCGAAGATTTGCCGTCTTTCTTTATCGTCTCCGCCGTGGAGATACGCCCGGTCAGTCATTTGCCGCACAATCCGGATTTCCAGATCTCGGTCGAGAAAGCCGCCGGTCAAAAATGCGAGCGCTGTTGGAATTATCGCGCCGCCGTGGGAAGCTATCCCGACCATCCGACGCTGTGCGATCGCTGTATCGAACCGGTGCGCAAGTGTTTCGGCGAGGCCGTGAGGTGAAGGGCAACACGTCGCGATATATCCTGCTCGGTTTGGTCAGCCTCAGCATCATCGTCATCGATCAGGTGACGAAGGTGTACATCATGCAGACCATGCGTCTGCATGAATCGATCGTTGTCATTCCGAATCTCTTCAGCATTACCTACATCAGGAACCCCGGAGCGGCCTTCGGCATCCTCTCCACCAGCAGCGGATCATTTCGGTTCATCTTTTTCGGACTCACGTCCGTCTTTGCCCTGGGATTGCTCGGCACCATCCTGCTCCGGATGCCGAAAGATGACTGGATGGGACAGATCAGTGTCGTCGCGATATTGGGTGGAGCGATCGGGAATCTATTGGATCGGTTGCGGTATGGGGAAGTGATTGATTTTTTGGATTTCTACATCGAGGCCTATCACTGGCCGGCGTTCAACGTGGCGGACTCGGCCATCACCGTCGGTGTCATCTTTCTGATTCTGCACTTTGCCTTCGAAAAACAAAAAGAGCCGGAACCGGTGCTGCAGCAAGATGCCGGCTCCGTGAAGCAGTCGCACTAGGCAGGCGGGGTGATAATGGAGCCGCCCTGTTCACGGAATTGCCGCTGCTGCAACGGCCCGCCCTTTCCTTGAACCCGCACGTCAAACATGAACCGTATCCAGTTGCGTCTCCATCGGCGTGGCCTAGTGGACCACCAGTAAGACGACCACTCCCAACACCATCCGATAGTAGGCGAAGACCCGGAGTGTATGCCGCTGCACATAGGTCAAGAATGCCGCAATGACGGCCCAGGCCACCAAGAACGAGACAGCCAGCCCGATGGCTAAAGCGACATAATCCTGCTGGGTGAAGGAAGCCTGGGATTTGAGCATTTGATACACAGTCGCCACGATCATGGTGGGCAAGGCCAGAAAAAATGAATACTCCGTCGCCACACGCCGGTCCAGTCCGGCAAGCAAGCCGCCGATAATTGTGGATCCGGAACGCGACATGCCGGGGATAAGCGACGCGCATTGGGCCAATCCCACCCACAAGGCGGAGCGCGGCGATACGTCGAGCAGGTGCTTGGTGACGGCGCGGTCGGTCATCCGTTCCACCATGAGAATGATAATCCCGCCGACAATGAGTGATGCTGCCACGGTCGCCGGCGTGAACAGATGGGCTTTGATCCATTTGTGAGCGGCGAATCCCATCAATGCGGCGGGAAGGAAGGCCAAGCCGATCCCGATCAAGAACCAGAGATTGCGATGCGACGCCATGGAGAGCGTGATTGCGCGACGCCAATTGCCGGCATAGGGGCCTGCCAGCATGCGTCGCAATTCAGCCTGTTCCGCAGTTCCTTGAGACAGGAGCGACATGATTTTGCTCCGTTCATACACCATGACGGCCAAGATCGCGCCGAGTTGAATCGAAATTTCGACATTGGACGCGATATCGCCGGTAAAGCCGAGCGCATGCCCGGCCAAGATCAGATGGCCCGTCGACGAGACAGGTAAGAATTCAGTGAGTCCTTCGATGATGCCGAGAACGACGGCAAGTGCTGGACCCCAGTCGATCATGTGCAGAGAATGCTGAGTCGGGAGTTGATGGCGGCCGGATAGCTTGGTTCGTTTTGCTCGCTCGCATAATCCCAGACTGCAGTCGGTCCGTCAAGTAGAGTCGCATTCTTGTCCCGGGATGCCGCGCTCGTCGATTTGGTGGTGACGGGGCGGCCCCGTGCGTTGCTGGAACGCCGTCGGATCCTCTATCTGGGCAAAGATATTGACAAAGGCGTACTGTTGGCATACACACAGTAATGGGCCGCATGTTCGTTGGATCGCATCGAACCGGGGAGGAGTCCATGAGGCAAGCGGGGATGGTGGGGCTGGCTCTGATGGGCGTGGTGGCCCTATCGGGATGCGTGGGGGAGAAGAAATATCGTGAAGCCGTCTCGGACGCCGAAAATGCGAAGAGCGAATTGGAAAGAACCAGGGCCCAGAAGAACGCGCTCGAGCAGCAGGTGAAAACACTAAAGGAGCTGAATGCAAAATTCGGTGCGGAGACCCAATCGGCTCGTGATGAGCTGCAACGGATCGAGCATGGTCGCGATAAAGAGCGGGACACCATCGAAGTTCGGACCAAGGAGTTGGAAGATAAGATCAAGCAATTGACGGCGCAGAACCGCAGTATTCGCCAGGAATATGATGAAGCCCGGCGACACAATGAACAGCTGAAATCATTGGTTGCTCGATATCAAAAGGAAATGAAGGAACGTTCGAGGTCGCTTCCCGGGCCGCTGACCATCCCGCCTCCCTCCTCGCCCGGCGCCGCCTCTTCACCCGAGACCGGCTCTGCGATGGCGCCTCCCCCGCAGGCAGGCCCCGGCGCAGTGGTGCCGCCGTCGGGGGGTCCGGCGACTCTCATGAATGTCAACAAGGCTTCGGCCAGTGATATGGTCCTCGTCTTGGGCCTGACCAAAGATATGGCCGATCGAGTCGTGAGCAATCGTCCATACCGGGTCAAGGGTGAATTGGTCGCCAAGAACGTGGTTCCAAAAGAGACGTTCGACATGATCAAGGACCGGATCACCGTCAGCCCGTAGCAGGATGATCGCTCCAAAGGAACTCTTCGGAAGGCCGCTCGCCGGATGAGGCGAGCGGCCTTCGTGTTTTGGGATCCCCAAGTCCTGATGAGGTACGGTGTTTCCCTCGGGGCTTCCTGGTAAGATAAGCTCGCTTCCCATTCAGGACCCGCCACCATGCGCCGTTTCGGCCTGATTCTCGGCATGCTCGCCATTGGCCTCCTCATCGGCGGCTATGTCTTTTTCAACGGCGAGCGAAAGATCCCCGTCCGGTATCGCACGGCGTCCGTAGAGAGGGGAGCCATCGTTTCGGTCATTACTGCGACCGGTACCATCAATCCGATCACGACGGTCCAGGTGGGAAGTCAAGTGTCGGGCATGATCGAAAGCCTCCATGCCGATTTCAATTCAAAGGTGAGGGCCGGTCAGGTGGTGGCGCGAATCGATCCGTTTCCCTATCGGGCCAGGCGTGATCAGGCGGAAGCGAATCTAGCGAATGCCAATGCCTCGGTCGCCAAGGCCCGTACCGATCTGGCTCAACGCAAACGCGAAATGGATCGGACCAAGGCCCTCGTCGGGCAGCAATTCGTCTCGCAGAATGAAATGGATGTCGCGCTGACCGCGTATGAAGGCGCCGCGGCACAATTGAAATTGGCGGAAGCGGCGGTCAAACAAGCGGCTGCGGCTTTAGAGGCGGCGGAGCTGGATCTGAAGTATACGGTGATCCGCTCACCGGTCGACGGGGTGGTAATTTCCCGCCAGGTCGAAGTGGGCCAGCGCATTTCGGCCAATTTTTCCATCCCAACCCTCTTCTTGATCGCCGAAGACGTGACGAAAATGCAAGTCGACACCAACGTCAGCGAAGCCGATATCGGCGGGATCACCGAAGGTAAAGAGGCAAGCTTTACCGTCGATGCCTATCCGGGAGAGATGTTTCACGGGAAGGTTCGGCAGGTGAGGAATGCCCCGATCAATATCCAGAATGTCGTGACGTACGACGTCGTCGTTGAAGTGGAGAACCCGAACTTTCGGCTCAAACCGGGCATGACGGCCAATGTCTCGATCGTGGTCGCCCGCCGGGACGACACCTTGAAAATTCCGAACGCCGCCCTCCGGTTTACTCCTGGAAATCGCGACGTGAGGCCGTCATCCGGGGCGGCTGCTCCGGCACCGCCGTCTCTGGTAGGCGAGCGGTCCATCGGTGCCTCGGTTGATGGCCGGCTCAAGCTGGCATGGAGGCTGAACGGGAACGGAGACCCGGAGAGCCTCGCCGTCCAAACCGGTATTTCCGACGGGCTCTTTACGGAGGCCGCAACCTCTGAGTTGACCGAGGGCGATCAGGTCATTGTCGGCATTGAGATCCCTCGGGGAGAGCGCAAAGGCAGCGATCTTCCACCGGGTTTTGGGTCGGGACAACAACGGCCGTCCCGGCGAGATCGCGGTTTATGACGAGGATCCCGGTGGACTCTCTCATCCTCTGCGAGGATCTCTGGAAACTTTACCGATTGGGCGATGTTGAGGTAAGGGCGTTGCAAGGCGTCTCTCTAGCGATCGATCGGGCCGAATTTGTCGCGATCATGGGAGCGTCGGGATCGGGAAAATCGACCCTCATGAACGTTCTGGGATGTCTCGATCGGCCGACCCGCGGGCGGTATCGGCTTGATGGGCTCGATATCGCTTCTGCAAGTGCCAACCAGCTAGCCGAGATCCGTAACCGGCATATCGGATTCGTCTTTCAGAATTTCAATCTCATTCCCAGGACCAGCGCGCTGGAAAACGTCCAATTGCCTCTCTTTTACCGGGGGCTGTCGCTCAAGGAACAAAGAAGCTACGCGGCGGCGGCCCTGAAGCGGGTGGGCCTGGCCGGACGGGAACATCATTACCCGGCGCAACTATCCGGTGGACAACAACAGCGTGTCGCAATCGCCCGCGCACTGGTCACGGCTCCTGCGCTCCTATTGGCCGATGAGCCGACAGGCAATCTCGACACGGAGTCGACGCGCGAGATCATGGCCGTCTTGGAACAACTCAATCGTGAAGATCGCATCACCGTGATCGTCGTCACCCACGAATCGGATGTGGCGGCCTATGCCTCTCGCCGAATCCTCCTCAAAGATGGATCGATTCAAGAGGATGTGGCGACCGCTCGGGAAGCTGCGGTCTCACGGTAAGCCAGGTCATGCCGGCCTTCGTCCTCCTTACCGTTCTCACCGCGCTCAGAGTCTTGCGCCGTAACCGGATGCGGGCCAGCCTCACCATGCTCGGTATCGTGATCGGCGTCGGCGCGGTCATTGCCATGATCAGCATCGGCCAAGGCGCCAGGGCGGCGGTGAGCGCTCAAGTGGCCAGCATGGGAACCAACGTCATCATCGTGCTGCCTGGAGCGACCACGGCGGGCGGGGTTCGAGGTGGGCAGGGCGGCGCCGTGACCTTGACCGTCACGGACGCGCTCGAATTGAAAAAGCGCATCCCGTTGCTGACCGAGACCGGCTGGGCCCGGCGCGATGTGCTGCAGATTGTGAACGGCAATCGAAACTGGAATGGACCGGTCACCGGTATTTCACCCAGTTACCTGACCATTCGCGATTGGTCCTTCACGAGCGGCGGCCCGTTTACGCAATTCGATCTCGACAGCGCCGCCCGGGTCGCCGTGATCGGCCAGACCACGGTGGAGAATTTGTTCGATCCCGGCGAAGAACCGGTCGGCTCCACCATCCGCTTGAGGAACGTCACATTCCGTGTGGTCGGGGTGTTGGCTCCGAAAGGGCAATCGGCTCAAGGGGCCGACCAAGACGATATTATTTTCATTCCGTTTTCCACTGCGGAACGGAAAGTGTTCGGCAGCCAGTTCCTCGGTTCCGTGGGGGCGCTCTTTGCGTCCACCGAACGGGCCGATGATCTGGCGGAAGCGGTCGAGCAGATCCGCGGCGTACTGAGGGCCCGGCACCGCCTGCAGCCGGACCAAAGCGATGACTTTACAATTCGCACGCAGGTGGATATCGGCAAGATTCAGGAAGGAACGAGTCAGACCTTAACGGTGATGCTGTTTGCGATTGCGTCGGTATCGCTCTTGGTTGGCGGCATCGGGATCATGAACATTATCCTCGTCTCGGTCACCGAGCGTACGAGGGAGATCGGCGTTCGCATGGCCGTCGGAGCCAAACGGATGCATATCTTGCTGCAATTCCTTATCGAAGCGATGACCCTGAGCCTTGTCGGCGGCCTGATCGGGATCGCGGCCGGCGTGGTGGGCGCGAAGCTCACCACGATCATCGCTGGCTGGCCCACGATCATTTCGATCGAGACCATCGCGATGGCCTTTATTTTTTCGATGGCAGTCGGATTATTTTTCGGCCTGTACCCGGCCAACAAGGCGGCTCGGCTCAATCCGATCGAGGCGTTGCGCTATGAGTAGGCGGCGGCGTTGCGCGAACCGGTTCATCGATCGAGGGCGGGGGGCGACACGCGCGCCGGGTTAGGAGGCTTGTGCGAGTATGTCGATGGATCGCAGATCGCAGCCGATGATGTTCGCAATCGTTCGGATCGGAGCGCGTTCATCTTGATTGGCGAGGTCGATGACAAGAGAGACCGGGTACGGGGTGCCGTCGGGATCGTGCGTGATCGTGATGATCGGCTGATGCAGCTTCCGTGAATTGATGACCGCCACGATCGCCCGCTCGCCGGTATTCAGCTTCACCGAGCTGTATACAGGATAGATTCCCAGCGAGGTCACGAACAGGGTGACATACTTCGCATCATACCTGCCCGCCAGGCCTTCCTCGTAGAGTCGTTGCAAGGCTTGATGCGGCGTCAATGGTGAAGCGCCGCCGAATCCCGTGAGCAGTTCGTCGTATCGGTCGGCGACCATCATCAGCCGGGTGAGATTGCTCGTGAAGGCCCCATGCGTCTCAGCGGGAAATCCCGTGTTGTCGACCAGCGCATGATGATCGGCGACCATCTGGCACACGGCCGGCGGAAAGGAGCCCTGCCGTTGAAGGGCCATGGCGGCCAGGCGCGGGTGGGATCGGTAAAGTTGTTGCTGACGGATCGAGAGCGGGCCGGAAGTTTCATTGCATCGGCGGCGGACGTCCTGAGGAAGCTGAAGGAGTCCGATGTCATGGAGCAACGCTCCTGTGACCACGTCTTGCTGCATTAACAAGTCGAGATCCGCCGCATGGGCCAAAATCATCGAGAGCCCGCAGACGGCCAAAGCATGCTGACTGAGAAGCGGATCTTCGTCCCTCTCGTGACTGAACGCCATCAGAAGCGCCGACTTCGGCAGTGTTTGTGTGACGGAGACGACTTCGATGGTAATCCGTCTGGCTTCATCCGGCTCAACGGTGCCGGTGGCGGCGATGGTGGAGAAGGTCGATTTGATCGAGTGCTCAAGACGTTGCCGCGCCTCACGCGCCCGCGTGAGGTCTCGGACGAGTGTTTCAAGCGGTGAGGGGTCGCCATCCGGGTGGGGCGGCCGGTCGGCGAGCCCGCCTATCGCGGCGGGCGAGCCGGTCTTTTCCAGGATATCCAGTCCGCGGGCCGGGTCGATGTCGACTTCCTTGATGCCGTAGCGCCTGAGCTTTTCAATCTGCCGGGCAGTCTTAATACGAAAGGACCGAAACAGCAGCGGTGACCACAGCCAGGACCGGTCCACTCTGGCGACATGCATGCCGACGCGGAGGGCGGAGACGGGTATGCGGCGATACGCCATGACACTCCCACTATGAGGACGGCGGTGACACCCGGGCGGTTCTCGTCATGCGGCTATGTCGGAATTTTGGGACGAAAGCTTGAGCGACGCCGTCTTTTTACGCTTTGGCCGCGACGCAGAGACGGATCTCCATTCTCGGCCGGGCTTTATCGACGTGTTTGTACAGATGGGTTTCAACGATGCGATTGTCATTGAGCCCGAGTCCCTGGCAGAGTGCATCCTGGGCGATTTTCAGGCCTCCGTCCACGTCGCGGCGCAGACGGGACGTAAAGAAAAACCGGATGCATAATGCGAGTTCGTTGGCCCGAAAAGCCTCCAGAACCGTCAGGCGGCCGGGGGTACGAGAGAGGGCGATCATCACCTCTTGTCCGACCAGAGCCTTGTATGAACGTCCTTGGGCCGAGAGAAGCCGACGCCCGTTGACGGTGGCGTACTGATGGTTGATGCTGGGAGGGATGGGAAGAATCAACGACAATTCGGCGGCTTGCCCTGTTGAACGACCGGCGAGTGAGGCGTAATGAGAGGAGAATGCCGCACCCTCGGCCGGCGCAACCGGATTCAGAGACAATCTGAAGGATGGACGAAGGGCGGGATCGGATGGTGATACAACCGGCAAGGAGCCGGGACGGAACGACGTGCTTCGGAGGGCGATCGGTGAATGACGATGACGCGAAGGGTGCCGCAAGTAATCTCGTGTCGCTAGCAGGCAGTGGAACAACGATTTCGCATGGCTGGGAAATTGCCACCACAAATATACTTTGATGGCACGAGCATCCCGCCCAGGATGTTCAAAAAGGCCGTCCAGCGCGACCGCAGCGGGCGAAGAGGCGAGGCGTACTCTTTCCCGTACGTCGAGCCTCTGAGCGCCGCGAGAACAAAGCTGGCGGGCTTTTTCAACATCCTGCTAAAGAAGATTGTGGATCTTTGCCATGTTCTCCTCATACCGGTCTTCGGTCTTGGCTAAATACCGGCGCCATTGCGAAGGATTCCACACTTCCATGCGATGATAGAGCCCGACGAGGATTACTTCTTGGTCTTCGTCGACGGGAATGAGCTTCCTCAGTCTCCCCGGAATGAGAATACGGCCGGCCTTATCGATTTCCGATGTACCGGCTTCCGAGACGACATGGTGCATGAAGAGACGGCTCTGATCCTCATCCAACTGCGTTCGTGTTCGATCCAGTACCTTCTCCCATTCCTTGACGGAATAGACCCAAAGCGACTGTTCGTTGCCTTTCAGGAACATCACCTGGCTGCCCTCGGCTTCCAGGCGCTCCCGGATGGGTGACGGAACAAGAAAGCGCCCCTTTTCATCGACCTTGCACAGGTACTCGCCGGCAAACATCATGTGGGCTTCTCCTTGCTGTCGGAGTCAAGCGTGCGGTCGGCCCTCTGCCTGACCCATCGTTCGAGGTCCGACCGGACAAATCGCCATTCCTTGCCCAATTTGAATCCGGGAAGCCGATGGTGCTGAATATATCGGTAGAGGGTGCGGGGCGTAACCTTGAGATAGCGACAGGTCTCCACGACCGTCCAGAGTTCGTTTTTGACTTCGCCCGGCATAAGCGATCAATGAAACGACCTCATGCACGTGAACGACCCGGCTAGCGTGGAAGCTTAAAAACTTCGGTTCCGGTTGTCAAGGAAGATTTATGACAATGCCGGTCAATCAAGTCCATTGGCGTCAGATGGTTCCATGCCGGCGGCGGACTCCTCCATTGCCGCGTCAAAGTCCTCGCCCAAATCCTCTCCCATCTCGCGGCCCATTTTTTTCATGAACCGGGCCATGCTTTGTGGATCGTTCTCATCGACGTCGCCAAAATTACTCGGGTCGGCCAGGGCTTCCATGCGGGCCTCCTCGGACTTTGGCGCGGAGAATCGCGACATGAGACGGTCGAGCTTGAAACTGTGACACTTTTTGCAGGCGACGGCCGCCTGATTGCTCTGACTCAATATGATGTAACTACTGCGTGCGCCGCAGTCTTGACAGCGGTATTCGTAAATGGGCATCGAGTGGGCTTCCTTTGGTTTGAATGAATCCTCGCGCAGGCAGCGGAAGCATGGCGTCCGGCAATAGGGCGGCCTCGACCGTCCTGGCTAGTGTGAGAACATAGACGTCGCCGGATCCCGCTTTACGCAATGCCTTGGCGCATTCGTTCACCGTTGTGCCGGTGGTGAACACGTCATCGACCAAGAGAACTCGGCGCCCCCGTATGTTTTCGGGGCGACGAACATGGAAGGCCCGGCGGAGATTGGTGAGGCGGCTGGAGCGGGGAAGCGAGGTCTGCGCCGGGTTGTCCCGGATCCTGAGCAGATCGGCATAGGAAACCGGGATTCGCAGATGTCGTCCGATCGATTGGGCCAAGAGTAGGGACTGATTGAATTCCCGCTCTCGGAGTCGAGCGGGATGGAGCGGAACCGGCATGATGAGATCCACGTCTAGTGCCGGCGGCAACGCTGCGGTCAGCAGGCGGCACAGTGAATCAGCGAGTCCGTATTTCCTCTCATACTTTAGCAGGCCGATGGCTTCCCGCAACGGCGGAGCATAGGGATAACCGGCCCAGGCTTTGGTGAAAGCGGGTTTTCTCATCCGGCATTCGATACAGAGGTGAGTCGGACTATAGGCCAAGGCCCAAGGGGACGCAAAGGGTCGCGCGCAACGAGGACAGGCGGCGCCCCGCAGCGGCTGAATAGAGTTCCAGCACGTCCGGCAAAAAAAGGGGACCGGATCGTCCGCGAGCGGACGATCGCACGTGCGGCATTGGACCGGAAAGAGGACATGCAGGACCCGCCGGGCGGTCCTCTGAAACACCAGGCTGGAATAATGGTGAAGTTCCGACGCGGTGATCATGCTGGACGGAGGATGTTATCGTATACGAGGCGCAACCTGTCAAGGTTGTCCCCCTCGGAGGCACTGTGATATAGGAGCCTGTCCGACATTGCCAGGCTCCTGGAAACTTCCCATCCTCCGGCGGCAGAAGGAGCTCCGCGGCCTGCGGCGCGGCAATCTGCCCCATGATCGTATGGACGGTTTTGAATTCGAACATTCCCAAGCAGCGATCTCACTCGATCGCGTTTGCAAGATGTACATGCGCGGCGGCACCGCTGTGCAAGCACTCAACGACATCACTCTGAAGATCGAGCGGGGGAATTTCTGCGCCTTTATCGGTCCAAGCGGCTGCGGCAAGAGTACCCTACTCAATCTGATCGCGGGACTCGATCGTCCCACTTCCGGCAGCATCGTCATCGAGGGCAAACACACGGAGGCGTTTACGAATGCCGAATGGACCGCCATGCGACGAGAATGTCTCGGCATTGTCTTTCAGGCCTTTCACTTAATTCCGGGTCTCAGCGCGGAAGAGAATGTAGGGTTGCCGCTGCTTCTCAAGGGCGAACGGGGAGTGTCGGTATCGAGACGCGTCCAGGAGGTTTTAGAAACGGTCGAGATGTGGGAGCGGCGACATCACCGCCCTGCGGAACTGTCGGGCGGCGAGCAGCAGCGCGTGGCGATAGCCCGGGCGATCGTGCATCGACCGCGTATGATCTTGGCCGATGAGCCGACCGGAAATCTGGACTCAAAGAGCGGAGGCGAAATCGTGGAGTTGCTTCGGTCGCTTTCCGATCACTTCCGACATACCGTCCTGTTGGTGACACACAGTTGGACGGCCGCCCAGGCTGCGGACTATGTCTGGGAAATGCGTGACGGCCGCTTGCTGGGACAAGTGACTCACTATAGTCATCCGGGGTAGGACCGCTTCATGGATCTGTCGATTAACATCGCCGGTGTCCGGTTTCCGAGTTGCATCATGAACGCCTCCGGCGCCCTCTGTGTGACCCGTGAGGAATTGATGGCGCTCGGCCGGTCCCGCTCCGGCGCCATTGTGACGAAATCGATGACGATTGAGCCTCGGATTGGAAATCCCGAGCCTCGGTATGTCGGATTTCCCGGCGGATCCATCAATTCAATGGGCCTCCCCAACCTCGGGTATCGGGCGTATGTGGACCTCATCCCTGAACTGCGGCGGTTCGGCAAGCCGGTGCTTGCCAGCGTCGCCGGCTTGTGCGAGGACGATTTCGTGAAGATTGCCGAGGCCGTCAACGGGGCGAAACCCGATCTAATCGAGATCAATTTGTCTTGTCCCAATATTCCCGGCAAGCCGCAGATCGGCTATGACGTGCAGGACTCGGAGCGCCTGCTCCGGCGGGTCCGCCCGCTGATTACGGTGCCGATGGGAGTGAAGCTGCCTCCCTACTTCGACCCGGCCCACCACGTGGTGATGTCCGGCGTCATCCGGCGCACGGGCGTGGATTTTTTGACGCTGATCAATTCGGTCGGGAATGGCCTCGTCGTCGACCCTGACCGCGAATCCGTCGTGATCAAGCCCAAAGGCGGGTTCGGTGGGCTCGGCGGTGCGATCATCAAACCGGTCGCATTGGCCAATGTCCGAGCATTCTGGCGACTCTTGGAAGGACAATGTCCGATCATCGGCACGGGTGGGATCGTGAGCGGCATCGATGCGTTCGAACATTTCCTGTGCGGGGCATCGGCCGTCCAAGTGGGCACGGCGCTGGTCGATGAAGGGATCGGCGTATTCGATCGGCTCGAGGGCGAGTTGGCCGCCTCCTTGGAGAAGAAAGGCTATAAGTCTCCCGAGGCTTGCCGAGGGCGGTTGAAGGAACTGTAGGAGTCAGCGAGCCGCGAAATTCTTCGGGAGGAATCCCCGCAGCAATGCCTGCCGGAGAAGCTGGGCGACATTCCGAACTCGCAGCCGGCGCATGAGATTAAAGCGGTGAACCTCGACGGTCCGGACGCTGATCGACAGCCGGCCGGCAATGTCGCGATTCGTGTGCCCTTGAGACACCAGCTTCAAGATCTCACGTTGGCGAGGGGTGAGGCCCCCCGTGCTCTTGCCGGCCGGAGATTTGCGCGGCGTTCGTTTCTTCATCTGTTTTTTTGAGCGGCGTGGTGTCGGCATAGATACCACCTCGAAATGATAGTGCTACGTACTCTACCATGCGTGGAAAATTCTGTAAAGAAAGCTACTAGCCACGGTTTTTTCGGGGCCGGACCAACCTCTTCATGAACTTGGCCTATCCATTGATGCTGTTCCGTCTCGGACTGGCTCATATGGTGGAGCGTCCTCTTCGGACCAGTTTGACGATCGTCGGCGTGGCACTCGGCGTGGCGGCCTTCGTCGCGGTGAGAACGGCCAATGTCGAAGTCCTGCGGTCGTTTGAGCAGTCGGTGACCGCCGTTTCAGGGGCCGCCACACTGGAGATTGTCGGCCATGACGCCGGCCTGAACGAAACGGTTATTACCGATGTGCGGCGTTTGCCGGGTATCGTGTCGGCCGATCCGATTGTGACCATTGAGACACGGGTAACAGGCGGCTCGCTGCATGGTCAAGGGGTGGCCCTCGTCGGTCTCGATTTAATCGAGATGATGGCGCGGGAACGCCTGACCGTACGGAGGGGCCGAGCGGCTCAGGAATTAGAAGGTCTGCTGGCTGCCGATCGACTCTTTCTGGGGCCGGAACTGGCATCTGAATGGGGTGTGGCTCAAGGCGACCGTCTCCGAGTTCTCGCAGGCCTGCAAGAAATTCCTCTCGTTGTAGAGGGAATATTGGAAGTCGGGGAAGGAGCCCGGTCGATTTGGAGCCGCACGGCCGTGATGGATATTGCTGCAGCGCAAAAGGCCTTCGGGTTGGTCGGGAAGCTTGACCGCATCGAGCTGATCACCGATTCCTCCCAAAATCTTGAGCAGCTTCAAGACCAGGTTCAGCGCTCGTTACCTCCTTCTGCCGTCGTCCAACGACCGGATACCAGAGGGAGGCAGGTCGAGAATATGGTACGGGCCTTTCAAACGAATCTGACCGTATTGAGCGGGGTCGGCCTCCTGGTCGGCATCTTCCTTATCTATAACACTATCTCATTCAGCGTGATTCAGCGCCGGCGTGAAATCGGCATCTTCCGTGCCATCGGGATGTCCGAGCAGACCGTCTCGGCGCTGTTTATCGGGGAGGCCGCCGTCATGGGATCGCTCGGAGGTCTTTTAGGGGCCCTGCTGGGCGTCTGGGTGGCGACGGGTTTGACCGGTTTGCTGGGGAACACGATTACGGAGCTATACGCTTCTGTACCGAGGTCCGGTATCGGCCGAGGAGCGGGTTCGCTATTACCGCTTCTATTTCAGGGTGGCGTGCTGGGAAGTCTGATCTCCGCGCTCGGCGCAGTCGCGCCGAGCGCGGAAGCAGGCAAGACGGTCGTCGTACAGGCCCTCGCGCCCGGGAGCTACGATGTGGTCCGAAAGTCGGCGGCCGGGTCTGCCGCGCTAATCGGCGGGCTGCTCCTAGCCTGTTCCGCGGCGCTCTTGTCTGGCGGCCCCATCGACGGCATTCCCGTCTTCGGGTATGGCGCCGCATTCTGCCTGTTGGCGGGACTATCAGGCCTTATTCCACTGTCGATCCAAGCGATGAACTGGTGGAACCAATTCAAGAAGCCGGGAAAGGCTGATTCCGGAGGAGCGACACTGGAACGGATTGCCTCGGAACAACTTACTCGCTCTTCGAGCAGGAGTACGGTGACGGTCTCGGCGCTGCTGGTTGGGGTGGCGATCATGGTCGGGGTCGTCATGATGGTGCGCAGTTTTCGTCACACGGTCGAGATTTGGATCGAGGAGACGGTCATTGCGGATCTGATCGTCACCCCGCAGGCGTGGCTGCAAGGCTCGCGGGCGAACGCCGAAGACCGAACGTTGCCGTCCTCATGGGCGGATGAGCTTCGACACGTCGAGGGAGTGGCGGCGGTCGACCTGTATCGTGATGTTCACCTCAGGCTTGGTGAAACATCCGTGGCGCTGGTCTCCCGCGATCTCCGCCTCCATGCGGAGCGCAGCCGCTATCTCGTCTTGGCGGGCGATTCCACGACTATTCTGCGAGAGGCGGCTGAAAGCGGCGGTGTCTTGCTTTCGGAAGTGTTGGCCGACCGACTCAACGTGAAGGCGGGACAGGGATTGGAACTGCCGACGCCGTCCGGCCTGACCTCATTTCCGGTGTTGGCCGTCTTTTATGATTATGCGACGGACGGAGGCAAGATCGTGATGGACCGAGCCACCTATCGCCGGTGGTGGCCGGCCGATGACGCGGTCACCGTCTTGCCCGTTTATGTATCTGCACGGGCCCAGGCGGATCGGGTCCGCGGTGCGATCCTTCGGCGACTGGCGGAGCTCACCCCCACTGGTCCCGGAGCGGCGGTAGTGAGCAACGGGGAATTGCGGCAAGAGATTCTCGAGATTTTCGACAGGACCTTCTTCCTCACTTACGCGCTCGAGGCGATCGCCGTACTGATTGCAGTCCTCGGTATCGTGAACACGCTGGTGACGTCGGTGCTGGAACGGCGGAGAGAGTTTGCCATCTTGCAGGCAATCGGAGCGAGCGAGAGGCAGATCCAAACCCTCGTCTTGTGGGAAGCCTCCTATTTGGGCGTGATCGGTGCTTTCCTTGGGATCATCGGAGGCATTGCCTTGTCCCACATGCTGATCGCGGTCATCAACAAACAGTCCTTTGGATGGACGATCCAGATAGAATGGACACCGGGGGTGTGGATGTTGGCCGTATTGGTTTCGGTCGGGGTTGCGGTCGTCGCCGGCTATTGGCCTGCCCGCTGGGCCTCGCATCAACCTGCCGTCGAGGGCTTGCGATACGAATAGCAGGATGTTGAAAGACTATATCGGCGGGGAGTCCTGTGCGACGGGTACTGGGGCCGGTTTTCCGTCACCGACCTCGATGTGGAATCCGAGATCGGTGATCATTTGCCAAACCTCAGGCGCAGCTTGCCCCGGTGTCGTCAAGTAGCCGTTTACGAATACTGAATCAGCGGGATACAGCGCCATGGGTTGGAGGCTCCGTAGGTTATGTTCCCGTCCGCCGGCGATCCGGATTTCCGTCCGCGGATGCAGGAATCGAAACAGACAGAGCACTTTCAGGCAGCGTGTCGGCGTCAGCTCATGGCAATGTTCCAGGGGCGTTCCGCCGACGGGATGCAGGGTATTGACGGGAATTGAGTCCGGCTTGACCTCACGCAACGCCATGGCGAGCTCGATGAGATCCTCGTCGCTTTCGCCCATGCCGACAATCCCACCGGAGCAAATCTCCAACCCGGCCGACCTGGCGTTCCGGATCGTCGCCAGGCGATCTTGATAGGTATGCGTGGTGCAGATCGACGAATGATAGGCCTCGCTGGTATTGAGATTGTGATTGATGCGGTCGACACCGGCCTCCTTCAACTGACGGGCCTGGCGTTCGTTCAGCAGGCCGAGCGAACAGCAGATCTGAAGGGAACTGTCGCGTTTAATGGACAGGACGGCGTCCGCAATCTCACTGATCTCACGATCCAGCGGGCTCCGGCCGCTGATCACGATGCAATACCGTTGAGCCTTGGCCGCTGCGGCACGGCGGGCTCCTTCGATCATGTCCGCGGGCGAAAGGAGGCCATACCGTTCAATCGGCGCCTTGGAGACGGCGGATTGTGAGCAATAGTGGCAGTCTTCCTGGCAGGCGCCGCTTTTGGCATTCAGAAGCATCTGCAAACGGACGATCGTCCCGAAATAACGGCGCCGGACGGTAAACGCGGCCCCCAGGAGGGCGAGCAGATCATCGTCCGGAGCGCGGAGAACGGCGAGAGATTCCGTGCACGTCAATGGGATGTCGTGCAAGGCTTTTTCGGACAGCGCAGCATAATCAAACATGAATCCTTCTCCCTTTCGTCCCCGGTGCGGAGCAATGCGGTGCTCGACGGAACATCGCGGGCGGTGAAAAAGCGGACAGAACCTACACGGTTTCGAATGGAGATGCAATGCCTTGGTAAGGGACCGCGCGAAGCCGGGATGAAGCTCGATCGGCTTCTGTTTTGGCGGCATCGAGCCCGGGAAGGGCGGAGTACGTATTCCACAGGCCGCAGCGCCGGCAGCGTCCGGACCACTCGATTTGCTGGTGGTGACAGTGGGTACAGAGGTACGGGACGACCACCCGCTTCTTGAAGCTGAGGGCTTTCTTCAGTTCGCCGACCGCTTCTTCCATGTGCTGCTTGCGGAGATATAGGTTCGCCATGATCTTGTGGTACTCGACGAGCTGTTCGTGCGAGCCGTCCAAGGTTGACAGAACATCGAAGGCTTCGTCCGCCATTTCAAGCCGGTAATACAGCTTGCCGAGATAAAACTGAATGGCGGCGTTCCGTGGATCCTGCTGCAGGGCCTCTTGATAGACCCGGATGATCTCATCCGGCTCTCCCAGCTCGAGAAAGAGTTCCTCCAGCCGGTGCAGAATGATGATGCTGTTGGTCTTGGCGTACATCTTTTTCAAGATTTCGACGGCATTCTTGGTCTTGCCCTCACGCACGAGGATTTCCCCGATGCCGATGTAGGCGGGCAGAAAGGTCCGGTCCTTCTTGATGGCGCCGCGAAAATAGCGGCGCGCCTTGTCCGGATGGCCGCGCTCCAGAAGCTGGCGACCTACCTCATACATGCAGCCGACCAGGAGCTGCTGTTCCGCTCGCTTTTCCTGTTCCGGCAGGTTCGCCTTCAACAGACGGTGTTGAATCTCCAACGCGTCGGTCCATTTTTCGAGGCGAATATAGAGATCCCGTTTGCGAATCAGCGCGGTCAGGTTTTCCGATTCGATGCGAAGGAGTTTTTCGAGCGTTTGCAGCGCCTCTTCATACCGCTTTGCCGCTTCCAGGTCCTTGGCCAGCTCCAAGAGGATCTCGACGTTGCGCTCCTCGATCCGGTGCGCTTGCTGATGCAGCCGGATCGCTTCGGTGAAGTTGTTTTCCGAACGATAGATGTTTCCGAGCCACTGGAGCGAATCGGTGCGGTTCGGATCGATCACCAGGGCGCGCTCGAACAGCCCGACTGCTTCGGCCGTGCGCTTTGACATGAAGGCATGGGTGCCGTCCCGGTGAAGAGCATCGACTTTCTCTTTTCGCCTGAGCAGCCGGCTCGTCCGCCAGTTCAGGATCACGTGGGAAGTCTGGTGGGCGCTGACCAGAATGGCCACCGCGAGGGCCCCGACCGCCATGGCCAGCAGAACCAAGGACACCGCATTCAGCTCGAACACCGTATCCGGGCCTGTCTTGATGGTAATCGAGCCCGGATTCAGCTCGCGGAAATAGCTATAAATGAACGTTCCGGCGGCGACGAGAAAAATCGTGGCAAGCAGGCGGAACATGTCACCCCCGTTTCCGAGCGCGAGGGTTGCGGGCGGTTACCGGCCTGGCCGGGAGGGAGGTACGTACGCCCTGGCCGGAAGGGATGCGGACTTGCTTGGCGTCCCCCCAGAGCTTCTCGAGCGCATAGTGCTCACGGATGTCCTTCAGAAAGATGTGCACCACCACATCGCCGAAATCCATGAGGATCCATTTCGCGGATGCCGCGCCTTCAATACTGAGCGGTCCATCTCCTTGAGCCGAGAGGATGCCGTCGACGTGAGTGGCGATGGCCCGAGCCTGGCGCTCCGATTCGCCGGAACACAAGACGAGATAATCTGCGACAGAGGTCAGGGTAGCGATATGCAGGATGAGGACATCGGTGGCCTTCTTGTCGAGGATTGCCCCTGCTATCGCGAGGGCCTTAGCCTTGGCTTCCAGTATGATCGGCGTCCTCCAAGTACAAGCCGTGCTGAATTATATAAGATTGAACCGGTGGGGGCAACACGTCGGCCACGCTACGACGCGCTCGGATCCGTTGCCTGATTTCCGAAGCGGAGACCAGACAGGGTGCCAGCCGGAGCAGGGTCAGCCGGTCTCCGTCTGGGACCGGAACCGTGAGACGATGTGCCTCGCCTCGATCCAGCGTACGCAGCTGCTCGCGATCCACAGGAGGAAAGAGCGGCATCGTGGCAAGGCGCTCGAATGACGCGCCGGGCCGCGAGACGACCACGAAGTGACAAGCGCGCAAAAGACGGTCCGCCTCTTTCCATGACGGCAAGTCGAGAAACGCATCGAGTCCGATCACGAAGAACAACTCGGCCTCGGGCCCCAGGTGAGTCTGTAAAGCGCGGATGGTGTCGATTGAGTACGATTTGCCGCCTCGTCGAAGCTCAATATCTGTCAACTCGAATGACGGTTCTGCGCCGATGGCCAGCCGGACCATCGCCTCGCGATGCCTGGCCGGAGCCAATGAGCCCGAGTCCTTGTGGGGAGGATCGCCTGTCGGAACAAAGAGGATACGGTCCAAATTCAGGGCATCGCGGGTCTGTGCCGCGACGCTCAAATGGCAGTTATGGATCGGATTGAAACTGCCGCCCAGCAGTCCCAGGCGCATGATCACCGTCGTCGGCCGGCTTCTATTGCAGCGTATGGGTCTTGCACCTGTTTTACTCGAGCAAGACCAGGTTGTCGCGATGAATGACTTCTTCGTAATCTTGAAGACCGGCCATTTTCTGAATATCCGCGGTTTTGAGCCCTTTGATGGTCGTCAAGATCTCGGAGGAAAAGTTGACGAGGCCCTTCGCAAACTCTTTTCCCTGCTGATCCAGGCAGCTGACCGGATCCCCCGCATCGAAACTTCCGGTGATATTCCGGATGCCGGTCGCCAGCAGGCTCTTCCCACGATGGGAGAGCGCATCTACTGCTCCGTCATCCAAGGTGATCTGCCCCCTGGATCGCAGGGTGAAGGCGATCCAATGTTTGCGACTGTTCATGCGGCGCGCCCGAGCAAGGAAGAGAGTGCCGCCGGGTTGGCCGGCGAGAACGGAGGGGAGCAACTGCGGCGCGGTTCCATTGAGCACCAGCGTCGGTACGCCGTAGTCGGCAACTTTCTTCGCGGCACGCACCTTGGTCGCCATCCCGCCGGTTCCCTCAAACGTGCTCGATACGCCGGCCCGGCGCTCGATGTCCTCCGTGATTTCATGAACCAGTGGAATCAGCGTGGCGGAGGGATTTTGCCGGGGATCCTCGGTGTAGAGCCCATCGACATCCGACAAGATGATCAGCAGATCGGCGTCGATCAAATGTGCGACTTGGCCGGCCAGCGCATCGTTGTCACCGAAACGGATTTCGTCCACCGCCACGGTGTCGTTCTCGTTAATGATGGGAATCACTCCGAAGCCGATCAACGCGTGTAACGTATGCCTGGCATTGAGAAAACGCCGGCGGTCCGCCAGATCCTGGTGCGTGAGCAGGACTTGGGCGACTTTCATCCCCACACCCTCGAATGCCTTCTCGTAGGCCCACATCAAACGGCTTTGCCCGACCGCCGCTGCGGCCTGCTTGACCGGCAGGCTTTTCGGGTATTCTCGAAGATCCAGCTTCTTGATACCGGATACGATGGCGCCGGACGACACCAACAGAATCTCGCGTCCGGACGTACAGGAGGCAATCTCCTTCGCCAGCCGGTCGATTCGATCTGAGCAGAGCCCGGTCTCGCGGGAAGCGACGAGGCTGCTGCCGATTTTGATGACCAGACGCCTGGCTTGAGTCAGGACTTCGTCTCGCACGGGGCCTTTCGAAGGGTGTCGACCTGCCGGCCGATGAACTGGACCAGGTCATCGAGCCCCTCGCGGGTAGCGGCCGAAACAGGCAAAAAGGTGAGGTGTCGGCACTTGCAATAGGCGCGGAGCTGCTCCAGTTTGGCGCCGTCCCCTTTGGCATCGAGCTTGCTGCCGACGACGGCAAAGGGACGGACGGCCAATTCCTCGTCGTACGCTCCCAGTTCGTAGCGCATGATTTCGAAGCTGCGGACCGGATCGTCGGGCGCCCATTCAGAAACGTCCACCAGGTGCAGCAGGTAGGCCGTCCGCTCGATATGACGAAGGAAGCGAATGCCGAGCCCCTTGCCCTCATGCGCCCCTTCGATCAGACCGGGGATGTCGGCCACGACGAACACTCTGTCCTCAGCCCAGCGGACCACGCCGAGATTCGGTGTCAGAGTCGTGAACGGATAGCCGGCGATCTTGGGACGCGCGGACGAAATGGCCGCAATCAACGTCGACTTTCCCGCATTGGGAAATCCGACCAAGCCTACATCGGCCAGCAGCTTCAGCTCGAGCCGGAGCCAGCGTTCCTCGCCTTCCGTGCCCGGCTCGCACTGTGTCGGGACGCGGTTCGTGGAGGTCGCAAAGTGCGAGTTGCCGCGGCCGCCCCGACCGCCGGCCGCCGCCACGCATTCTTGATTCTCAGCGGTAAGGTCCGCCAGCAAGTCTTGTGTCGTGTCGTCGAAGACCATGGTGCCCAGGGGAACCGAAACAATGACGTCGGCCCCATTACGGCCATGGCGATTGCCGCCCTCGCCTCGACCTCCGTCTTCCGCTTCGTAATGCTGTCGGTAGCGTAGGTCGAGCAGGGTGGTGAGACGATGCGATCCGACAAAGATGACCTGGCCGCCATGACCGCCGTCCCCGCCGTCAGGTCCGCCGCGCGGCACATACTTCTCGCGGCGGAAACTACAAGCGCCATCCCCGCCGCGGCCTGCCTTCACACGAATACGCACCTGGTCGACAAAGGCCGACATAGAGACTCCATAGAGACTCCTGGAAGAAAAGAAACCCGGCGCAGCAGTATACCGTACCGGATCGTCACATGAAGTGGAAAGCGAGCGAAGGGGAAGCTGGCTTTTGGACTGCCCTGCGGTTCAGAAGCGATCGAAATGCTCGGCGCGGCTATCCTTTCGCCGGAACGGGATAGACGCTGATCTTTTGGCGGCCCCGTCCTCCTTCAAACTTCACGATCCCGGTAATGTAGGCGAACAGGGTATGGTCCTTTCCCAACCCCACGTTGAAACCAGGAAAGAATTTCGTGCCGCGCTGGCGGATGAGTATGGAGCCGGCCTTGACCAGTTCGCCGCCATAGGCTTTCACGCCCAGGTATTGAGGATTGCTGTCACGGCCGTTTCTGGTAGAGCCGCCGCCTTTATTTGTCGCCATATCCTCTTCCTCCTCCGCCGTTATTTCATTTCAATACCGGTGATACGGATCTGTGTAAACGCCTGGCGATGTCCTTTGGTCCGGCGGTAATTTTTTCGTCGCTTCTTCTTGAACACGGTGATCGACCGCGTGCGGCCGTGTCTGAGTATTTCCGCCGTCACCAGCGCTCCGGACACGAGCGGTCGTCCGATCTGCACACCGTTGTCACCGTGAACCAATCGCACCTGCTCCAACTGCACGGCTGTACCGATCTCGCCGGGGAGTGAGGCCACTTGGATCAGTGTGCCTGTCTCGACCCGGTATTGTTTCCCACCCGTTTCAACTATTGCGTACATGTGATTATTCCTCCGAATGCGGAACACAAGCACATAGCATAGCGTCTTCACGGCAGTCAAGAACATGGCGGGTGTTGGCCTCTTGCTTGACCGTCCCCGAAAACCGCTGCTATAGTGCGCCCATGTTGCAAGCCAGTGAAAAAATATGGATGGACGGCCGGTTTGTCGAGTGGGCTGATGCCAACGTCCATATTCTTACGCATTCGCTGCATTACGGTCTGGCGGCTTTCGAAGGGATCCGGTGCTACAAGGGAACCGCCGGGTCCGCGATTTTTCGGCTCGCCGAGCATGTCGATCGGCTGTTTGAATCGGCGCATATCGCGCAGCTCCCGATGTCCTACGACAAGAAGCAGGTCACGGAGGCCATTATCGAGACCGTGCGCGTCAATCGGTTGGAGGCCTGCTATATTCGCCCATTGGTCTACATCGGATATGGTGCAATGGGACTCTATCCAGGAGAGAATCCCATCCAGCTCGCGATCGCCGCGTGGAAATGGGGGACTTACCTTGGAGAGGATGCATTGACCCAAGGCATCCGCGCCAAGGTGTCCTCCTTCACCCGCCACCATGTGAATGTGTCGATGACGCGGGGTAAGATCTCCGGGTACTACGTCAATTCGATCCTCGCCAAACGCGAAGTCAAAGCGGACGGCTATGACGAGGCGATCATGCTGGATCCCGAGGGGTATGTCGCGGAGGGGACCGGTGAGAACATCTTCATCGTCCGCCGCGGGCAATTGAAGACGACACCGCTCACGTCGATCCTCGAGGGCATTACCAGAAATTCCATTCTTCAACTCGCGCGAGAGCGCAACATTCCGGTTGTCGAGGAACGATTTACGCGGGATGAGATGTACATTGCCGAGGAAGTGTTCGTGACCGGAACGGCGGCCGAGCTGACTCCCATCACGGAGATCGATCGACGGCGTATCGGGAGCGGAAAGCCGGGCCCGATGACCCTAGCCCTTCAGAAATCATTCTTTGATATTGTCCGTGGAGTGGATACGACCCACCGAGAGTGGCTCACGCCGGTTTAGCGCTCTTCCTACAAGTATGTCTGTGAATTGTCACAGATTAGCGTCGCGCAACTACATTTGATCCATGCTAAACACTTTTGTTCATACTTGTTTCGTAAGAACCAGAAGCATCAATAACAGAACACGGTTTGAGTTGTCGTACTCATGTTGCAAATCTGCATTGTCCCGTCT
>DATFFC010000185.1:0-10985 GCA_035250505.1 Nitrospiraceae bacterium | reverse complement strand
TTGGCGGAGAGATGGGCCTCCTTTGTCAGCAATTCGATATGAAGGGTCAACTCCGGCCGGCTGAGATCGACCTGCTTGCCGGTGGTCTCGCGGAGGTGCTGCCCGATGGCGCGCTCCACATCCATGGATGTCAGCGGGAATCGCTTGTCCGCTCGCTTGGCCGACACGCGAAACGTACGGAACGGCAGATCTTGGACCTGCCGGGATGCGATCGCTTTCAAACCGTCCAAATCGGGCCGAGAGAGGTCGAACGGCGCGGTTTCCGTGAGGAGAAAATTCGAGATGCCGAACACGCGGCCGAGGCGTTCGCGAACGATGCCGGCCGGGAGTTCGTCGGGAAGGCTCACCCGCATGCGGCCCCGGAGGGCCGTGACTCCTCCTACGCTCAAGCCGCGCAGTGCCTCGCGGATGTTCCGCAGCAACCGCTGCTCGAAGAGGTCGCGGTTGCGCCCCTTCAGGGCCAGCTCATGATAATGAACAATCGCGCAGCGCATCACTTTAGTGCTGAGGTATGAGTCCTGCGTGCTGAGTTAGGAATCATGAACTGTAGGTGTGCGCGACTACGTTCTTCGGAATTCCGAACTGAGCACTCGCACTTTACTTGTCCTCGGCTGCTTCCAGGTATCGTTCCGCGTCGATAGCGGCCATGCAGCCGGATCCTGCCGCGGTGATCGCCTGGCGATACGTGAAGTCTTGGACATCGCCGGCCGCAAAGACGCCCGGGATGCTGGTGGCGGTTCCCTTTCGGGTGACAATGTAGCCGGCCTGATCCATGTCGAGTTGATTGGTGAACAGGTCGGTGTTGGGTTTGTGCCCAATCGCGATAAAGACGCCCGCGCAGGCCACGTCGGTTTTCCGTCCCGTCATGATATTGCGCAGCCGGACGCCGGTGACCATGCTGTCGCCCAGGATCTCTTCGATCACCGAGTTCCAAGAGAATGCGATCTTCTCATTCTTCATCGCCCGGTCCTGCATGATTTTCGACGCCCGCAATCTGTCGCGGCGGTGGACGACCGTGACTTGCGAGGCGAACTTAGTCAGAAAGATCGCTTCCTCGATCGCGCTGTCTCCGCCGCCGACTACGATGAGATGCCCGCCCTTGAAAAAATAGCCGTCGCAGGTGGCGCAGGTCGAGACGCCATGGCCCCACAGCCGTTGCTCGCCCGGCACGCTGAGGCGAAGAGGCGATGCCCCGGTCGCAATGATGAGTGATTTGGTCTGTTCGTCGCGTTCTCCGTCGATGGTGAGTGTGAATGGTCGGCTTTTCAGATCGACCGCCGTGACGTCGCCGGTGACGAACTGCGTGCCGAACCGCTCGGCCTGAGATCGCATGTGTTTCATCAGCTCCGGGCCCATGATGCCCATCGGGAAACCGGGATAATTTTCGACCTCGGTGGTCGTGGCGAGCTGTCCACCCGATTGCCAGCCTTCGATCAGCACCGGCGCGAGATTGGCACGCGCCGCATAGACCGCGGCCGTCAACCCAGCCGGACCGGATCCGATGATGGCGATGTCTCGCATAACGAAAATCTAACACAGGGATGGCTGCATTGCGACCATTCTCACCCACCCGCCCCGGCAGCGCCGAGCCGCTGCCTTTTCCCGGACTCACACACCCGCCCCGGCAGTCCTTCTCACCCGCCGCATCCCTGGTTGCTTCGCAACCGATTGCCCAGGGACGCTGCCTTTTCCCGGACGCATCCACCCGCCCAACCCCGGCAGTCCTTCTCACCCGCCGCATTCCCCGGTTGCTTCGCAACCGATTGCCCAGGGACGCGCTCCTCCGCGGACGGCGGCAGACCCGCAAGCTGCATCTTACTTGCGCTTGCCCACGGTCTCTTCCAGAATCTGTTTCCATTCATCGCGGGTCACGGCCGGCATGGTGGTGATTTGAATATGGCCCATGGACGCGTTGAGAACGGCCGCCTTCATCGCCGTACGATTGTCGGGAAACTCCCAAATCGCGACGACGTCATATTCCCCGAGACAATAATAGGCCTGAACCAGTTTACCCCCGAGCGACTGCGCGTTCTTCTTCACCATCTCCGCCCGTTCGATGCCCTTTTCCTTCATCGTTGTGACGCCCTGATGCGTGAACTTCACGAGGCTGATATAGGTCGGCATGACAAACCTCCCGGTTTGGGTGGAAAGTGACCGTCGGCGATCGCTGATTGTAGAACTGCTGTGGCGCTTGGACAAGTGTGATTCAGGCACGACGTCGTAGTTGCTCGTAGAGACGAGCCACTTGCCGTCGCAGGTTTCCCAGTGGTTGGGTTCCGTCCAGTACGAAGTCCGCGCGGCGCCGTTTCTCCGCGAGCGGCATTTGACTCCCGATGCGGCGGAGAATGTCCGTGCGGGACAAGCCCGTGCGCCGGGCGAGCCGGGCTATCTGCGTGCGGCGATCAGCCGTGACCACAATAATGGCATCGACTCGCTGATCCACCGCGGCCTCGAAGAGCAGCGGAACTTCGTAGATCACCACGGCGTCCGGCTGTCGTTCGGCGATGGTCCTGGTCAATCGAGATTGGAGCCTCGCGACTCTCGGATGGATGATTCGTTCAAGGCGCCGCAGTTTGGGCGCCGATCGAAACACGATGTTCGCCAGGGCTTGTCGATCAAGGGTGCGGTCAGGCCGGAGAACCTGTGCCCCAAACGTGCGGACAATCTCCCGCCATGCCGGTTTGCGTGGCTCGACCACCTGGCGAGCCAATAGATCCGCGTCGATCACCGTGGCGCCGCAACGTCGGAACATGGCGGCGACGGTGCTCTTGCCGGTCGCGACGCCGCCCGTGAGTCCCACCAGAATCATCGGCGCGGACCATATCATGCGGATGCGGGACCGGCAACAAGCCCCGTCCAGTCGTGCCTCCCGATGGAGGTTGATTGACAAGCCGGCGTACGCGCCTGTAAGAGCTAGCCATGGTTCGTGTGAGAATAATGCTGCTCACGGCCCTGCTCTCTGTACCTGTTTTTTCCGTCATGGCGGAGAATGCTGATGAGCCGAGAACACTGGTGGTGGCGCAGGACGGATCGGGCCGGTACAAGTCGATTCAATCCGCGATCGACGAGGCTCGAAAGGGAGACACCATCCTCATCAAGCCCGGCGCCTACCGGGAGGATGTCAGGATTCATAATAAGGAACGGATCAAGCTGATCGGCGCCGGCATGGACCAGGTGACCCTGCTCGGAAGCGACGTCGTAGGGGTTCTCTTTGTGGGGAAACTTCCGTACGGGGCCGCGGATATTGAGATCAGCGGAATGACGATCAATGAGCACGGAGGGCAGGCCGTCGGCATTTTTCTCGGCCGCCGTGTCGTCCTACGCGGAATCCGCGTGAACGGCATGTTGTTCGGCCAGCAGGCCGAGGCTCTTCGCATTGAAGACAGCATTCTGGGCGGCAGCGAAACGACGGGCGTTCAGTTCATGGATTCTCAGGCCGTCCTGGCGGGAAACTTCATTCATGACAATGATCATGGGGTGAACGTGGTCGGCGCCTCGGACGTGCGGCTCGAACGAAATATCATCACCAGGAGCTTGTTCGAGGGAGTGGTCGTTGGCGATCGGGCCAAGGCGGAGCTTATCAGCAATACCATCGTCAAGAACGGTGGAGGGGCGGCCTTCCTGGGGACGGCGCAAGTCCAGGCGCGAGGGAACATCGTCTCTCTCAACCGGTTCGGCTTCATGGTCGGTCCCGCCAGCCGTGTCGCGATTGCGTTCAATGCGCTTCAGAATACGGACGCCGATTATGTCCGCCAAGGTACTCCTCCGCAGCCGGCTCCGGAACTTCGGCCTGAGTCCGATTTGACGGTGGAACCGGAATTTGTTGACACAACTCGGGACGATTTCCGCCTCAAGTCCAATACCACGCTGGCTAGGATCGGTGAATTTCCATTCCTCGGCGCCTTGCCGCCCGTCGTAGAAGCCCGCTGACGTCTAGTCCGAAAAATCACGCGTTATTAGCCGGTTACAGGCGGTTTTTCTCCATGGAACAAAACCATGTGCTATGCTTCAATACAGTTGTGATAGGGACAAATGGCTGGGCTCATCAATCTGGCTCAAGAATTGCTGTAGGATACCGAGAAAGGAGTGGGAGGCGAACAGGTGGCCAGTTATCGACCGAACCTTGAGAAGCGTGATACCGCCGGGATCCCTTCCCTCGAAGAAGTGGAATCCGGCAAGCTCGTCGGAGCCATTCTCCCCATGTCCGAGCAGGCACAACTTCAACTGCGGGACAGTATCGAAGTGATCGACTACTTGATGAACCAAGAGAGTGTGGTCTGGAGTTAGCCGACCTGCCTTTTTCTCGTCGCATTTCCCCCCGATAATAACAAGCATTCAGTCCCCGTAAGGAGAACCCCTGTCATCAACTCACGAGGGCGCTGGAGGCTTCTGCCGTAACGCTGTCCGCGCCGACCGCTATTGATTGTCTGCGACACGCAGGGCATGCTAGGCCCCATTATCATGCGCGCTTCTACGTCGGTTTCGTCACGAACCGTCATGAATAATGTGGGCTAGCGGCACACCGCCGGCATAACGATTCGCCGCCACCACCATCGGGCGAGAGGGACCATGCGAAACGGGACATCAGTATCCGCGGAACCGATAGACGGGCGTCCGTCGGCTGAGTTGATCCGGCTGGAGGAGGATGCCAAGCGCCTGAAACATTGGAAGCGGTGGGGCCCCTATCTCAGCGAGCGGGCCTGGGGAACCGTCCGTGAGGACTACAGTCCCAACGGCGATGCCTGGAGCGCTCTCCCGCATGACCATGCGCGCTCGAAGGCGTATCGATGGAACGAAGACGGGCTGGGCGGCATCTGCGATCGGCATCAATATCTCTGTTTTGCGCCGGCTCTATGGAACGGGCGCGATCCGATTCTCAAAGAACGGCTGTTCGGCCTCACGGGCCATGAAGGGAACCACGGGGAAGACGTCAAAGAATATTATTACTACCTTGATTCCACGCCGACCCACTCCTACATGAAATTCTTGTACAAGTATCCGCAGACAGCGTTTCCCTACGCTCAGTTGGTGGAGGAAAATCGCCGGCGCGGCCGGAACAGCTTGGAATTTGAACTGATCGATACAGGAATCTTCAACCAAGACCGTTATTTCGATGTGTTCGTCGAGTACGCCAAGGGCTCTCCCGAGGACCTGCTGATTAGAATTCATGTGATCAATCGGGGTCCTGATCCGGCCGAGCTGACGGTGTTGCCGACCTTGTGGTTTCGCAATACCTGGTCCTGGGGCCTCGACGTGCGGCGTCCGCGGATGCGGCGGGGCGAGACTGTCGGGAATCAGAGCGTAATCGAGCTCACGCACGAGTACTATGGCTACCGGCGGTTACTGTGCGAAGGCGCTTCTGATTTGCTCTTCACCGAAAACGAGACAAATACTCGGCGCCTGTACGGCGAACAAGACGGCGCTCGATACGTGAAGGACGGTATCAACGACTGTGTCGTCCAGGGCGACAAGGAGGCCGTGAACCCCGACCACGTGGGCTCCAAGGCGGCGGCTCGTTACGTTCTCTGTTTGCCGCCGGGGGGGGATTCCACCATCAGGCTCCGCCTGACCAACGTGACGGACGACAGTGTCCTGACCCGGGACGCGCATGATGGAATCTTCAGACAGCGCATCCAAGAGGCGCACGAGTTTTATGACGCCCTCGCGCCCGCCAACCTCTCGGAGGATGGCCGCCGGGTCCAGCGCCAAGCTTTTGCCGGCCTGCTATGGAGCAAGCAGTTCTATCACTATGACGTCGATCGCTGGCTCAAAGGCGATCCGGCCGGACCCACGCCGCCTCGAGAGCGGCTCCGAGGCAGAAATGCCGACTGGACGCATCTCTACAATGCGGACGTCATTTCCATGCCGGACAAATGGGAATACCCCTGGTATGCGGCCTGGGATCTGGCCTTTCATTGCATCCCGCTGGCGCTGGTGGACCCGACATTCGCCAAGGATCAACTGGTTCTCATGCTTCGTGAGTGGTACATGCAGCCCAACGGGCAGATTCCGGCCTACGAATGGGCGCTCGGCGACGTCAATCCGCCGGTCCATGCCTGGGCCGCCTGGCGGGTTTACAAAATTGAAAAGAAGCGCAAAGGAATGGGTGATCGGGTCTTCCTGGAGCGGGTGTTCCATAAGCTGCTGTTGAACTTCACCTGGTGGGTGAACCGAAAAGACGAGGACGGCAAGAATATCTTTCAGGGCGGGTTTCTCGGACTCGACAACATCGGCGTCTTCGATCGCAGCAAGCCGCTGCCCACCGGCGGACATATCGAGCAGTCCGACGCGACCAGTTGGATGGGGATGTACTGTCTCAACATGCTGATGATGGCGCTCGAATTGGCTCGGGAGAGCCGGGCGTATGAAGACGTCGCCAGCAAGTTCTTCGAACACTTCGTCTATATCTGCCGCGCGATGAACAACATCGGCGGCGAACGCATCGAATTGTGGGACAAGGCAGACGGGTTCTTTTACGATGTTCTGCACCTGCCGGATGGGCGCAACTATCCTCTAAAAGTGAGGTCCATGGTCGGGCTGATCCCGCTCTTTGCCGTCGAGACGCTGGACTCGGAACTCGTCGATGCCTTGCCGCGTTTCAAGCACCGGATGCAGTGGTTCATCGAGAACCGGCCCGACTTCAGCAGCCATGTCGAGACCTTGACGGAGGACGGCGGAGTGCGGCGATTCCTGTCCTTGGTCCACCGGCACCGACTGCGCCGGGTGCTCAACTATATGTTGGATGAGTCCGAGTTCTTGTCCCCTTTCGGTGTGCGGGCCCTGTCCAGCTACCACAGGGACCATCCGTATATCTTCCCAATTATGGGAGTGGAACATCGGGTCGATTATGAACCGGCGGAATCCAGCACCTTGCTGTTCGGGGGCAATTCCAATTGGCGCGGTCCGATCTGGTTTCCCGTCAACTTTCTCATCATCGAATCGCTGCAGAAATTTCACTATTACCTCGGCGAGCAATTTACCGTGGAGTTTCCGACCGGCTCGGGGGTGAAACTCACTCTAGCGCAGGTGGCGGGAGAATTGTCGCGCCGGTTGACGCGGATATTCCTTCGCGATGAACATGGGAGGCGTCCTGTGTACGGCGGCGCGGCGAAATTTCAGTCCGATCCCCATTGGAAGGATTTGATCCAGTTCTACGAATACTTTCACGGCGACAATGGGGCGGGAATCGGAGCCAGTCACCAAACCGGCTGGACGGGCCTGGTTGCGAAGCTCATTCAGCAAAGCGGCGAGTGACTATCTGAGCGTCAATTCTTGACAGTTCTCATTGCCCTGCTGTAAGAAACGCGTTCGTCGCGCCGACCGCTTACTATGAATCGCCTCATCCTTCTCTCGACTTTACCGCTGGTGGCGGCCTGCTCGCTCTTTTCCGGTCCGAGCCGGGAAAGTGAACCCGTGCATCGGTCGGTCATGTCTCTCTGGGAACTGTATCGGAATTGTCAAGGGAGCCGTGATGTCGAGGGCGCCCTGTCGGCGGCCAGGCAGCTTCGACAATCGGCGGACCTGCAAGTCGTACCTGCAACGGAGCTTCCTGCGGGACTTGATGGATTTGTCGGGAAACAACCGGTCCGTACGACGGTCGATCCTAAAGCCATGGCGGCCTCGTGTACCCTACAGGCTGCACGGGCCAGCATGGAGGCGGGTCGCCATGAAGAGGCCCATCAGCTTTTGCATGCGGTCATGCGGAATTATCCTGAGTCCGAATATGCCTTCTATGTCGAACGGGCTAGGATGTGGATGAAAGATCTGCCGGCCGGCGATCCCAGCGTGGAACTCCCCTCTGTTTCTGATCTGTAAGATGAAGTCCGTGTCAGCTGTGGGCTCATACTCGGACTGGCGGCCACGGAGGCTCACGTCATAGTCTGATGTCGTAGAGTTGTCTCGCCGTCTCTCATCCCGCTCCTTCCCGGCAACTCTTCGGTTCCTTCTCCACGAGCGGCTTGACCGGGACGTCGATCCATGCCGAGCCTTCCTGTCGCTCAAGCTTGGCAAGGAACATGAGACCCAGGCCTTTTCGTCCTCCCGGTACTTCTGAAGAAGACATCCACACCATCGCGCAACCTTCGCGAGTGATTTCCAATTTCCCGATATGCCAGCCGGGGATCAATTCGGAGGACTGAACACGGACCGTTGTACCGTTGGGCAAGGCGGGGGACAGTTCGGCGGCCTTCACGGTAGTGTTCATCGCAAGGCCGAGTATGATGATCAAGGCGGGCACATACATGCGGCACCCGAAGAATGTTCAGTCTACATGGAACTCGCAGACTGGGCTTACCGCTCCTGAGACAGAATTACGGCAGAGTACCGGCCGAGTCCCAGACTCCCATGAGACGGCAGACCGTCACGTTCGCCCGGTTCAGCCATTGTGTCCAGGCTCGGCTGATTGTTGAAATCCTCACTGTACCCCCGCCAATCGCTGTTGAAACGCACCGTCCACAGACCGGACCTGGGAAAGCCGATGGTGTATGCATCATAGGCGCGATCAGCCATGTTCACAACCACGACCACGTCGTCGCCCGGCCCGCCGTGCTCCCAGCGATGGAATGCAATGACCTTATCCTGATTATTGACGTGAAAGACATGCACATGCTGCCCGCGCAAACCGCGCGTCCCGTCGGACCAATTGCGGCGCAGTCGTATTAGATCACGGTACAGTCGGACAATCCCGCCGTATCTCCGTTTCTTTTTCCAATCGAGCGGATCCGTATCGCGAAACCATTCATCCTCGAGAAACTCCTGCCCTTGGAACAGCATCGGAATACCGGGGGAGCAGAACACGAGGACGGCACCGAGCGTCGATCGCTTCTTTGAAAAATAGCTTCCGGCGTTGCCCGGCCAGATTTCCTGCGGAACGCGGGCCTTGCCGTTCGCGACTTCGTCGTGAGACTCGGTGTAGATGACGCGTTCGAATGCATCGCCGTTATAACGGGATAGAATGGCGTCGCGAACCGAGTACATGTCGCGATCGTGGTCGTTCGCGCCGATGATGGCGCGGCGGATCGGATGGACGAAATTCGCATCCCACTGTGCATCAAAGCCCGCTCCGCCGCCGCTGTTCTTCGTGAGCCATTCATTGCCGCGGAGGTCCTCGGCGATGCTGATCTTCCATGGCTGTCTTGCTTTGATCTCATCATTGATCCATTGCATGAGCCCCCAGCCGTCGGCCAGGTCATGCGCGGGGTCCCCGCCGCCGGACACATTGCGAATATAAGCGGTGGCGTCCCACCGTAACCCATCAATCCGATATTCTTCGAGCCACATCAACGCATTATCGCGCAAGTACCGGCGGACTTCGGCGCGGCCATAGTCCGGTCTGGTTTCGCCCCAGGGCGTGGCGCACCGCCAATCGTTGTAGAAATAGATCCCGCCCCGGTTGTTTTCGTGCCATCCGTCGAACTGCCATAGGTTCAGATCACTGGGGCCGAGATGGTTGTAAACCACATCAAAGAGCACCGCAATGCCGTGCGCGTGGGCGGCGCTGATGAGCCGTTTCAGCTCCCGGGGACCTCCGTAATCCTGTTCGATCGCGAAGATATTGGCCGGGTTGTACCCCCATGAGAACCCGCCGGCAAATTCCATGGGCGGCATGATTTGGATGGCATTGATGCCGAGATCCCGCAGATACGGCAACTTGGCGATCACTCCGCTCAGATCGCCTGGTTTTCCACCCGGCCGATCGTTGAATGTCCCGACATGCATTTCGTAGAGGACCAACTCGTTCCAAGGCGGCATGTGGAATACCGCATCGCCCCAATCATGAGCAGATTCCACGATAATCGAGTTGCCGACCGAGTTCGTCACGTCTTTGGCGTAGGGATCGATACGCCAGAGTTTTTGCGGGCCGTATGTCATGACATATTTGTATTCATCACCGGATTTCGCTTGGGCTACGTCGGCCGACCAATATCCGTTCCCCTCGCCGGCCAGGGTGTGAGCGGAGTCCGACCAACGGTTGAACGTGCCGGCGACGTGCACCGACGACGCGAACGGCGCCCAGACGCGAAAGGTCGTGCCGCCCTCGTATGGGATCGCTCCCATGCCGGTGCGCAAAGAAAGCTGCGGGTTCCTGGATTCGATATGAGGTCGTGTGGAAAGCTGATTTGACATGGCGACACCTCTGCCGTTTGGAATGGCCGGCTCAGGAATAAAGGTGCGAGCAAGAATCGCTCCTCCCGCTCGCATCACAGCGTCGCCATTTTACGAGAGTTCCGGGCGGCTGCCAAATTCGCAGTCCGATGGACCGTATGCAAACAGATACGCTCGGTATCAAGTTCGATACGCCACTCGGCCACGGCTGCTTCATGCAGCGGAAAGGCGCTCCGAGGTACGACCCGTATGTCGGCACTCTGTCATATTGACACAGGGCGGATACCCCCGTACTCTCGCTCAAGGGAGCTTGTCATAGCAGACTCATAGTAAGGAGGAAAGCATGGTGACCTGCGAGGAAGATTCGTGGTGGATAAAGGTGGTTGGAACTCTAGGGATGGCCGGGGTTCTATTCGCAGCCGCAGCCGTTCCGCTTCAAGCCGCCGACGAGTTACCCAGGGAAGCCGTCTTGCCTGCCGGCCTCGCCGCAAAGGCGATTCAAGCCGCGGTCGAGTTCTGTAAGAAGGACGGCTACCGGGTCACTGCGACGGTTGTGGATCGCGCGGGCGTCACGCGGGCCATGATTCGGTCCGATGGAGCCGGGCCCCATACGGTGGAGAGCAGCCGAAAAAAGGCCTTTACCGCGGCGAGCTTGAAGCGGCCCACGAGCGAGCTGGCGGAGATGATGGGAAAGAATCCCGCGCTGCAAGGTTTGCGGGACATGGACCGCAACATTTTGATCCTCGGCGGCGGATTGCCCATTGAAATGAATGGTGAGATGGTGGGCGGCATCGGTGTGGGCGGAGCTCCCGGCGCGCATCTGGACGACGCCTGTTCACAAGCGGGGCTCGATGCCATAGGGGCCGCATCGAAAATACCAG
>DATFFC010000184.1:0-3734 GCA_035250505.1 Nitrospiraceae bacterium | reverse complement strand
CGTCGATGTCAATGCGCTCCGCAAACGGGTCGGGATGGTCTTCCAGAAATCCAATCCCTTTCCGAAATCCATCTACGACAACGTAGCCTATGGACCACGCCTGCACGGCATCCGGAACAGGAGACTCCTGGACGATCTCGTCACGACGAGCCTACAGGGAGCGGGTCTGTGGGACGAAGTGAAGGATCGGCTCTCACACAGCGCACTCGGTCTCTCCGGAGGCCAGCAGCAGCGGCTTTGCATCGCACGGGCGCTCGCTGTCGAGCCCGAAGTGATTCTGATGGACGAACCCTGTTCCGCGCTGGACCCGATTGCGACGTCGAAGATCGAGGAGTTGATTTTCGCATTGAAGGACACGTACACGGTCGTGATCGTGACGCACAATATGCAGCAAGCGGCCCGCGTGTCGGACCAGTGCGGCTTTTTTCTCATGGGCGAATTGATCGAATTCGGCGATACCAGGACCATGTTCATGACGCCCAAGGACAAGCGGACGGAAGACTACATTACCGGCCGGTTCGGATGACCACCAAGGAAAGGGCGACGCCATGCAGCGGCATTTTGACCAAGAATTAGCCCAACTCAAGGAGCAGCTCCTCCGCATGGGCTCCGTCGTCGAAGGGCAGATCCAACGTGCATTGGAGTCCCTCGTGGAACGCGACTCCGAACTGGCCCAGGCGGTCGTCGAACATGATCGGGCCGTCAACAGCCTCGACGTGGACGTCGATGATGCCTGCATCAAGCTGCTGGCATTGCACCAGCCGGCCGCGGGCGACCTTCGGTTCATCACCACGGCTATGAAGATTTCGTCCGAATTGGAACGGATGGGCGATCACGCCGAGAATATCGCCCGCCGCGCGCTCGAGCTCAACAATGAGCCGCAGCTGAAACCCTATATCGATATTCCCCGGATGGGCAACTGGACCATGAGAATGGTCCAGGAGTGTCTGAACGCCTTCGTGAATTCCGATTCGGCGCTCGCGCGGAAGGTCTGCGGGGACGACGACTATGTGGACGAGATCAACGAGCAGTTATTCCGCGAGCTTCTGTCCTTCATGCTGGAAGACCCGAGAACCATCACCCGCGCCATCCGCCTCACCTTTGTGGCCAAGTCGCTCGAGCGCATTGCCGACCATGCGACGAACATTGCCGAGCTGGTCGTCTATATGGTAGAAGGGAAGAATATCCGCCACATTGCGCCGCCCCTGTCTATATAGGACTTTTTCAACATCCTGCTAAGCGCTGTCGATGCCGAAGCTCGCCGTCCTTGATATCGGGACCAATTCGATCCATATGGTCCTGGCCGAGGTGCATCCCGACTACAGCTACAAAGTCCTCGACCGGTTCAAGGACATCACCCGACTGGGCGACGGAGTCTTCACCTCCCGGCGGCTCTCGGAGCAGGCCATGACGCGCGGGCTCGATGTCATTAAGCACCTGGTGATGTTGGCCAGGAACAAGGGCTACGAGCGTATCGAAGCGGTCGCCACGAGCGCCGTTCGTGAGGCCCGCAACGGCGGAGAGTTTCTCGATCGCATCGCCCAGCAAACCGGCTTGGCGGTCCGGGTCATCACGGGCGCCGAAGAGGCCCGGTTGATTTTTCTCGGTGTCCGCAACAGCATCGCGTTGCCGGACCTACCCACCTTGGTGGTGGATATCGGCGGTGGATCCGTGGAGCTGATTGTGGGCAATCGGGACCAGATCTTTCATGCCAAGAGTCTCAAGCTCGGCGCGATCCGCCTCAAAGACCTCTACCTCCCCAAGGCCCCGCCTTCCAAAGACATGCTGAAGCAGCTCGACGCCGCCGTCTCGAGTCAGTTAAAAAGTACCCTATCGTCCTTTCGTACCAAGCGCATCGAACAGATCGTCGCCACATCAGGCATGGCGGCGAACCTGGCTGAAGTGATCTATCTCAAGCGAACGGGCCGTCCGCTGCCGCAATTGAATCTCGCCAGAATCTCCCTGAAGGAGATCGGCCAGGTCGAATCGTGGCTTGCCCGCTGTAACCTCAAGGCGCGGCTGGCCATTCCGGGCCTCGACCCGAAGCGGGTGGATACCCTGCTGCCGACCGCCGCGGTGTTTCGCATTCTGCTGCACTTGCTGCAAAAGAACGAGATGATTCTCTGCGACAAGGCAATCCGCGAAGGCGTGATCTACGATTTCATCCAGCGGCACCGTGAAGGAATTCAAGCCGAACACGATATCCCGGACGTCCGAAAGCGCAACGTGCTCGCCTTGGCGCGGCGCTGCCATTCGTCCGAGACGCACGCGCTCCATGTGGCCGGGCTGGCCTTGCGCCTCTTTGACCAGACCAAACCGTTGCACGGCTACGGACAACGGGAACGCGAGTGGCTCGAATTTGCGGCGATCCTCCACGATATCGGCTATCTGATCAATCCCCGTCAACACCACAAGCACGCCTATTACCTGATCAAGCACAGTGACCTTTCCGGACTCACGGCGGAGGAGGTGGACATCGTCGCCAACATCGCGCGCTACCATCGCCGCGCGCTGCCGGGAAAGAAGCATGATGATTTTGTCGCGATGCCGGCGGGATCGCAGCTGATCGTGAAGGTGCTCGGCGCGTTGCTGCGCGTCGGCGATGCGCTCGACCGTAGTCAATTTTCCGTGGTCCAAAGTCTGGACGTGACATTGGGAAAGAATGTGACGATCTTCCTGCATGTCGCCGGGGATGCTGAATTGGAAATCTGGGCCGCGCGGGGCAGGGCCGATCTCTTCGAAAAGGTCTTTCATCGTTCCGTGCAGTTCGAAGTCATGGCGCGGGAAGAAGGAGCGGCATGAGCGACGGCGGCCATCTCACTCAACAACCCCACCCCTATCCCGGCAAATTGATCATCGTGGAAGGGATCGACGGCTCAGGTAAGAGCACGCAGCTTCTCCTGCTGCAGAAGTGGCTCGAATCGCATGAGCATAAGATCTTTTTTACCGAGTGGAACTCCTCGAATCTGGTGCGGGACACCACGAAGAAAGGGAAAAAGAACAAGAGCCTGACTCCGACGACATTCAGCTTACTCCACGCCACGGATTTCGCCAGCCGGTTGTTTCACGAGATCCTGCCCCCGCTCAAGGCCGGCATGGTGGTCCTCGCCGATCGCTATATGTACACGGCCTTCGCTCGCGACGTGGTGCGCGGGGTCTCGCCGAGCTGGATCAGGAAACTCTACAGTTTTGCCATCCGTCCGGACCTCGCGTTTTACTTTAAGGTGCCGATCGATGTCGCCGTGTCGCGCTTGCTCGGAGGCACCAGAGCGCAGCTCAAATTCTACGAAGCCGGCATGGATATGGGCATCAGTCAGGACATCAATGAAAGCTTCAGGATCTTTCAGTCACGCATCTTGACCGAGTACGACAAGATTGTGGACGAATACGCGCTGATGGTCATGGACGCGACGCAGGATATCGAGACACAGCAAAGCGCCATGCGCCAAGTGGTCGAACAGGCATTGGTGAACTACAAACCGAAAAGAGGCACGCATGGCCGGCGGTCGTTATTTTGGCGACGGTTTGACCTACCTAAATCCGAGTGATCTAAAAGGCAAGTTGATCGCCGTCGAGGGCACGGACGGAGTCGGCCGCACCACCCACATCGACTCGCTTCAGGAATGGCTCGAGGTCCAAGGCTACGGCGTCGTGACGACGGGATGGACCCGCTCCAATCTCATGTCGAAGACGATCGAAATGGCGAAGCAAGGCAACATTCTCGATCGCTGGTC
>DATFFC010000183.1:0-4445 GCA_035250505.1 Nitrospiraceae bacterium | reverse complement strand
TTGTGGCACCGATTGGTGGCTGTGCATCGCCGAAGATCGGTTACGATTTTGATCGCAGTGTCAATTTCAGCGCCTACCACGCCTATGGGTGGATCCCTGGCGCCCAAGAAGCGACGGGAGACAGGCGCTTGGACAACTCCTTGATCGATGCGCGCATTCGAACCGCCATTGATACGCAACTGCGTTCAAAGGGGTACGTTGCGACTGCTCATGGGACCCCTGAGTTCCTTGTGGCCTACCATGTCGGCATGAAGGATCAGATAAGGGGGTCTTCCACGCAGCGTTACATTGGCGATCGGGCGCACGGCACCTACACCACACTGAGCGACATCCAGCCGTACAAGGAAGGAACTCTCTTAATCGACATTGTCGACGCGGCATCCAAACGCCTGGTCTGGCAAGCCTCTGCCTCAGCGGAGGTTGAAGAGGGTGTGACTCCCAAGGAACGGGATAAACGGATCAACGGTATTATCCGCGCAATGCTTTCTCACTTCCCGCCTAACTAACTCGCCTCCGTGGATGCGGGAGAACGCGATAATGAGCAGAGTCTTCTTGGCTGTTGCGTTCATGGCATCCGCCGCCTGTGTCCCCTCACCGAAGATCGGGTATGACTATGACCGCGGGGTGAATTTTGGCGCGTATCGAACCTATGACTGGTTGTCGGAGGGACAGGAAAAGACCGGCGATAGGCGCGCCGACGACTCAGCCCTCGATCTGCGCATTCGAATGGCCGTCCAAACGCAACTCCTTTCGAAAGGTTACCGGAAACTCTATGACGAGAAGCCGGATTTCTATGTGGCCTATCATATTGGACTGAAAGACATGGCCCCAACTGTTTCTGACCAATACTATTCCCACGGGATGGCAGGAAGACCCTTCAGTTATTCAGCCGATACTCGTTCGCCGGGGCGGCAGGTGCCGCCCATCAACGAAGGTCCTTCATACCTAGCAGGATCGTTGTTAATCGACATTATTGATGCCGCGTCTAAAAAAGTCGTTTGGCGAGGCACCGCCGCAGGGGAAGTCGAGCCGGGGCTCTCTTCGGGAGAACGGGACGAACGCACCAGAATGGTCGTTCACAAAATGTTGTCCCATTTCCCGCCTCAGTAACTCTTGGACGGCAAGTCCAGAGAGGCAGGTTCATATAGAACCTAAGAACCTGCTGTCTCGCTGATTCGCTGCTGAGAGCAGCCCAACCGGCGGTAGCTGTCGTTTCCAGCCACGCCCATAAAGTCGACCATTCTAGAACCTCGAGGCTCGGCCAAAGGTCCGGCGTGAATACCGACTAGCGGCTGCCACATTTGATCGATGTCGATCGGCATTCTACAGAACGGGGTACCTGTCAGATTTGACAGTTCCCGGCTCGCCCGTGATTGCCTAAGATCTGCCAAACAGGAAGGAACACATGTCGAACCCAAAGACGCTGGATGTCCCGCTCATCGGACACGTCGTGCATCCGACCGATTTCAGCCCGGATGGGGAAGCCGCCTTTCTCCATGCCATCAAGACCGCCCTTACCGCGAACGCGAAGTTGACTATCCTTCATGTCGCATCGAAGAAAAACGAGGCAGATTGGAGTGATTTCCCCGGTGTGCGGGCGGCGCTCGAACGGTGGGGCCTGCTTCCGATGAACAGTTCCAGGGCCGATGTCTCAAAATTGGGTATCGATGTACAGAAGATCCTTATGGTTGATAAGGACCCTGTTCGAGCGGTGACGGCGTACCTGGCGGGTCATCCGGCGGATATCATCGTCTTGGCTACCAATCCGGTTGACGGGCGGGCTCAGTGGCTCCGCCAGAGCGTTGCAGAGCCGCTCGCGCGCAAGTCTCATCTGATGACGCTCTTCGTTCCGAAGGGTACCAGCGGATTTGTATCCGATCACGACGGCTCGATTACCCTCAAAAACATTCTGATTCCCGTTGCGTCGATCCCGGACGCGCAACCTGCTATTCAGGCGGCAGCCAGGCTGGTGTATCGGCTCAATTGTTCCGAGGGCCTCTTCACCGTCCTGCATGTCGGCGAAGCCGACCGAATGCCGGCCCTTCGCTATCCGGAAGTGCCGGGATGGCGCTGGAGCAAGATTACGAATAGCGGTGATGTCATCGGCGTCATTTTAGAAGAGGCACTTAACGCCGAAGCCGATCTGATCATGATGTCGACTGATGGACGTCACGGTTTTCTCGATGCGCTGCGCGGAAGTCACAGTGAGCGCATACTTCGTGGATCACCATGTCCGCTGCTGGCCATTCCGGCCGGGGGATTCCTGGCGAAAGTGCTTCAGGTGGAGTCCACGTGACGGTTCCCCGGCAAGATCCGGATGAGCGCCGTCGGACGACCATGCAATACTTTGCCGGGAATCGCGGCGAGGGTCCCCTGCGGCTTGATCTTTCAGCTGCAAATCGGAACCGTTCATAAGGTAGGAACGTCGAACACGTCACGTGAGGAGGAGCGGGGATTATGAAGATGAAACGAGGTCGGTGTCTTTTACACGGCAAGCTGTACTGGCTCATGGCCGTCGTCCTCAGTGCCGCTGCCGCATCCTTGGTGGGGCCTGGTATTTCAGTCGCCGCGACGGAGCAGGAACAGCTCGTGGAGAAAGCGAAATTGACCCTACAAGCATTCGCGGGCGATCCGAGCGTGAACGAGGATGTGCGGGGTTGGTCCAAGGAAGCCAAGGGACTCTTTATCGTACCGCAACTGCTACGAGGCGCCTTCGTATTCGGCGGCGCGGGCGGCAGCGGCGTCCTTCTGGTGCGCGACGAAAAGACAGGCGAGTGGTCGGAGCCGGCGTTCTACAACATCGGAGCCGTGACGTTTGGTTTACAGGCCGGCGGCGATACGTCGGAACTCATCTTTGTGGTCACGACGCAGAGGGGCCTCGAGCAATTTTATCGCTCCGATTTCAAGCTCGGCGCGGACGCAGGGATTTCCGTCGGCCCGGTTGGATCGAGCGGGTCCGTGGCGGGTGTGACGGCAGACATCGTTTCCTATGGTCGGACAAAGGGAGCGTTCGCCGGTATGGCGATGGAGGGCGTCGTGATTGCCGTATCGAATGATTCGAATGAAAGCTATTACGGGAAGCCGGTCAGACCGGTGGACATTCTTGTGAAGAAAGCGGTCAGCAATCCCAAGTCGACAGACTTGCATGCGGCGGCGGACGGCTTGATGAAAGGGCGGTGATCGGGAAGATAGGACGCGAAGTCGAGTGGTCAACTGTTGAGTGTCGTCCAGAACGGCATTCATTACACGATGAGGAGAATCGCACATGAAAGCACTGACAGGATTCGTGGCGGCGCTTGTTTTGACGGCCGGGTCGGCTATGGCGCAGGGTGTGAGCGATACCAACATGGAGATCTTGAAACAAAAGATCAAAGCGGACAAGAAGCTTCTCGTAGCGAGCAATATGGAGCTCAACGAGGCGGAAGCGAAGCAGTTTTGGCCGCTGTACGATTCCTATCAGAAGGAACTGGAGCAACTAAATCAGAAGCTCGGGAAGACGATCACGGAGTATGCCGAGGCGTTTAACAAAGGGCCGGTTCCGAATGACCAGGCGAAGAAACTTATGGGCGAGGTGCTGAACGTCGAAGAACAGGAAGTGAAGTTGAAGCGCTCGTATGCCGAGAAAGTCGGCAAGGTCCTGCCGGCGACGAAAGCGGCACGGTACATTCAAATCGAAAATAAGATCCGAGCCATAGTGAAGGTGGAACTCGCTCAGGCGATACCATTGGTCTATTAGTTGTGAGATGAAAGTTTGAAACGACACATGAGGACCTTTTAAAGGGAGAAACAATGCGAATACTCTCGTTCGGTGCTATTCTCGGTAGCCTCCTGTATCTCAACGCTTGCGCGTCGCCTGATCAACCGGTTGTCCCGCCGCCGGCATCAGTGGCGGGGACGAAACAGTTACTCGTAGAGCCGAAGAAGGCTGGCGCCTCGGCTTCGGCGGACACCAACATGGCCATCTTACGGGAGAAGGTCAAGGCCGATAAGAAACTGCTCGTAGCCGGCAATATGGATTTGACGGACGCAGAAGCGAAGCAGTTCTGGCCCATGTACGACTCGTATCAGCAGGAGCTTCAACAGATTAATGACCGACTGGGACGTACGATCATGGAGTACGCCGACGCTCTTAATAAAGGTTCGATCCCAAACGAGACGGCGGAGAAGCTCATGAGCGACGCCCTTGAGGTCGAAGAAGCGGAGGTCAAACTGAAGCAGTCATATGCCGGCAAGCTTGAACAGGTCTTACCGGCGACGAAGGTCGCACGCTATATCCAGATTGAAAACAAGATCCGCGCTGCTGTTAGAAGCGAACTGGCCCAGCGGATTCCACTGGTTTATTGAACCGGCACCAGGCCTTGCAGGAGCCGGCATCATTCCTGGACGGCTGCGACCGGGCCACCAGGTAGAAGCCGGCCGGTGCCGCCGGCAAGAGTAGATGCTGA
>DATFFC010000182.1:0-10595 GCA_035250505.1 Nitrospiraceae bacterium | reverse complement strand
CGGCCGTCTCGGTGGGGTTGTTGGTCTATCTGATGGTAGCGCTCTTGAAGCCGGAGTGGTTCTGATGACGGCGAACGGCTGGCTGCAACTCGTCCTGTTCTTCGCGGTCCTGGCGGCATTGGTCAAGCCGCTCGGTTGGTACATGGCCCGCGTCTATGAAGGACGGCCCTGCGGATTGGACCTGGTGCTTGGTCCCTTCGAGCGTCTTCTCTATCGCCTGTGCGGCGTCCGCTTTCATGACGAAATGGACTGGAAGACGTACGGACTCGCCACGTTGCTCTTTAGTGGAATCGGCCTGCTTGTCCTCTATGCATTGCAACGGCTCCAGGTCTTCTTACCGCTGAACCCCGCTGCGATGGCGGCCGTGCCGCCCGATCTCGCCTTCAATACCGCGGTAAGCTTTACGACCAATACAAACTGGCAAGCCTACGGCGGTGAGTCGACCTTGAGCTATCTAACGCAGATGGCCGGGCTCACCGTGCAGAATTTTGTGTCGGCTGCCACCGGCATGGCGATTCTCGTGGCGCTGATTCGCGGGCTGGCGCGCAAGAATGTGGCCACGCTCGGCAATTTCTGGGTCGATCTGACGCGCAGCGTTCTGTACATTCTGCTTCCGCTCGGGGTCCTCTTGGCATTGGTGCTCGTCTCGCAAGGCACGCTTCAGACCTTCGCGCACTATACGTCCGTTCCGGTGATTCAACCTTTCACTTATGACAAGCCCGTGACCGGCGCCGATGGCCGGGCTGTCTTTGATGGACAGGGCCGACCGAGGATGGAAAAGACGCAGGTATCGGAACAACTCCTCGCGGTGGGCCCGGTGGCTTCGCAGGTGGCCATCAAACATCTGGGCACAAACGGCGGCGGCTTCTTCAACGCGAATGCCGCGCATCCGTTCGAAAGCCCGACCCCGCTCACTGATTTTCTGCTGGTGCTCGCCGAAGCCGTTATTGCGGCGGCATTGACGTATACCTTCGGCATCATGGTCGGCGATACCAGACAAGGCTGGGCGATTCTGGCGGCGATGCTGATCGTGTTGTCGATCTTTACGGCGGGCGCCTACTGGGCTGAATCGTCCGGCAATCCACTCCTAGCGGCGCTGGGCGTGGATCACGACGCCGGCATCACGCAGTCGGGCGGCAATATGGAAGGGAAGGAACTGCGGTTTGGCGTCGCCCGCACCGCGCTATTCGCGAGTGTCACCACCGCCACCTCGTGCGGCGCGGTCAATGCCATGCATGATTCGTTTACGCCGCTCGGCGGACTGGTCCCGCTGTTCCTGATCCAGTTCGGCGAAGTGATCCTCGGCGGCGTCGGCTCCGGCCTCTACGGCATGATCGTGTTCGCGATCATCGCCGTGTTCATCGCCGGCTTGATGGTCGGCCGCACCCCGGAATACCTCGGCAAGAAGATCGAGCCCTACGACATGAAGATGGCCTCGCTGCTGATCCTGATCATGCCGATCGTGGTGCTGGGATTGACAGCTCTGGCCGTCCTGCTCGATGTCGGCACCTCCTCGATTCTCAACTCTGGTCCACACGGCCTGAGCGAAGTGCTCTATGCCTATACGTCGCAGGGCAACAACAACGGCAGCGCCTTCGGTGGACTGAACGCGAACACGGTCTTCTACAATATCACCGGCGGAGTGGCCATGCTGATCGCCCGCTTCTGGCTGGCGGTGCCGACCCTTGCGTTGGCCGGAGCATTGGCCCGAAAGAAATGCGTACCGCCCGGGTCTGGGACGTTGGCCACCCACACCCCGCTGTTCGTCGTCTTGCTGATCAGCGTCGTGATCATGGTGGGGGCGCTGACATTCGTGCCGGCGCTGGCTCTGGGACCCATCGTCGAACATTTGCAGATGATCAGCCGCTGATGAAGCGGAAAAGAGTATAACCATGCAAGCCGTGGAGAAAAGGCGATCGCTGTTCGAACTCTCGTTGGTCCGGCAGGCGCTGGTGGATTCGTTCGTGAAACTTAGCCTGCGGCATCAGATCAAGAATCCGGTGATGTTTGTCGTTTTCGTCGGCAGCGTGCTGACGACCCTTCTGTTCATGCAATCGTTGATTGGTCGAGGTGAAGCGCGCCCCGGTTTTATTCTGGGCATCTCGCTCTGGCTCTGGTTCACCGTGCTGTTTGCCAATTTCGCCGAAGCCATGGCCGAAGGACGCGGCAAAGCCCAGGCGCAATCGCTGCGCGAGGCCCGCCGGGACCTGACGGCGAAAAGACTCGGCACCATCCAGCTGGGAAGCGACGACCATGTGACGACCTGCACCAAGTTCGAACGTCATGGCGTTTTCAGTGCGGTTGCCGCCGGTACGTTGAAGACAAACGACGTCGTATTGATCGAGGCGGGCGATTTTATTCCCGCGGACGGGGAAGTCCTTGACGGCATCGCCTCGGTGGATGAGAGTGCGATCACGGGCGAAAGCGCTCCGGTCATTCGTGAAACCGGGGATCGCAGCGCCGTGACGGGCGGGACCAAGGTGCTGTCCGACTGGATCATCGTGCGCGTCACGGCCAGTCCCGGCGAAAGTTTCTTGGACCGCATGATTTCGCTGGTGGAAGGGGCGAAGCGCCAGAAAACACCGAATGAGATCGCGCTCAACATCCTGCTCGCCGCCATGACGATCATCTTTCTCCTCGCCACGGTCACGCTCTTGCCTTTCTCTCTCTATAGCGTGCAGGCGGCGGGACAAGGTTCGCCGGTGACGGTGACCGTACTGGTCGCATTGTTGGTCTGCCTCATTCCGACCACCATCGGGGCGCTTCTGTCCGCCATCGGGATCGCCGGCATGGATCGCATGGTCCAAGCCAATGTGATCGCCATGTCCGGAAAGGCCGTTGAAGCAGCCGGCGATGTCGATGTGCTGCTGCTCGACAAGACCGGCACGATCACGCTCGGCAACCGTCAGGCGACGGCGTTCCTGCCCGCGGACGGAGTCCAAGAGACCACATTGGCCGATGCGGCCCAGTTGGCGTCGCTCGCCGATGAGACGCCGGAAGGACGCAGCATCGTGATCTTGGCCAAGGAGCGGTATGGATTACGAGGGCGCGACATTCAGGCGATGGGCGCGACCTTCATCCCGTTCACCGCCCAAACCAGAATGAGCGGGGTCGACTTCGACGGACGACACATCCGCAAGGGATCGGGAGACGCCGTTGAACGTTACGTCATCGACCGCGGCGGCGCTTTTCCGCCGAGTGTGCGGAGCGCGGTCGAGTCGATCGCGACCCAAGGGGGCACACCGCTGGTGGTGGCGGAGGGTAAAGAGGTGCTCGGCGTGATCCACCTCAAAGATATCGTGAAGGGCGGGATCAAAGAGCGGTTTGCCGAGCTCCGCCGCATGGGGATCAAGACGATGATGATTACTGGGGACAACCAGCAGACGGCGGCGGCCATCGCCGCGGAAGCCGGCGTGGACGACTTTCTCGCGCAGGCCACACCGGAAGCGAAGCTGAAGTTGATTCGAGACCTTCAATCAGGGGGCCGGTTGGTCGCCATGACAGGCGACGGCACCAACGACGCGCCGGCTTTGGCCCAAGCCGACGTCGCGGTGGCAATGAACAGCGGCACCCAAGCGGCCAAGGAAGCCGGGAATCTGGTGGATCTCGATTCGAATCCCACGAAACTCATCGAGATCGTAGAAATCGGCAAGCAACTCTTGATGACCCGCGGCGCCCTGACCACGTTCAGCATCGCCAATGACGTGGCGAAGTACTTTGCGATCATTCCCGCCGCCTTTGCGACCACCTATCCCGTGCTCGGCGCATTGAACGTGATGCAACTCGCGACGCCGCAGAGCGCAGTCTTGTCCGCCGTCATCTTCAACGCGCTGATCATTATCGCCCTGATTCCTTTGGCCTTGCGGGGTATCCGCTATCGAGCCATCGGCGCGGATCTCCTTTTGCGGCGGCACTTGCTGATCTACGGGCTGGGCGGCATCGTGGTGCCGTTCATCGGCATCAAAGTGATCGACATAATTCTGGTCGCCTTGCGTATTGTGTGAGGACAATATGAAAAAACAGCTCAAGCCGGCGCTGATGACCTTCTTGGTCCTGACGATCCTGACCGGTCTCGTCTATCCCTTGACCGTGACGGGCCTGGCCCAGTTCCTCTTTCCCCGCCAGGCGAACGGAAGCGTGATCGTGCGCGACGGCAAGGCCGTCGGATCCGAACTGATCGGGCAATACTTTGATGCGCCTCAATATTTTTGGGGCCGACCCTCCGCCACCTCCCCGGTTCCTTACAATGCCGCCGCCTCGTCGGGCTCGAATCTCGGCCCCACCAATCCGGCATTGGCCGAAGCGGTCAAAGCCCGCATCGCCACGCTGAAAGCGGCTGATCCGGGGAATGAGGCTTCTATTCCCGTCGACCTTGTTACGGCCTCGGGAAGCGGCCTGGATCCCCATATCAGTCCCGCGGCCGCATTCTATCAAGTGAGCCGCGTCGCTCGCGCGCGTGACTTGGACGAGGAGTCCGTGCGGCAACTTGTTTCCCAACATACCGAAGGCCGGCAACTTGGCCTCCTCGGCGAGCGGCGCGTCAATGTCCTGCTCTTGAATCTCGCGCTTGATAAGATAAAGTGAACGACACATTGTCGTGCGATGTCTTTCGCTGTTGGGTCCACCAAGGTCCATAGACAGCCGCCAGGACAGAGGATGGGCTCCATGATGCTGCAACCGATCTCCGATCCTGTCCGTGATTCTCAGGAAGCCGGCCTTCGCCGGCGATTGGCATGGCGACGCATGGTGCTTGAAACGATCGGGATCAGTCTTATCGTAGCCGGTGTGATGGTGGATTGGCCCTCGGCGGAGGATCCCTCGCTGCCTTCGACTCGCCCGTTCTTTATTCTCGTCGGCCTCCTGATATTCGCGGCCGGCCTGGCCTTGGAGCGGCGGCTCCGATCGAGTTGACCACCTCTCGGCTCTTCCCTAGAATCGTGAATCCACCCCATTATTGAGATTTGCCTCCGCTATTGAACGATGGATTCCTCACGACCTGATCCGGACATCCTCTTAAAGCGCCTCAAAGACGCCGAAGACCGCCAAACACGCGGGAAGCTCAAAATATTTTTTGGGGCGACCGCCGGTGTGGGGAAAACGTACGCCATGTTGGAAGCGGCCCATGAGCAGCAACGCGACGGGATCGACGTCGCAATCGGCTGGGTTGAAACGCATGGCCGGGCAGAAACGGCGGCACTGGTGGAGGGGTTGCCGGCGCTGCCTCCTCGTGAGGTCTCGTACGGTGGTTCCACGCTCCGGGATTTCGATTTGGATGCGGCGCTGGCCCGGCACCCGCAGCTTATTCTGATGGACGAACTGGCCCATACGAACGCGCCCGGCTCGCGCCATCCCAAGCGCTGGCAAGATGTCATGGAACTCTTGCAGGCAGGTATCAGCGTGTACACAACGGTCAATGTGCAGCATATCGAAAAACTCAACGATACCGTGGCCCAAATCACCGGCGTGCGGGTCGGGGAGACCGTCCCGGATTCCGTGCTGGAACAAGCGGACGATGTGGAACTGATCGACCTGCCTCCCGACGATCTGCTCCAGCGACTCAAAGACGGCAAGGTGTATCTACCGGAGCAGGCTCAGCACGCGGCCAAGCATTTTTTCCGGAAAGGCAACCTCATCGCACTGCGTGAGATGGCCTTGCGCAGAACGGCCGAACGGGTCGATCAACAAATGGAGATCTACCGCCGGGATCATGCCGTCACCGCCGCCTGGCCGGCCGCGGAAACCGTTATGGTCTGCGTCAATCTCAAGTCTCGCGGCCCGATGCTGGTCCGCGCGGCGAAGAGGATGGCGACCGGGTTGCATGCCAAATGGATCGCGGTCTACGTGCAGACGGCCAAACACCAGCGCCTGCCTGAGGCGGAACGGAATGCCGGCATCGAGACTCTTCGACTGGCCGAGCGGATGGGCGCCGAGACCGTGACGCTGACAGGGGATGACGTGAGCCGACAGCTCCTCAACTATGCGCGCAGGCGGAATGTCAGCAAGATCATCGTCGGCAAGCCGCTCCGATCACGCTGGAAAGAATGGATCTTCGGGTCGGTGGTGGACGATCTGGTCCGGGGCAGCGGTGACATAGATATCTATGTCATCACGGGAGAAGGCGGTCCGGGCCGGCCGATGATCAGGCCGCTCTTTCAGCGGACCAGCGCGCGCCGCTATTACGGATATGCGTCGGCTGTGGTGGTGGCCTGCACCGGCATGAGCTGGGTCATGTCGTCCTATTTCGGTCAGGCGAATCTCATCATGGTGTATCTGTTCGGCGTCGCCGTGGTGGCGACCAGATGGGGCCGGGGCCCCTCGGCCTTGGCTTCGTTGCTCAGCGTGGCGGCGTTCGATTTCTTCTTCATTCCTCCCTATTTCTCCTTCGCGGTGTCCGATCTTCAATACCTGCTGACCTTTGTGGTGATGCTGGTGGTGGCGTTGCTGATCAGCCGGTTGGCGGCACACAAGAGCCAGCAGGCCGAGACGGCTGCCATCCGCGAGCAGCGGACCGCAGCGCTCTATGCCATGAGCCGAGAACTGGCGACTCAACGAGGGATCGACAAGCTGACGTCGGTCGGCTGCCGGCACATTCACGAAGTCTTCGAATGCCAAGTCGCGGTGTTTCTGCCGGACCGAGACGGACGCGTGCACCTACATCGCGGCGATGCGTTGCATTTTGACTTGGACCCGAAAGAAGCGGGTATCTCGCAATGGGTCTTCGATCACAAGGAACCGGCAGGTCACGGCACGAATACGTTGCCCGGATCCGATTCGCTCTATCTTCCCCTCATCGGCTCTCGAGGTCCGGTCGGAGTGCTGGGCGTACAGTCGTCGAAACCGGACCTCCTGGTCGGCCCGGAACAGTTGCACTTGTTGGAGACCTTTGCGAACCAGATGGCATTGGCGCTCGAGCGAGCCCGGCTCGCCGAAGAAACACAGGAGGCACAGGTACAGGCCGAAGCGGAGCGCATGCGCAATGCCGTCCTCAGTTCGGTGTCCCATGATTTGCGGACGCCCCTGGCGACCATTATCGGGGCAACCAGCGGCCTGTTGAACAACGACGGCCCTTTGGACCCGCAGGCCCGGCGTGAGTTGATCTCGTCCGTGCGCGACGAGGCCGGACGATTGGACCGACTGCTCACGAACTTGCTGGATATGACGCGCCTGGAGGCCGGGTCCATGCAGCTTCGAAAGGACTGGCATGCGCTGGATGAAGTCGTCGGAACCGCGCTGACGCGCGTGGGATCCCGGCTGGGGTCTCACCGCGTCACGACCACGCTTCCTCCCTCTCTTCCACTGGTGCGGATCGATGGCGTGCTGATCGAGCAGGTTCTGGTGAATCTCTTGGAGAATGCCGCCAAGTATGCTCCTCCGGACAGTCCGATCGACGTGTCTGCTGCCGTGAAGGACGGCGCCATCGTGGTGGAAATTGCCGACAGGGGACCGGGAATCCCGTCGGGTGAGGAAATCAGAATCTTCGATAAATTCTACCGGGTGGATCCTCGGCGGGAAGGCGGCGTGGGATTGGGACTCACCATTTGTCGAGGGATTATCGAGGCGCACGGCGGACGTATCTGGGCGGACGCTCGTCCCGGCGGCGGCGCCATCTTTCGCTTTACACTCGTCTTAGAAAAGGAACAGCCGGCAGTCCTGCCTGAACGGGCCGAGGCGTCGCCGGCGCGTTGAGTCTCCTCGTCCCGGCCGATAACCATGACGAATGAGAGTTCCATCCTCTTAATTGAGGACGAACAGGAGATCCGCCGGTTCCTGCGCAATACGCTTCCGGCTCACGGATATCGCCTGTACGAAGCGGTATCGGGGCAAGAGGGGCTGGCGCAAGCGCAGGCGAGAAATCCTGATCTCGTGTTGGTGGATTTGGGCCTGCCGGACATGGACGGGCTGGACGTCATCAGAAAATTGCGCGAATGGAGCCAGACGCCCATCATCGTACTGTCGGCGCGCGGCCAGGAGCAGGTCAAGGTCACTGCCCTGGACGGCGGCGCCGACGACTACATGACAAAACCGTTCGGGATCGATGAACTGCTGGCGCGGCTGCGGACGGCCCTCCGACATGCCGCGAGATCGCATGTGGATTCCGACGGGGGGGAGACCTTCACCAGCGGCGAGCTGAAAATCGATCTAGTCCGCCGGCACGTCTATGTCGGCGAGAAAGAGATTCACCTCACGCCAATCGAGTACAAGTTGCTCGCCACGTTGGCGAAACATGCAGGCCTCGTCATGACCCACCGCCAATTGCTGAAGGAGGTCTGGGGACCGTTGCATGTGGAGGAATCGCAGTACCTGCGCGTCTACATGCGCCAACTGCGAAGCAAAGTGGAGACCGATCCGGCGCGCCCGAGGTATCTGCTCACGGAATTGGGAGTGGGATATCGGCTCAGTGTTGCTTAATTCACAATGCAGCGCCACGAAGTCGCACGCGATTTGCCCTGAACTCACCCGCCGGTCGCCGGCGCAGATGCAGGGCGGCGAAACTTTTCCTTCATCAAACGGAGCAAGTCGGCCGTATGTTTGCCGAACGACTCCAATGCCGCTTCCTTCGCACGAGCCACCACCTCTTTGTCTTGCAATGACGCGGCGGGGCCGACGGATTGCGCGCTTCCTTCGGCGGTCTGCGTGCCGTAGAGATAGCCGGTCCGCACGTCCCACACCGTGCCCTCGATCATGAACAGCGCATCACTCTGAGTGCCCGCCGCGAGATAGGCGCCCAGAATCGTGGCATACCAGGCGGCGCTCCGGTTATTGTACCGATCCACCGCCGCCGCGCCGTTCACGATCAAGACGACGTCGGCATTGTACCGGGCGGCGGCCAGCCTGATGTCGCGGTTCAAGGTCCCTTGAACCGTCGAGTCGGCCAGCACGAACGCCGTCTTGATGACGATCTCGTCTTTGAGAGGCTTGAGACTGTCCAACACCAATTCTTTGTCCGCGGTGAGCCAATTCGGCCTCTGAATGGAAAAGTGGAATGGGGCCCGGTGTGCCGTGAAATAGACGGCCAACCGAAACGGCACCGGCAAGTCCGGCTGCACGTCCAAGACCCGAGCAATATCGCGATCAGTGACGACATCGGGTTCGGTGCGCACCATCGCTTGCATGGCCTCACGGTTGAATCCCCTGCTGGACGCGCATCCCGACAGAGTGACAAGGAGAAGGAATACAACTGTAAGAATCATTACGCCCCTCGACATGGTTATCCGGCCGGCCCGGTCGCACCCACGTCCTGTCCGGACAGATGTTCGAGCGCGAGAAGCAACGCCTGGGTTCCCGATCGGCCATGGCCGAGTTCCTGTACGGTTTGATACAGCCGGTGGACCGAAGCAAGACCGGGGAGGCAAAGTCCCATGCGGCGGGATTCTTCGAGCGCAATCGCCATGTCTTTGAGGAAATGATCGACGAAGAAGCCTGCTTCGAAATCCCGACGCTGGATTCTCGGCGCCAGATGGTCCAACGTCCAACATCCCGCCGCGCCGCCTCGGATGGATTCAAGGAGGCGATCTGATTCCAATCCTGCCTTGGAGCAATACAGCAACGCCTCACAGACCCCGATCATGGTTCCGGCGATCACGATCTGGTTACACAGTTTCGCCTGCTGTCCCAGGCCGTTCTCACCATGATGAACGATCTTTCTGCCGAACAGCTCAAGAATCGGCATGATCGCTTGCACCGCCGCTCGCCGGCCTCCGACCATGATCGACAGCGAGCCGTTCTTTGCTCCGACATCGCCTCCCGATACAGGCGCGTCGATGCTCCACACCCCGCGTTCTTCCGCAACTGTCTCGATCTGCCGCGCAAGCGACGGTTCCGTCGTCGTCATATCCACCACGATCATGCCGGGCCTGGTGCCGGCCAAAAGTCCCTGCTCCCCCAAGTACACGGACCGCACTTCATGGGGAAACCCGACCATGGTGAAGACAATATCGGTGTGCTCGGCGACTGCCCGTGGCGAGTGAGCCCATGTTGCGCCGGCGGCCAGAATGGAGGCGCCTTTGGCTCTGGTGCGACTGTGCAAAGTCAATCGATACCGGGCTCGTTGGAGATGATGGCACAGTGCGGCTCCCATGACCCCTGCGCCGATCCATCCCACGCGGGTGTCCGAAGGAAAAGCTATGCGAGGAGCCGGACGGTCGCGTGTTGTCATCGACAAGCCTCATTCCGGAAGCGGCGTGATGAGCGTCGCAACCGCTTGGATCATCCCCTCCCGTTCGGTGATGACCTTCAAGCCTTGCATCGTCAATGCATAGCCGCCGTGACTCGGTGCCTGAATGGTGGCTTCGACGAACACGCGATCACCTTCTTGTACATCCGGATCCTTCACGACCGGGATCCCGCAAAGGCCGGTCACCGCCACATCGATGATGCCGGTGTCATCATCCAACTGGAACAGATAGGCTCCATAGCAACGGGTGCCGGATGGCGTTTCATAGGGATCAAGCGGTTCGACTCGGCGGACCGTGCCCTGTAGGGCGGTTTGGCGCAGATGATAGACGGAAGGGTCCGCGAGAATGGCTTGAATCTCTATCGGTTCGATCGCCTCAGCCTGCGAGGAAGTGAGCCAGAGGCAGACCATGCCCGTCAGC
>DATFFC010000181.1:0-5087 GCA_035250505.1 Nitrospiraceae bacterium | reverse complement strand
TCATTAGGGCTCAGGACTCTCGACGGCCTCACTATGGATCAGATGGACCCAGGCAAAATCCCAGACCGCGTACAACACGAGCAAGACCACCGCAATGGCGAACAATGTCCAGCCCCAGGCCATGCGCTTCATGGCCGCCTCATTGCAGCGCGGCCCAACGCGACCATCTCGGCACAAAGAATTCTTCCAGCAGAATCTTGATGCAAGCCGCGACGGGAATGCAGAAAATGAGGCCGAACAGTCCGCCCACCGCGCCTCCGATAAACATGACGATCAACAGAGTGACGGCGCTCATGTCGCTCGATCGCCGTTGAATCCATGGCGTCAATATCCAACTCTCGATGAACTGGACGACGAGATACGCCGTGCTGGGCCAGAGGATGATCGCCAGCCACCCCACCTGTTCACCTCCGGTGAGCGAGTCCAAATACTTCAAGAGAACCGCGAGCGGCCATCCGATTGCCGAGACATAGGGAATCAACGACAGGAGGCCCGTTCCGGCTCCCAGTAGAAACCAATAGGGCACGTCGGTCGCCGCCCATCCGACGGCATACATGGCGCCGGTAATCACGGCAATCAGCAAGCGCTCATGGAAAAACCCGCTGACCGCCGCATCCATGCGGCTCAAGACGCCATGCACTCGGTCGCGCTTGCTGCGGGGGATAAATCGAGACAGAGCCAGCAGCATCCGATCGAAGTGCCAGCCGAAAAAGAAGAAATAGAGAGGCACCAGAAGGAAAGCGAGCGCAAAATTGAGCGTTCTGCCGATCATCGTGCCGAGCAGGCCGAAGGCCTGGCCCGTCCCGGCAACGAAGGGGCGCAGAAAGGACAGTGGATCTTCCTTCAGTGTACTCAAGACTGAATCGACTTGGCCCGATAAGCCGTTCACAGTGCCCAGGCGCTGGTTGAGGCTCGAGACATAGGCGGGGGCCTTTTTTACGAACGTCTGCACCTGATCGGTCAGCAGCGGACCGACTCCCACCAACAAACCCGCCGTGAGAAGCGAGAACAGCAGAAGCAAAACCGAGACGGTCACAGGCCGTGGCACCGACCATTTCCTCTGGGCCAGTCTGATCAGCGGATTGGCGAGATAGGCCAAGACGATGGCGATAAAAATGGGGACGAATACCGAACTAAGGCGATACAGAGTCCACAGCACAAAAGCGCCGGCCGCAAGCCAGAGGATGTCCCTGACTGCGGTGATCTCCCAGAGATGCCGGTCCACGGCGGCCTTCGACTCCGGGGGTGTGCGGGATATCGGCGCGACGGTGCGCTCCGTCGGTGGGGCGACAAGCGGTTCAGTCATCGTCACGGCCCTTGTTGCGTCGGATCATAGCCTTCGTTGGGGGGATGACCCAAGGAGAAGACAATGACGACCAGAAACATGACGAGGATCAGATAGAAGGCAAAGCGAAATGCGCCGAGATAGGGAGTGCCGAACACCCCGAAGGCATACAGTGCGGTCAGAATCAGCAACACCAACATGCTTCCGGCCACAAAGGTCATCATGACGTCACCTCTTGTTCGAACTCTCGTTCCGAATGCGAAATTCCAGACTCAAATTCGAAATTCCAAATTCCAATTTCATCGGCTTTGGCTCTCGTCCCGGTTCCCGTGCCGGCGGTTCATCAGGAGGCGGGTCTTCCCGGGGCGGCGGCTGGTCGGGCGGTTCCTTCCGCGGGCTGTCCGGCGCCTTCTTTTGCGTGCCGAATGTCCTCACGATATCTCCCGCTCACTTCGACCTGATTGACACCACCAGTCCTGACGTGTGACTGGCCCGGCGATCAACTAGGGCCGTTGGGCCGTTGCTCCGTACTTCACTCTCCCGCAAAGGCGATCGTGTCGAGCAAGGCGTTTTCGGCTTGCGTCTCCCGGTATAGACTCAAGGTAGAGATCCAGAAATGTGTCTAAGGTGTTTGAGTCGTGCAAACCGGATGCCCCTGACTCGCTCGTGAATGGTGCGGCTGCCGGCGAGCGAAATCGATCATCTCGCGGATCGACGCTTCAACATCGGACCACTTGTCCGGGATGCCAGACAAAGTGTCCCGCGCGGTGTGTGTCGTCTCCCTTTCCATTCCTCACAAAAGGCGAAGTTGTTCAGCAGTGCCATGGCCTTGATGCCGAAGTGGTGTATCGGTCTGCAACTTGCACAACCCGTGTTTGATCATTGGTACGTTTACCAAGGTGTGCCAAAGAAAGAGAACCAAAGATTATTCATCGTTGAGGTGGGCAACCATCTCTCATACAAAGGAGGACAACATGAGGCTAGTGACGGCAATCGTGTTCGGTGGGGCGATCTTAGTCAGCGGACAGGTGTACGCTCAATCGGGCGCCAGCTCGGGGCAATCGGGCGATCAACCGGGCAGCGGTTCTACCGCAATTCCGCCAGGCCAGGGGATGAATCAGCCTGGTCAGGGAAGCCTGGAGCAGCGGTCTATGGATATGACGGGCGGTAAAGGCGGCCTTCCCGCGCATTACGACGTTCAGGCAGTTCGACGCGGACATTTGATGGACGAAAAAGGTGGGAACCTCGATCAGGAAGTAGTCAACGCGCAGGGTGAGAAACTCGGCACGATCCAGAAGCTCATCAAAGACACGAAAACCGGCAAGATTGAGTATGCGGTCCTGGAACTGGCCGATACCAAGTACCAGCTGCCTTTGCAATGGAGCCTGTTCAAACAACAGGGTGACAAGCTGATATTAAAGGCGACCAAGAACGATCTACGGCCCGAGGGAATCAATTCCAACTTGGTGAAGGATAACTCGCCGGAGATCTCGCAATACATGAATGAGATCAACAGCGTTCGGCAGAATCCGAAGACCGGCGGCGGTCTCGGGATTCAAGATGAGACCAACAGGCCTGCGTCGGCCGGGTCCATGGGTGAAGACAAGGCGGGTGGAGGCGGCCCATCAGGAACGCCGTCGCTGCCTCAGTCTGGTCAATCGCCTCAGTTTGAAGGCGGCAATCCCAGCAGCAAACGGTAGTCGTCACGACTGAATTGTGCGGGACAGGTGTGGCCGTTCCGGCCACATCTGTCCCGCACGTCTTCCATGAAAGCGCCGCCGCCTCGCGGGGCGTCCATGTCCACGGTGTGACGCCTCACGATGGTCTCATTTTTATTTCACCCAGTCCGTGAACGAGTCTTGCAGGCCAACCGGGCCTGAAGGGGCAAAGCCATGAGCAGCGATCCTTTCTGGCCACTTCTCCTGTACCTGTCTGTCGTCGTCGTTGTCGTTGCGGTGATGATCATCATGCCGAGCCTCCTCGGCGAACGTCACCGGCGAAAATCCCAACGGGAGAATGAGCGCGGGACGGCTGAACCGTACGAGTCGGGCATCGCTCCGACCGGGACCGCCAAACTTCGCGTGCCGGTTCAGTATTATCTCGTTGCCATGCTGTTCGTCATTTTCGACGTGGAGGCCGTGTATCTCTATGGCTGGGCGTTGGTGGCGCGTGAAGCGGGGTGGCTGGGATTCGTCGAGGCGGCGGTATTCATCGGAATCCTGCTGGCGGCGCTCGCCTATTTGTGGCGAGTGGGGGCCCTTGATTGGACTGTGCAACGCCGCCGTCTGAGACCGAGGCAGTCGCAATCGACAACACAGGAGGACCCGCGTGCGATGGTGGCGTAGCGGGAAGCCGAAGCGAGCGACTTCACCGAGCCTGGGATCGAAGCAGCCGGCCGGTGAGGTGGTGCTGCTGGCGCAACTTCAAGATTTGATCGCCTGGGGACGCAAGCACTCGATGTGGCCGCTCAATTTCGGCCTGTCCTGTTGTTACGTCGAGATGGCGACCAGCCTCACGAGCACGTTCGACATCGCCCGCTTCGGCGCCGAGGTCGTACGGGGTAGTCCCCGCCAAGCCGACGTGATGGTCGTGTCCGGAACCGTCTTTGTGAAAGTCGCACCGATCATCAAGCAGCTCTACGAACAGATGTTGGAACCGCGATGGGTCATCTCGATGGGATCATGCTCGAACTCCGGCGGCATGTACGACGTCTATTCAGTTGTACAAGGCGTCGATAAATTTTTGCCGGTGGACGTCTATGTTCCCGGGTGTCCCCCTGCGCCGCACGCATTCATGGAATGTCTCCTGCTGTTGCAAGACAAGATCGGAACGCAACGGAGGCCGCTGAGCTGGATCGTCGGTCCGCAAGAAGTTCAGCCTTTAGTCATGCCGTCGCGCCGCGACACGTTGCAGAGTGTCCGGACCAACCAAACCGAGTACCCGCCGATTGACCGGCTTCCTGTGACCGATGCCATCTGGCGAAGGCCGGGAGAGCGCCGTCCCGGCGAACAAAGCCAGACCACCTTGCCACCGTCCCATCAGTGAGATCGCGGTGCCGACATTGGAACAGATACCGATCTGGACGGAACTCTGCGACAAATTCGGCGCAGGGAACCTCACGCCCCAGGAGACGCGAGACGGCATTCCGACCCTGTGGACATCGCCGCCACAGGTCCGCGATGTCTTGCGCTATGTGAAGGACCGCGCAGTCGGGCCCTATCGAATGCTCTACGACCTCACCGCCACCGATGAGCGCCTTCGCCGGCATCGCAACGGACAACCGGCGTCCGACTTCTCATTGGTCTACCACCTTGCCTCGTTCGAGCGAAACGAAGAGCTCAGGCTCAAGGTTCCGCTGGAATCTTCGACTCTTTCCACGGCGTCGGTCGCGGATCTCTGGCCCAACGCCAACTGGTACGAGCGAGAGATTTGGGACATGTTCGGCATCGGGTTTACCGGTCATCCGCATTTGCGACGGTTGCTCATGCCTGCCACGTGGGACGGCCACCCGCTTCGCAAGGAGCATCCGGCGCGCGCCACTGAGATGGGGCTGTTTCAGTTGCCGGAATTAAAACAGGAGCGAGAACAGGAGGCGCTGGAGTTTCGTCCGGAAGAATGGGGTATGAATCGCACCGACAACGATGCCGATTTCGACTACATCTTTCTCAACCTCGGCCCGGCGCATACCGGCACGCATGGCGTGCTGCGGCTGGTCGTCCAGCTTGAAGGGGAGGTGATCGTCGACATTGTCCCCGACATCGGGTTTCACCATCGAGCCGCCGAGAAGATGGCCGAACGCCAG
>DATFFC010000180.1:0-15637 GCA_035250505.1 Nitrospiraceae bacterium | reverse complement strand
TGCGCCGGGCGCGGCGATGAGCCACAGCCAGACCAGGACGATGAGAATCAAGCGGCGGCTCGGAAGGTTTTGTCACACCATCGCTGCGGGCGCATGAGCATGCTCAATGCGGCGACCGCACAGATCAGCATGAGAAGTGCCAAGCTGAGGGAAAGAAACACCCATCCTTTGAGTTCGTGCATGTTCAATTCCCCAAGCGATATAGTCGATATTGTCCTGAAATGAGACCCGAAGTGACCTAGGAATACCCCCGGTTTTACCCCGACCGCCCCCAAAATCAATAAAAGGAAAGTTCTCTGAGTCGGACGCCAAAGGCGACGGGTAGCGTCCCTGCCGAGCAGGGACGCTACGACCTAGGCAGGAATGGAGAATTCGACGAGGCCGTATTGATGGGCTCGGATGAGGAGTTTCTGGCGGGTTGCGACACCAAGTTTGTCAAAGATGCTGGTCAAGTGGTGGCGAATCGTGATCGCGGCATCGGATGCCGACCCTCCGCCGCATCCTCTTCGTCGGAAACTTCTCCAGGATGGTTCTCGGCTTGGTCGAACACCTCTGGAGTGCGGGTATGCCTGCCGCGTGCGACATTCATCGTTTCGTTGCGTCGATGGTAAGCATTCGGCTTCCAGCCAATCTTCGCCGTGCCGGCTTGACTTCGACACGCGCCGTGCCATGTCACATCCTCCCTTGTCTATGGTCCATGAATGTCTCTGAGGCAGCGATGCTAGAGCATGCGGGCACAACACACTCCCAGTTTTCCCTGAAGCAGTTGCTCCACACGATTGGTTTGGAGGGAGGCCGTACCTGTCATCCAGGTGCGCTCCTGTAGGGGAAAGTCGGTGCAGCCGGTCCGTCCCGGTCTCATCAAGGAAAGCACGGGTACCTCCGGGCACAGGGCCTTCACGGTCCGCAACGTGTCTGCTCCGTCGTCGCTCCTTTCCCGATCCCATAGGTCGGAGCTGAGCAGAATCGCGCCGGGCTTCAGTTCATCCAAGTCATCGAGGATTGCGTCAAGGCTTCGGCCAAGCACGGCATGGTAGCCGCTGCTGGCTAAGCAATCGGCGAGCTTGAGGCCGAAGTCCATATTCCGATCCACGATCACCACCCGCTCTCTGGCGGCCACGTTCACACTCCTCATTGTTCTTCTCCTCGACATGTTGATGAATCTCTACGGCCGGTACCGAATGAACGCCATGAGCCATGGCCTACGCAGTGTCTTCTGTAGTGGCGCGTGCGTTCCGGAGAACCGCAAGATCCGGTATTGTCACGGAGCCCGAATCACGTCCAGCACGCGGCGGATTGTAGAGAGCGGGGAAAGCGCGGGCTATCGACACCCTGTCAAATCGCGGGTCGCCGTTGATACGGAACCGGTGTCGCCGCTGATGCTACGTGGAGCCACGGGTGAAAACGCTCACGGGAGGGGGGACTATCGGACGGCCGATGTGGGCGGCCGCCTCAGGCGATGATCCGGTTCACCAGGCGGTTCTCCAGTGCATAGTGGGTCAGTTCCGTGTTGTTGCGCACCCGCATCTTTTCCAGAATCCTGGCGCGGTACGTATTGATCGTGCTGACGCTGACGGACAGCTCATCGGCGATCTCCTTGAGGCTTTTGCCGACGGCGATGAGGCACATCACCTGATACTCCCGATCGGAGAGTTGTTCGTGAAGCGGTTTTTCCAGGCTGCTCTCCAAATTGGCCGCCAGCAAATCGGCCAGCGAGGCGCTGATATACCGCCCTCCTTCAAGGACCCGCTTCGTGGCATGTATGAGCTCACGTGGCGCGCTGTCTTTGGCGAGGTACCCGGCCGCGCCCGCACGCAACAGCCGGAGCGCCAGCTGATCCTCGGGATAGGCGCTCAAAATGAGCACCGGCAATTTAGAATGCAGGCCCTTGAGCTCCTTCAACGCTTCAAGGCCGCCTTTCCCGGGCATGCCGATGTCCAAGATGACCATATCCCAATGGCCCTTGCGCAGTTGGCCGAACATCTCCTCCGCGTCCTCCGCCTCGCCGACGACGGCCTGCGCAAAGTGTTCCATCAGTATTTGTTTCACGCCATGACGAACAACCGCATGATCGTCGACTACGAGAATTTTCATGTGTGCGTTCCTGTTCGACTTGTGCCGACTACACGAACTCCGGGGCGTCCCCGTCGCCGTCACGAGGGTCCGGCTGCGGCGGATCCATGGGAATCCGGACCTTGACCGTCGTTCCCTTGTCCGGGTTTCTTTCAATCAGTGTTTCTCCGCCCAGCAGCAGCGCTCGTTCGCGCATCCCGAGCAGCCCGAGAGACTTGGATCCGGATAATTGATCGTCCGTGATGCCGCGTCCATTGTCAGTCACCCGTAGAACCAGATGCCCCCTGTGTTCCTGCATGCTGATGTCGACCCGCGAGGCTCCGGCATGGCGCGCCACGTTGGTGAGAATCTCTTGGAAGATTCGGAACACCCCGGTCGAGTGGGTAATCGATAACGAGACCGCCCGGAGATAAAGGTTCAGCGTACAGGTAATGCCGGTCCTCGCCTGAAATTCGCCCGCTTGCCATTCGATTGCGGCAATGAGACCGAGCTGGTCCAGCACGACCGGCCGCAGCTCGGTGGCGATCCGGCGCACCGACTGCATGGTTCCATCGACCTGCTTGGTCAACGCTTCGATCCGAGCGAGCACGGCGGGACCTGCTTCCGCCAGTTGATCGCGCAGGAACGCCAGTTCGAGTTTCACTCCCGTGAGGTCCTGGCCTAGTTTGTCATGGACCTCCCGTGAGATTCTGATGCGTTCCTCTTCTTGAATCGATTCCAAACGACCGGTCAGATTCCGAAGTTGTTCTTGAGAGTGCTGGAGCTGCTCTTCCGCGCGTCGGCGTTCCCCCTGTTCATAGGCCAGCGTCACGAGATTCGACATCGCGACGGCGAACATCTGCTCGTCTTCGGTCCAGTGGCGGGCGGGTCCGACATGTTCGTGGCAAATGACGCCTTCCAGCCTGCCGAACAGGTAAATGGGCACATCCATCATGGAATTGATACAGGCCGGCGACAGAAAGCTGTTGGACAGTTCACGAGTCCGCTCGTCGGTGTGCACGTCGTCCGCCGCGATGATCTGAGACGCCGCCAGCGCCTCGAAATAGAGCGGAAACGACTCGACGGAGAGAGTCACGCCGGCGGTGTGGCGCCCATGGCTGAGTTCGAACAGATCGATGCACTGCAGTAAGCTGCGATTGCGGTCAAACCGCCAGATACCGACGCGCTCGATATCCAGCGTCCTGGCCGCTATGGCGGTAATGTGCTGGAGGGTCGGCTTCAGTTCGGAGCTCTGAAACAGGCGACTTTGCGTCAGGGCCGTCAAGGCGCTTTGTTGCCCGACGAGGCGAGCCGCGCGATGGCTTCGTTCTTCCTCGAGTCGCTTGCGCTCGGTAATATCGACGAAGGTCACCACCGCCCCGGTGAGGATGTCCTGCTCGAAGACCGGGTAGGACGAATAGGCGGTCGGAAATGAGCTGCCGTCTTTCCGCCAGAAGACTTCACGGTCGACATGGCGGCTCTGCCGCGTTGTGAAGGCCTCGTAAATGCGACATTGCTCACGAGGGTACGGTGTCCCGTCAGGGAATGAATGGTGAACCGCTTCGTGCATATCTCGGCCCATCAGTTCGTCCGGCTGATAACCCAGCATCTTCGCCCCCGCCTTATTGATGAAGCTGCAGCGGCCTTCGAGATCCAGGCCGTAAATGCCGTCTCCGGTGGAATCCAGCAGCAACAGTCGGTCTCTTGCGAGTTTTTGGCGCTCCTCTTCCGCCTGTTTTCGCTCTGTGATGTCCATCAACATATCCACGAAGCCGACGACCGTTCCGGATGCGTCGCAGATGGGATCGGGATGGGGAAGAATATTGCGCTTCGTGCCGTCCGGCCGCTCGATCACGATTTCAACGCCACGAATCATACGGCCTTCACGCATGGCGACCGCCATCGGACAGTGATCGATCGGAAGGGGTGTTCCATCCGGGCGGTAAATCTTCCACGGCCCGCACCAGAGGTCCTTGCCCCGTTCCGGCTCCTGTCCCCAGAGCGAGATGGCCGCTTGGTTATAGAGTGTCACGCGGCCTTCGCGGTCGCACGTGTAGACGGCTGCCGGCAGGCTCTCGATAAGCCGGCGATAGCGCGCCTCGCTTTCCCGCACGGCTGCTTCAGCCGATCGGCGCTCGGTGATATCGCGTATAACGGCGGTGATAAAGAGCTTGGATTGGGCGGACCACGTCGCCAAGCTGAACTCGATCGGAAATTCCGAGGCGTCTTTTCGAAGTCCGATCAGTTCGAACATCGATCTTTGAACGGTCAATCGTCCGGCTTCGGCCACCCGTTGAATCCCTCGTTGATGCGCTTCGCGGAACCGTTCGGGTACAATGCGCGTGACCGGCTGTCCGACCATTTCCTCGGCGGCATAACCGAAACATTTCTCCGCGCCTCTATTCCAGAAGATGGTCAGCCCCTCCGTATCCATCACGATGATCGCGTTGTCCGTAGATTGCATGATGGAGCGTAACCGCTCCTCGCTCTCCAGTCTGGCCTCCTCCGCCCGCTTGCGCTCCGTGATGTCGCGCGCGACTGCTTGGAACCCGATGACCTTTCCTGCTTCCTGTAGGACCTGCACGTTCTGGCCGATCCAGACTTCCGTCCCATCCTTTGCGAGTGCGATAAATTCATAATAGGTGCTGGGCCGCCGTCGCACGAATTGGTGTCCGTAGAACCGCTCCGCCGCGTCACGATGATCAGGATGGATCAACTCGACAAAGCGGTGGCCGAGGAGTTCCTGTTCCGTGTATTTCATGATACGCATGGCAACGGGGTTGACGAAGGTGAACCGCCCCATTGGATCGGTCCTGTAGATGATGTCGTTCGCCCTCGTCACGAGCAGGCGGTACTGCTCCTGGGTATTCCGCAACGCTTCCTCCGTCCGCCTCCGTTCGGTAATATCCCGAAAGACCGCCACTCCTCCCTTAATGCGTCCAGTGTCATCGCGCAGGGGACGGGCACTGACGCTCAACCATGCCTCGTGGATTTTTTGGCTGTTGCGGATATAGATCAGTTCATCATTGACCGATTCTCCCTGAATCGCCTTAGCCAGAGGCAAAGCGCGGGGTGGATAGGGCGTCGCCTTGTCGGACAGGAACAGGTTGTAATGGGAGGTCCACTCGTCGATCTGGAGCGGCGCCGGGCCGGATCCCACAATCCGGCTGGCGGCTGGATTCCAGACTTTGAACGCGCCGGTCTCATCGGCCATGACCACACCGTCGGCCACGCTGTCGAGGACCGACTGCAGCAGGGTGGTTTTGTCGCGCAGTTCGTTGGCCATCCGCGCCCGTTCGATCGCGTAATGGAGCGAGCGTCGCAGTAACGGGCCGGTGACCTGGCTCTTCACGAGATAATCCTGTGCGCCGCGCTGGATCAATTGCAGCCCCAATACCTCGTCTTCCACCCCGGTCAGCACGACGATCGGAATACCCGTCGCTTCGGCATGCACGTGGTTTAGGGTCTCAAGCGCGAGGCTGTCCGGCAAGGACAAGTCCAGCAACATGAGGGCGATGCCGCCTTTTTGCACGCAGGCAATTCCGGCGGCGAGTCGGTCGACATGAGTCAGCCTAAAGCGACCGTGATCCGCCTCCGCGAGGAGGTCGCGCAGCAATCGGGCGTCGTCCGGATTGTCTTCGACGAGAAGGATATGCGTGGGGACGTCGCTCATCGGTATGCTTTGCCGTGCACGGCAACACGACAATCCCGAGCCAGGACCGGCGCCGTTTTTATCTCCGAAAGGTCACGAGCCACGGGCTATCTTAGGTCCGACTTAGTTCCGACTCTCTTGGTGGAACAATAGAATTGCTGCTGGAACAGTCCATGACGGCGGAATTTCGAGGAGCGAAGGCGGAAAGCGGCACGGGCTACAACCGACCGCTCGTACGTTGGTGACCTCCCGAGCTATACAAAAGGGAATGCTTCGGCTGTCTCCCAGGCACACGATGAAGGTCGCTACCATAACAGGCTCCGAGGAACCAACTCAAGTCTCCTTTGCTAGGCCGGGCGCGTGGAGGGCTCCTGGAAATACTGCTATTGTTGGAAGGTCATGTTTTCCGCTTGTTCAATAATGTCGACTCCGCAAGAATAATCAGTTGAACCACCTGCACTGAGAAAAGAAGGCAATGAAACCATGGCAAACGTGAACGACGTCATCGAGGACATCCATGAATCCGACCATCTAGTACAGTTCTATGAACAGGACGCATTCTTGGTCGAACAGGCCGTAAACTTCATCACGGCGCCCTCCGAGTCCGACCATACCGGGATCATTATCGCGACACAGCCGCACCACGAAGCCATGCAACAACGTTTGGCGGCGTCTCTCACTGGGCAACCGGCATCGTCATCCCGCCGGCGGATTATTGCGCTCGATGCCCGTGCTACGCTCGAGGAGATCATGGTCCTCGGACATCCCCATCAGGGGCGGTTCACCGACCTCATCGGGCGCCTTATTGATCAGGCCACGCAAGGAGGGAGCAAACCGGTCCGGGTCTTCGGCGAAATGGTCGCGCTGTTGTGGGCGGACGGTAAGCACGACGCGGCGCTTCAGCTCGAAGAACTCTGGAATCAGCTCGGTGCGGTTCACCGCTTTTCGTTGCTCTGCGCCTATCCCATTCAAGGATTTTCCCGGTCTGAGGACACGGTACGCTTCGCCGGTATTTGCGGATTGCACTCTGTCGTCCGGCCCACGGAAAGCTTTCTCTTATCCAAGAGTACGGAGCGGGTCCACCGGGTCGTTGCACACTTACAGTTGAGGGCCCAGATCCTGCAGGCCGAAATCGCCAGGCGGGAGGAAGCCGAACGGACTCTCCGGCGCCGCGAACAGGATTTGTCGGATTTCCTTGAGAACGCGGCGGAAGGCCTCCACCAGGTGGGGCCGGACGGTACGATCCTATGGGCCAACAAAGCCGAACTCGATCTGTTGGGCTATCAACCGGATGAATATATCGGGCATCACATCGCGGAATTTCACGCGGACGCCGGCACGATCGACGATGTCTTGAAACGGCTGCTGCAAGGCGAGACGCTGTATGACTATCCGGCTCGGCTGCGCTGCAAAGACGGGACGGTAAAAGACGTTCTCATCCACTCCAATGCTTTGTGGGAAGACGGCCGATTTATCCATACCCGCTGCTTCACGCGCGATGTGACGGAACGCAGACGAATCGAAGAAGAACTGGATCGACGGGTCGCGGCACGCACCCGCGAATTGGTGCTTTCCCAAAACAAACTGCGGGCGCTGGCTTCCCAACTCAGTTTGGCGGAGCAGCGGGTGCGGAAGGAAGTCGCCACGGAACTGCACGACTATCTGGCGCAGCTCTTGATCGTCTTGCGAATGAAACTCTTCAAGGCTGACCAGCAGGCGAAGGATACGACCTTAGCCGGGCTGCTCCACGAAGCCGACCGTGTGCTGGATGAATCGATCATGTACACTCGTTCGCTCATGGCCGATCTCACCCCGCCGATTCTGCAATTCGGATTGGTCATGAGTCTGAGATGGTTGGCCGAGAAGTTTCGCCGCCACAATCTGACGGTGGACGTGCGCGCTGAACCCGTCCACATGGATTTGACGGAGGACCAGATCGGCCTCCTATTTCAGTCGGTGCGGGAATTGCTGATGAACGTGGTCAAGCACGCGAAAACCGACAAGGCGCAGGTTTCTGTTCAATCGAACGGCCAAGACCTCACGCTCGAAGTATCGGACGCCGGACAAGGCTTTCGTCCGTCCACGCGACCGAGCAGCTTTCCGGGACAAGACGCCGGACAGTTCGGACTGTTCAGTATCCGAGAGCGGATGGAAGCGCTCGGCGGGCGGTTTGCAGTGGAGTCCACCCCCGGTTGCGGGACCAGAGTCATATTGATGTTGCCCTATGGATCGAAGCGACCCAATGCTGCGGCGCCGACTGTCCAGGGCCTGGCCGGACTCACGGGTGTACCAGTGCCGAAGCGGGAAGGAGCCACGCGTATCCTGTTGGTGGATGACCATGCCATGGTGCGGCAAGGTTTGAGGGGCATCTTAGACGGGTACCAGGATCTCCAAGTCATTGGAGAGGCTGCGGACGGCCAGGAAGCGGTCGACTTGGCGCATGCGTTATCTCCCGACGTGGTCGTCATGGACGTCAATCTGCCGAAAATCGATGGGGTGGAGGCCACGAAACTCATCAAAGCCCGGCGACCATCCACGGTGGTCATTGGACTCTCGGTGCATCAAGCCAACCAGATCCAACATATGTTCAAGGAGGCGGGCGCCGCCGGCTATGTCACGAAGGACGCGGCCGCCGATTCCTTGCATGAGGCGATCATCGGCGCGGTTGGAGCCAAGGGGCCGGCCGTCCCCGCTGAAGAGAGTCTTGCATGTAAGCCGTCCATGCCCGCGAATGAATTCCTCTCCACTTCTTCGGCCACGCCGAAAGACCGCTAGGATAGACTCTCCTGCCACCGCGACGCCCACGGACCGATGCATCCGCATATCGTTGATTCACGTGCTTACAGGAAGCCTTTCATGTCCTCCGACTCCCGACTGTGGTTGGTCGACAAGATTGGAATCGGGTGATCGTCTCACGAGCGGTGCCGTCCGTCCGGCCAGGAGACTGTAGACCACCGGGACAAAGTAGAGTGTAAGTAAGGTCGACAACACCAGGCCCCCGATGACCACGAGGCCGATGTGGCGGCGCCCGGCCGCGCCGGCCCCGGTCGCGAGCGCCAAAGGGAGGGCGGCCAAAATTGTCGCAGCCGTGGTCATGATGATGGGACGCAGCCGAAGCGCCGACGCCTCGATCACGGCGGAACGCAAGTCCATGCCTCGGTCGCCCAGTTGGTTGGCAAATTCAACGATCAAGATGGCATTCTTCGTGACAAGACCGATGAGAATCATCAATCCGATCTCGCTATAGATATTCATAGTGCCCTGCGACAGTGTCAGCGCCAAGAGCGCCCCGGCGAGGGCGGGCGGCACCGAGACGAGGACGGTCACCGGATGGCGGAAGCTTTCGAATTGCGCCGCCAAGATCAAGTAAATGACGAGCAACGCGAGGACAAAGGTCAGATGAAGCGTACCGCCCGACTCCTTGAATTCTTTGGACTCTCCGGCATAGCTGATGGTCGCTCCCGCCGGGAGATGCTTGCGCGCCACCTGTTCCAATGACGCCAACGAGTGACCCAGCGTGGAACCGGGCTCGATGCCTGTCGTGATCGTGACGGACCTCAATTTGTCGTAGTGATTGAGCTGCCTCGGCGCCACTGTTTCGTGGATCCCGACGAGATTGTTGAGTGGAATCAGATTTCCCGCTGCGCCTCGGACCTGAAGTTGTTCAATATCGGAACCGGTGCTGCGGTGCTGTGATCTGGTCTGGATAATCACCGGATACTCTCGTCCTTCCCGCATGAAGGTGGAGGCTTTTCGGCCGCCAAGGAAGGTTTCCAGTGTTCTGCCGATGGTTTCAACCGGGATGCCGAGATCCGCCGCCTTGTCTCGATTGACGTCGACTCGCACCTCCGGCTTGTTCAGATCAAGGTCGGTTGCGAAATTGACGGATAATGGTCGGCCGAAGAGTTCTTCTCTGATTTTTGAAACGACATCGTCCAACACTTCATAGGCCGGTCCCCGGATGACGAGCTGTACGGAATCTTTGCCGTCGTCAACCACATCGATCGAAGGAGGATTGATCGCGTAAGCGGAGACCCCCGGGATCGCTACAAGGGGGTGATTCACTTCGTCGACAATCTGTTGCTGAAGCCGGTTCCGAATAGACCAATCTTTGAGGGTGGCATAGCTGACGGCACGATTTACGATCGGCTGAAACTCGCCACGCGCGACGACCGTGTAGTAGGAATCCATTTCCGGGATGCGGGCCAGTAACTCTTCCGCCTGTCCGGTATAGCGGTCCGTGTAGGCGAGGGTCGAGCCTTCCGGAGCTTTGAGATGAACCGTAAACCACCCCTTGTCTTCCAAGGGCGCGAGTTCCGCGGGCAACCGGCTCATTAAGATCGCGCTGATGACAAGGGAAAGGACGGCACAGGTGATCACCGTCATCCGGGCGCTCAAGGCCGCAGACAAGCTCCGGCGATACCCGTTCGCAATCCGTTGAGGCCACCTGCTTGCATCCTGTGTCGCATCCCCTTCAGCCAGGCCGGCCGATCTTACGACCAACATCCGGGCGCACATGGCCGGCGTAAGAGTCAGTGCGATAAAGCCCGACAGCAGGACCGACCCGGCGACGGCAATGCCGAGCTCGGTAAACAGACGGCCGACGATGCCGGGAAGGAAAATGATCGGGACAAAGACGGCCGCCAACGTCAACGTCGTCGAGATGACGGCGAACCCGATCTCACGACTGCCTTCGGCCGCCGCCTGTATCGGGCCCAGGCCCTGTTCAATTCGGCGGTACACGTTTTCGACCACGACAATGGCATCGTCGACCACCAACCCGATGGCCAGTACGAATCCCAGCAGGGTGATCGTGTTGATGGAACAGTCGGTCGCATGCATGATGATGAACGTGCCCAAAACCGAACCGGGAATAGCCACGACCGGAATCAATGTGGCCCTGGTGCTTCTCAAAAAGACGAACACGACGAGGACGACTAAGATCAAGGACAGGCCTACCGCCGCGTACACTTCGTGAAGAGATTCCTCGATATAGATGGAGCTGTCGAAGGCCGTGATCAATTGCATGCCTGGCGGCAGTAAGTCCTCCAACGCCAGCAACTTCCCCTTGACCGCTCGCGCCGCTGCGAGCGTGTTTGCCTTGGATTGCTTCATGATGCCCAAGCCGACCGAAGGCCTGCCATTGACGCGGACCATCTTCCGGTCGTCTTCGGCGCCGATTTCGGCCGTGCCGACATCCTGCAAGCGGATGGGGTAGCCGTCCCGATAGGCCAATATGAGCTGATTGAATTGCTCCGGTTTCACCAATCCGCCGCTCATACGGACGCTGAATTCGCGTGCGGTACTCTCGATTCGTCCGCCGGGAATGGAGACATTCTGCGTCAGAAGGGCATCTTCAACGTCCTGCACCGTGAGGCCACGGGACGCCAGACGGTCCGGATGCAGCCAAATCCGCATCGCGTAGCGGCGTTGTCCTTCCAGCACAACCCGAGAAACTCCCGGAAGCGATGACAGTTGATCCTTGATCTGACGTTCGGCGAAATCGGTGATCTCCAATTCGGTATGCCGGTCACTGATCAGGGCCAGCCACATGATGCCGTCTGCTTCGCTGTCGACTTTCATGACCAGCGGCGCTTCGATGGCGAGAGGAAGCAAGTGCCGCACGCTCGCAACCCGGTCCCGGACGTCATTGGCCGCTGCATCGATATTCCGTGTGAGCGCGAATTCAAGTCCAATGTATGACAGTCCCTCACGACTGATGGAGCGCAACGTGCGAAGCCCTTCGATGCCGCTCAGGGCTTCTTCGATGATCGTGGTGACGTCGCTCTCGATCAACTTGGCGTCCGCCCTCGGATAGACGGTCTGCACCGAAATGATGGGGAACGTAATGTCCGGATACTGACGGACCGGCAGCTTGGAATAGGACAACAGGCCAAACAGCATCAGCAGGAGCGTCATGACTGTCGCCAAGACGGGACGCTGAATGGAAATGTCTGACAGTCTCATGCGGAGTGTTGCGATCGACGTTCAGTGAGGAATTGATTCGTTCAGCGACCGAATACGGGTGCCGTCTTGCAATTTGTGATGCCCGACGCGGACGACCAGATCCTGTTCCTTGAGGCCCTGCCGGACTTGCACATGGCCGCGTGTGCGCATCCCAAGCTGCACTTCCATCCACCGCGCCGTCCCTCCCTCGGCTCGATAGACAAAGGTCTTGTCCTTCTGCGGAACGACGGCTTCCTCGGGAATGAGCAGCGCGCGCTCCTGCTGTCCAAAGAACAGCGTGAGCTGCGCAAACATGCCGGGCCTCAGCCGATAATTGACGTTCGGTATGCGCGCCCGCGCCTGGACGGACCGTGTCGACATATCGACTTTCGGATCCACCACGTACACGGTGCCTTGAAATGTTTCTCCGGGGTAGGCATCCGTCGTCACTTCGACGGACTGGCCCGGGACCATATGGCGCAGCAGCGTTTCCGAGACCTTGAAATCGATCTTGAGGGTGCGGACGTCTTCCAGATTGACGAGGTCCTGACCGGCCACGACAAAATCTCCCGGCGAGATGCGTCGGATTCCGGTCAGACCGGCAAACGGCGCCCGGATTTTGGTTTTTGCCAGGCGTGTCGAGTAGAGCACGTGCGCAGCCTGGGCAACTTGAAGAGAGCCCGCCACCTCATCGAGCTGTTGCTTCGGCACATACCGTTTGCCGTCCAGGTCCAACTGTTTGATTCGCTCGTACGTGAGGCGGGAAACCTTGAGCTGAGCGGCGGCTTGTGCAAGCTCCGCTTGGAGCTCCGAATCGTCCAGTTCAATCAGAAAGGCGTCTTTTTCGACCGCCTGGCCTTCCTGGAACAAGACCTGCCGCACCCGGCCGGGGATTTCCGGCCGGATCATGATGGATTCGTTGGCGTGAAGCGTTCCGACGGCTTTCGTACTCTGTCGGATGTGCTCGACGATTACCGGCGCCAGCGTGACGCTCGTCTCATCATCGGAACCGTTGACCGCATCCGAAGCGGGGATTGCGGGAGTCCCCGTCCACCGGAGGACGAAGAAGGCAGACGCCGCCAACAGGACGGCGAAGAACAGATACGTGCTGCGACGGAAATTCATGCGTCGTCTTGGTGCTCATGATCATTGAAATGCATGAATATCGGACCTCCGTCCAACAAGCAGCGGCTGTCAACGGTGGCAGCCCCCATCCCACATTATTCATGAACGCTTCTACTGCAACCGCCGATACGCTGCTGCGACAAGCCTGGCTGCAAGTTCCGCAGCCATGCGGGCGGGCTCGCTCCTCGCGGCCTCGACATACTGTTTCAAGTATGCCTCGGTCTCTCAGCGCTCCGCGCGCCCGTCTCGCCTGACGTCTTGGCGGTTTCGTCACGAACCGTCATGAATAATGTGGGCTATGGTTTGAATTCAAGCTTCTTCAAATCATGGACCGGGACCTCTACCGCGCCGAAATCCGAATCCCCTTTGAAGTTGCCGTTGATGGCCAGCGGGAACTCGCCGGTCTTTCCGTTGCTCAGGGTAATGTGGAGGACGGGCGGAGTTTTGTCTCCGTTGGCCTTCACGTCGATATGTTTGATGCCGTCGAATTTGATGTTGACGGTCGCGGTCCCGCGCTTAACCGGCAGGTGTTTCAGTTCGTGTGGGATAAATGCGGTCTCGCTCACCTTCTCTTCCCAGTAGAAGAGGACATTTTTGAGATCGGTTTCTACGCCCTTGGCATCGGTGGCGACGGCATGAAAGGATTTCTCGCCGTTCTGTTGGGCGCGGGACTCGGTGGCGGGCAGCCATAATGACAAGGTGCTGAGACCGAACATGATGAGCAAGGTTTGCCGAGTGAATCGTTGATAGGTCATGGTGTCCTCCGATTGTTCAGGTGACGGCAGGTTGATCCTTATTCCACGGAATATGAAAAGGGCAAATCGAGCTGAATCTGAGGCTGGGACAGGACATGCTTGACTTGGATCGGGAAGGCTTTACGGACTACCTCTTGGGTATGTCTGTCCAGAATCGCATGCCCCGAACTCTCTTCCAGCGCCATGTCGAGCAAGTAGACCGACGTCCCTCGTTGCTCGATCGTCAAGCGAAGGACGACTTTTCCCTCCAAACGGTTGAGCTTCGCCTCAAGGGGATAGCGTTTCCGCTGATCCATATTGGCAAAGAGCGCTTGAGCCAGCCACCCGTAGTCGGGGCGCGCGGTCGGCCTGGCTCGAACGGGCATATGCTGGAGAGTGCGCTGCTGGACGGCGGGTGTATGTCGAGCCGTCACGGTCTGCTCCACTTTCGGAGCGGTCTCCACCGAGACCTGTGATTCTTGCATGGTCGTGTGTTGAGTGTAGGAAGGTACGGATGCGACGGCGTGATCTTGTACCACGGCGGCTTCGACGTGCTCGCCGCGCATCAGCGGCTGGACCGTCTGAAGGGATCGTTCAACCGACTCTGCCGATTCAACCGGCGCGTCGCTTCGCAATACCGATTGTGTCACTTCGCGCGCCGGCTGAGTCGCTTCCTGGACCGGACGGGTTATTGCCGTGACCTGCTCGTGCGCCGCTTGCTGAACCGGCTGCAGCGCCTTTTGCAGCCGGGCCTCCTGCACCGGCTGAGCCTCCTTCACGGATTGGATTTCTTGAGGCTGCTGAACTTCCTGCACCGGCTGGGTCTCCTTCACGGATTGAAGTTCCTGGACGGGCTGAACTTCCTGCATCGGCTGCGGTGCTTCCACCGGCCGCTTCTCTTGCACAGGCTCCGTCTTCTGTACGACCGATTCCTGTCGCATAGGCCGAGGTTTGGCGGGGGCGGGCGTTTTCACTGCTTGAGGTTCCGGAGGCGTCGGGGCGACGGGAGGCGGGGCGGGAACCGCCGGTTCGGGTGGCGCGGGTTTCTCAACGACCGCCACCTCCCAGGTGAACTTTTCATGCGACGGCGGCAGCGTGAGATCGGATACCAATGCCATGGCTGCACCCACTACCACGCCATGAATGGCGATGGACGAGACCCAGCAGACGGAAGAGTAGCGCGTGGGGCGCGACTTGGGAGCATCCGTGCTCACGATTTGACCACTTCGAGCGTGACCTGCCGGAATCCGAGTCCGCGCACTTCATCGACCACGCTCACGAACCGCTCGAGGACCGTGATCTTGTCGGCGCGCACGAGTACCAAGGACTCTCTGGGATGGGGCGTCAGGACAATTCTGAGGCCATCCGGCGGAACGGGCTGGTCATTCATGTAGAGATGTCCCTCTGCGGTCAGCGTAATGACGAGCGGCACATCTTTACGGTCGCCCGCCTCTTTGGATTTCGGCAGCTCGACCGGTACCTGACCGGTGGTGATAAATGTGGCCGTCGTCAAGACGATGACCAGCAAGACCAGCATCACGTCCACGAGGGGGATGACGTTGATCTGATCCAGTTCACGTTCCATGTTGGACCTTGAACTGGGTGACGAGTTCGTTGACACGGCGCCGGAGGATGTTGTTCAAGACCACACAGGGAATTGCGACCAGCAAGCCGACGGCCGTGGCCTTGAGCGCCAGGCTCAAGCCGATCATGATGGTTTGGACCGCCATGGTGCCGGAAGTGCCCATGGTGTGGAAGGTCAACATAATACCGAGCACCGTGCCGAGGAGACCGATATAGGGCGCATTGGCGGCGACCGTGCCGATCACGACCAAGCGTCTGGTGAGCGCAATCTCAAACTCCTGTTGTGTCTGAAAGCGGCGGGTGTCCACGCGCCGAAAATAGATCCAGCGTTCCATGGCCACCGCTACCGCCCAGACACTCAGGACGACGAGCAACCCGATGATGCCGTAATCGACCAACTCTTTCAGTCCTTCCATTGATGCAGCACCTTCCTGTTCGAATGTATGGAGTCTGCTGGGAACGGCGTGTGGAGACAACACACCCGTGAGCGCAATACGCCCCTCTATTAAGAGACGTTTGAACAGGCCGATCCCGCACCTCGTGG
>DATFFC010000179.1:0-11602 GCA_035250505.1 Nitrospiraceae bacterium | reverse complement strand
ATATCAATCAGACGCGAATCCAAAGTAACGCTTGTCTTGCTGACTCGTGAATCGAGGAACCGCCTCTACCATGCGGTTTCAACCGTTGCGGATGCCGAGGAGCCGTACCGTCGACAGCCCGCTTCTGGGTATGCAGAGACGAGGCATTACCTGCGACTTGCGCGGAGGTGAAGGCACCGCACTTACCGAACGGTTGCTGTCGCGAAGCGACGGCTATGCATTGTCCGTGAAAAAGATTTTGGGTCAGGTCTTGTAATCAGATCTTGAATCAGATCTTGTAATCATAATTCAAGCGTGCATAGCGGGCGTCCACAAACGTGGCGCTCATTATTCTTCGCGCCGTGAACCTCACGCTTCGTCTCGCGCACCTCGTTATTTCTCGCGTCGTGGACCCCTTGCCTTGTGATTCGTGAAGCAGGCCCCCCGCGAGTCCGTCCGGGCAGGGGAGCCGCGACTTCGCAGGTGAGGTGCGCGAGGCGATGAATAAATCGCCTCACGTTTTGCGCACGGGCGCGAGTCGGTGAGCGCTCAGTGTCTTCGTGAAGCGGCCGGTGTCTTCGTGAAGCGGCAGGAACTGGGGGGCAACCAGTCTTCACGCCTCCTCTGGCCTTGGCTGGAACGGATGCGTGCGAAGGTTTGGCCGTGGCGCCACCTGTCGGTCAAAGGAGCCGTGGCCGACAGCAGCGCCGTTCCGGTAATCCGTGAGGCGCAGCGAGCAAACAGGCTCTACAGGAATAGCGGAGTGACTCCATCGCATCACGGGCAACACCGGATGCACGCGCCGTTCGTCAGCCAAGGCTCCGCCTATCTACAGCAGCGTGGGCGAGTCTGCGCCGAACGCAGAACCTTGTCCGGATGGGACATAAGTGAAGGCCCACACAACTCCAGGAAGAACTAAAAAATAGGCTGGAGGTCAGTGAGAACCGGAGGCGTTGTCGGGATGGGATTCGCCGGCGGCCGGCGCCTTGGATTCTCCGCCGGGGGAGGATGGGGGAGCCGGCTCGGCAGGGGCGGTTGAAGCCGGTTTCTTGTTCAGATCGATGACGGTGGATGAAAAGTTCCTGTCCTTCGCCAGGATCGCCAGCGAAAGCGATGTCAGCATGAACACAAGAGCCGTGACGACGGTGAACTTGCTCAGAAAGTTGGCCGGCCCCCGGCTTCCGAACACGGTCTGACTCGATCCGCCGAACGCCGCCCCAATTTCGGCCCCCTTGCCCGACTGAAGCAAGATCGCCCCGATCATCAGCGTGCAGACGATGACATGAACAATGACGAGCAAGGTGTACATGGGCGGTTATCGACGGTTATCCGCGAGATGTGCGACAGGTCGCAGTGATTTCAGCGAGTGTAGCAAAGGAAGCAGGATCGAGACAAGCCCCGCCGACGAGTGCCCCGTCGATGCCGTCGCATGAAAGGAAGCTGCCGATATTGTGAGGCGTCACACTTCCTCCATAGAGAATGACCAAAGCATCGGCGGTTTCCGCCGACCAGTGGTCCTGCGCGGCTTGGCGTAGCACCCGGTGGACGGACACGGCTTGTTCCGGAGTGGCCGCCCGCCCGGTGCCGATGGCCCAGACCGGTTCATAAGCCACAACCACGAGGCTCATCTGGTCTTTGGTCAATCCGGCGAGTCCGTTCATCAGCTGGCGAGTCACCACGCTCTCCGTCCGTCCTCCTTCACGTTCCGCCAATGTTTCTCCCACACAGAGAATCGCCCGAAGATCATAGCGGAGCGCCGCGGCGACCTTCTTGTTTGTCCACTCCTCTTGCTCACCGAAGTACTGCCGGCGTTCGGAATGGCCGATGATGACGAAGCGGCAGCCCAGATCCGTGAGCATCGGGCCGGAGATCTCGCCGGTAAACGCGCCCTTGTCTTCCCAGAACATATTCTGGGCGCCGAGGTGATAGGGAGAATCGGTCCCGAGCGCCTCGCGGACGCTGTGTAACGCAGTGAACGGCGGCGCCAGTCCGATTTGAATGTCCGGCCGGGGTGGACAGCGGCGTATGAACTCCCGTACGAGGACGGACGCCTCCGATGCCGTCTTGTTCATTTTCCAATTGCCGACGAGGAAAGGAATTCTCACAGCGGGCTTTAGGTCGGGCGGGTGGGAAGGGCCGCCAGGCCGGGAAGCGTCTTGCCTTCGAGGAGCTCAAGTGCGGCGCCGCCGCCGGTAGAGATGAACGAAATACTTTCGGATTCTCCGGCTCTGTGAACGGCCAATGCGGTTTCTCCTCCGCCGACGATGCTCAAGGCATAGGCATTGGCGACCGCATGGGCCATCGCGAGTGTCCCGCGCGCGAAGGCATCGACTTCGAACATGCCCATCGGGCCGTTCCAAAGAATGGTCTTGGCATTCTGAACCGCTTCGGCGAAGAGCTTGACCGACGCCGGTCCGATATCCAGTCCGTACCAGCCCTTGGGAATTTCCTGCACCGGCACAATCTTCGTTTCCGCTCCCGGTTCACGGCCCGCGGCCACCACGCAATCGACGGGCAGGTAGAACTTCACGCCGCTGGCGAACGCATGGTCCTGGACGCCCTTCGCAAAGTCGAGCATGTCCATTTCCACGAGGGATTTGCCGATTTCGAGCCCCATGGCTTTGAGAAAGGTGAACGCCATGCCGCCGCCGATGATGACTTTATCGACTTTCTTGCCGAGGTTTTCGATGACCCCGATCTTGCCGGACACCTTGGCGCCGCCGAGGATTGCGACGAACGGACGGACCGGGTTGGCGACCGCCCCTTCGAGATATTCGATTTCCTTCTTGAGCAAATAGCCGGCGGCAGCCTCCTTCACGAATTTCGTGATGCCGACCGTCGAGGCATGGGCACGGTGGGCGGCGCCGAAGGCGTCATTGATATAGACGTCCGCGAGAGCGGCGAGCGCCTTCGAAAAAGCGTCGTCGTTCTTCTCCTCCTCGGCATGGAATCGCAGGTTTTCGAGCAACATCACGTCGCCCGGTTTCATTTTCGCGACCAGCGCCTCGACGGCCGGTCCGATGCAGTCCGGCGCGAAAATGACTTCTTTGCCGAGCAGCCGCTGGAGCCGTTTCGCCACCGGCGCCAGACTGTATTTCGGATCAAATTTTCCGCCGGGACGGCCCAAGTGGGAGCAGAGAATGACCTTTGCCCCTTCATCGACGACGTGGTTGATCGTGGGCAACGTCGACCTGATGCGCGTGTCATCGGTGATCTGAAGGGCGTCATCGAGCGGGACATTGAAATCGGCGCGGATGATCACCCGCTTGCCGCTCAGTTGCAGATCGTCGATGATTTGCTTGTGGAGGTTCATGCGCGTCCTTTTTGGACGTTACCGCTTGCCGGCGATGTATTTGACCAGATCGCGTACCCGGCAGGAGTAGCCCCATTCGTTGTCATACCAGGCGGTGACCTTCACGAGTCGTTTCTCGATAACGGTCGTCAGAGGGGCGTCCACCGTCGCGGAATGCGCATCGCCTTTCTGATCGATGGAGACAATCGGCTCCTCCGAATAGGCCAGAATGTGCTTCATCGGACCGGTTGCCGCTCGCTTGAACGCGTCGTTCACCGAGGCCACGTCACAATCCCGCTCCGTCTCCACGGTGAGATCTACCAATGAGACATTGGGAGTCGGCACGCGGATCGCCAGGCCGTCCATCTTGCCCTTGAGTTGAGGCAACACGAGATGAAGCGCTTTGGCGGCGCCCGTGCTGGTGGGGATCATCGACATCGCGGCAGCCCTGGCGCGACGCAGGTCTTTGTGGGGCAAATCCAACAGTTGCTGGTCGTTCGTGTACGAATGGATGGTGGTCATGACGCCGTGTTTGATGCCGAAGCTGTCCAGGAGCACTTTGGCCACCGGCGCGAGACAGTTGGTTGTGCAGGACGCATTGGAGACGATATGGTGGGAACGCGGATCATAGACGTCTTCGTTGACGCCCAACACCAGCGTGGCATCCGGATCCTTCGCGGGCGCGGAGATGATGACGGTTTTTGCGCCAGCCGCGAGATGCTTCCCGGCCCCTTCCCGATCGGTGAAGCGTCCGGTCGATTCGATGACCACATCGACATTGAGGGCTTTCCATGGAAGTTCCTTCGGATCTTTGATCGCGAGCACCTTGATCGGTTTCCCGTCCACGATCAGCTGGTCGTTTTTCGCTTCAATCGGAACATTGAGCGTTCCATGGATCGAGTCATATTTGAGCAGATACGCGAGCGTCTTCGCATCGGTGAGGTCGTTGGTGGCCACGAATTCCAAATCGGGATCGCCGAGTGACGCACGCAGCACATTTCGACCGATTCTCCCGAAGCCATTGATGCCGATTCTGGTTGCCATTGGTCCTGATCCTCAAAAATGTTGCCGGGGTGGCGCCGCTGTCCGAGGCGATAGTACTGGCCGTCCTGACTCATGTCAACCATTCACCAATCAAGGCCTCTCGCCTGACGACCGAAATGTCGCTCGGGCATGGGCGATCATCTTGCCCACTTCTTCAACCCTCCGGTACAGTAGCAATCTGCGCCCGTGATCTATCTAATCAATGGCCCATGCCATGTTCCGAACCTCTTTGCAAGTAGAAGCGGCCGATGTCCTCGATTGGCCCAAGCTCTTGGAGGCGCTTGCCGCTCATGCCCATTCGGCTCAAGGAAAACAGCGATGTCTGACCCTGCGGCTGGAAACCGATCTCGACGCGGCCGGAACACGCCAAGAAGAAACGACTGAAATGGTGGCATTGAGGGACCAGGTCGATTCGTTCCCTTCGGTCGGGTTTCCGGATATCAGCGAGATTCTGGCGCGGGTCGAGAAAGGAGGCTGGCTGGAAGCCCCGGAACTCCGCGATTGCTCGCTCGTCCTTGGCACGATCGAAAACGTGAGCGGGTATATGGCTCGGCACCCTGAAGCCGCCCGTATTCAATCCTTGGCCAAGCCATTGGCAGACCAATCGCACATTCATCGGCTCAAGCGGTCCTTGGACGAGGCGATTTTGCCCGACGGGTCGATCGCAGAATCGGCGACTCCGGAGCTCCGTCGACTCACGCACCACGCGCAGGAGCTGAAGCAGCGTATCCGCCACCAGCTGGAACAGATCCTCCACTCCAAACGCTATGCGGAGGTCTTGCAAGAAACCTATTTCGCCCAGCGGCAAGGACGCTATGTCGTCCCGGTCAAGGTTGAGATGCAGGGCCGCATTCCGGGGATCTTGCACGATGTGTCGGCCAGCGGCGCCACCGTCTTCCTCGAGCCAAGGGAATTGGTCGATCTCAACAATGCGATCAAGGTTGCCGACCTCGAGATTGATCGCGAGGTCCGGCGGATCCTGCGGGAACTGTCCGGTCTGGTGGCCGAGCGGGCGGATGATCTCCGGAACATGATCGAGGTCATCACCGAGCTGGACGTGATCACCGCCAAAGCGGCCTTGAGCCGGCAATTACGCGCCGCGCCGGTTTCGCTCAATGCTCGCGGCCGCATCGTGCTTCGCCGGGCGAGGCATCCACTCTTGCTGCTCACCAAAGATCACGTCGTGGCGAACGATATTCTGTTTGACGAAGCGGTCGCCGTCTTGGTCATTACCGGTCCCAATACCGGCGGTAAAACGGTGACCTTGAAGATTCTCGGGCTGTTCGCCTTGATGGTCCGGTCCGGGCTGCATTTGCCCTGTGATCCAGGCTCCGATATGGGGCTCTTTCCGTCCGTCTATGCGGATATCGGGGATGCACAGGATCTCACGAAAGATCTGTCCAGCTTTTCGGCCCATATCACCAAAATGGTGCAACTACTCAGCGAAGTGGTGGATCAGGGCATCCCTTCGAACCAAGAGGCTCCCTGGCGACAAGTCCTCGTCTTGCTGGATGAGCCGGTCACGTCGACCGACCCCACGGAAGGCGCGGCCTTGGCGAGCGCGTTGTTGACGCAGTTGGCTCAGCGGGGGCTCAAAGTAATTGTGACGACTCACTACAATGAGTTGAAGGCGCTCGCCCAGTCAACGCCCGGATTCGCGAATGCCAGCGTGCAATTCGATCTCCATACATTGTCCCCAACCTACCGCCTGGTGATGGGTCTCCCCGGCGGGTCCGCCGCATTGGATATTGCCGGCCGGCTCGGCATGGATGCGTCCATCTTGGATGACGCGCGGAATCGGCTTCAGCGCAACGATCGTCTTCTCGAGCGATTGCTGAGCGATGTGCAAGAACGCCAACGTGAGCTGACGGCGGAGTTGGATCGAGCAAGGCAGGCCCGTCTCGATGCCGAAGAGGCGGCCGAAGCCGCCAATCGTCTTTTAACCGACCTCCGGCAGTCGGAGCGGGAAGAGCGCAAGGGCCTCAGGCGGAGACTCACACAGGAATTTCAGCGGGCTCGGGCGCAAGTTCAAGCCACCATCGATGAGTTGAAGCGGGACCAAAAGCTGGAAAGGGCCAAAGAGGTCAAACAACGACTCGCCCATATAGAACTCGAATCGCGGCGCGAGACAAGTCCCGACGCCACGACGGCGGATCCGAGCCGGCTCGATGTCGGCAGCCGGGTCGAACTGAGGGGATTGGGCCTTACCGGCACCCTCCTCGAATCGCCGCAGGGAAAGAAGCGGGTACGTGTCAAAGTGGGCGAGGGAGCCGTGCTGGCGACCGTGAGTGATCTCGTGGGTATTGGTGAGTCCGCCTCTGCCGGTCCAAGCGGCGAGCGCCGTCGGACTGCCGCTGTCGGCGCTGAACGAGACCTCGCGGGCGGGGATGCGGCGACGGTGATCGATGTCCGCGGACAAGCAGGCGACGAGGCGTTGGAATCAGTCGTTGCGGCACTCGACCGAGCCACACTGGCGGGTACGCCGCTCCTGCGCATTATTCATGGATACGGAACAGGACGATTGAAGGCAGTCCTCCGCGAGTATCTCGCTGGGTCTCCCTATGTGGCCCGTTCCCGGGCAGGCGAGCGGGCCGAGGGAGGAGACGGCGTGACGATTGTCGAGTTGAAATGAGCGAGAGGCTGCTGGTGGTTGTTTTGACGCAGCGCTGGTGCGAAACAACCACTCGACCGCGATCCTAAACCGTCCCTGTGTAATGAGTTCAATATCTTCTGCTGACAGCATGACCGGCATCATGCTTGCCTTCAACTTATCCTTATCTCAAGCACGAACATAGCGACGTGAAACCGAGATAATTGACCCACATGTGGGGCGGGATACCCACCAGGAGGCGGTTATGAAACGGTCATTTGAGGCGGTGGATATCATGGTCGCCGTCGGATTCTGTGCAACCATTTTGGGAGGCTTCCTGCTGTTCATGGCTTCCAGCGGAGTCGTGGGGCTGCCGACGGGCGAGGCCATTCCTTCCTCTCAATCCTTCTCCGAAATGGAGCTTGTGGAGCCGGCGCTAGGGGAGGCCATCGTCAGCAGCACCCTGCTCGATCTATCGACCGGCAAAGAAACGATGGCGGCTGCGACGGAGCTCAATCGGATGACCATGCTCAGCTATGGTCTCGACGGGACCCCGGAAAGTCTCGTCGCATCGACCAAAGCTTGGGCCGACAAAATGGAAGCAGCCAATGCTGCACGAGCCGAACTGGTGAAAGGACGGGCCATCGTCAATTTCACGCAACGAGGCATCGCCCATGGGTTGCTCTCGGCCGACCAGTACATCAACGGCTATAACGACCGGATGATCGAGCAAGCCGACATGGCCGGATACCGGGTTGCTGAAAATTTCGCGGCGACACAGCAAGCGAATCTTGGTGAAGCGATCGTCAGCGCCGCCGTCGCCCACCATCGATCCAGCGACCAAATTCAAGAGGGGATCGGCGCGGCGGTTGTTCGAGTGACCCATGCTCAGGCGCTCTACGAAGAAGCGAACAGCGGCATTCAGGAGCAGACAGCGGCGTTATACAATGCCGCGATTCGAGCGGAGCTGCAGTCGGATCAGTTCACACAATTGGCACAGGCATCGACGACTCCGGAGGCCGCTCCGGCGACCGGGGCCTCGAGAACCTGGCCTCAAATTTCCACCGGTCATGTGATCGGGGCGACGCTCGGGCTCATGGGGGTGTTGATCGCCGGACTTTTCATGTCCAGCCGTCGTGCGCTGGAAGAGCGGATGCCGTACGCGAGGTTCGAACAGGCAGAACCGGTGTATCGCAAGACGGCGTAAGCAGAAGCGCCGTCCCGGCACTCCGCCGGGGCCGGTCGATGTTGGTATCAACCGCGGGTGAGTTATTTATGTCGTGGGGCTATTGGGGTATTGTTGCGGGACTGCTCACGATGGTCGTGACGTTGTTTGTCTGCATAGAGATCCTGTACGCCCAAGCGAGAAGGGGGCTCAATGAAGAAGGCGAGCCTATAGAAGGAGAAGGGCGGACGACGGAGACTCGTGCAAGCCGGCATGCAGCCTGACCGGACAGTGAAAGCAGCCCGGAATTTCTGTAGCAAAGCGAAAGGGAGCGTCTATGGTCTGGATCATCGGACTGTTCACGATTTGTGCGCTCGTTTGGCTGTTGGCGGTGATGATGGGGGCTGAGAGCGACTCGGAACGTCGGCGCCGGTTCGAGTTGTCGGCTGCCGGGGAAACCGAGGGCGGGAGGCAACCCAGAAGCAGGCAGGCTGCGTAGACGTGCGCCGGCTTCATCGCGGCGGATGACCAGGCGTGGAACTCTATGCCCCGCCCGTCATACCAAGCGTTGCTTGAGCCGCCGCGTTCGATCAACTCGCGGCGGAAAGGTTGTTGGCCGCCGACTGTATTGCCCGCAGCCGGAAATCCGCGATTACGGCAGAAGTGTCGTGAATAATGCGGCCTAAAGCCGGCATCGGGCTCGAAAGTCTCATCACCTTCTCCGTCCTCACGATCGGCATCCTGGCCGGAACGGCCGGGCTTGCCTATGCCTATTGGCACGCCGAGCGATCCCTTCACGACACGGTCGGCACGGCCTTTCAGGAGCTGGCCCGTCAGAGCGGCGAGAAAATTGCCCTGCTCCTGTCCAAGGAAGTGGACTGGATTCAGCGGCTCGCGGCCCTTCCCGAAGTCCGTGAGTCCGTACGCGCCGATTCGCCGCCCCGCCTGAACGATCCGCCGCTCCGGCATTGGCGTGAACAGCAAGCTCCGTACTTCAGGTCGTTGATCGTTCTGGACCGCAACGGCCGCATGACGGGCGGCTACACGAGCGAAGCCACCCGGCTTCACTACATGCGACAACCCTGGTGGCCGATCATCTTCAGCCTGCGACAGCCTTGGGTCGGCGACTATCGATTCGATGACGACGGCCAGGGATACCTGGAAATCGTGGCGCCGATTCTGGATAGGGACAATGTGATCGGTGGGCTCAAGGTCATGATCGGTCTCTCGCCGTGGTTCGGGTCGGTACACAGCATCATCGGCAAGACCGGGCATGTCATGTTGTTGAGCGACACCGGCATGGTCCTGGCTTGCCCGCTCCTCGCGCCGGAGCTGCATCGCATCCTGGTGCAGGAGACGTCGTCGGCGGGGCTCGGCGCGCCGCACGCCGGCGGAGCTCGGAGGACGACAGTGGAAGATACGCATGGGCGCGCCGGCGGCATTATCGGAATCGCGCCGGTCGTGTTGCCGAACGACATGGCCCAGGCCCAGCGATGGAACGTGTTGGTCACCCAAGATCCGGCGGAAACCTACGCTCCGCTGCGGGTCTTGATGTGGAAGCTGGCCGGATTCTGGATCGGCGCCGTCATGCTCGTGGCCTGGCTCAGATGGCGGCTGGCCAAGCGGATCGTGCGTCCCATCAATGAATTGATCAAGCGGGTCGCCGTCCTCGGAGAGGCGGAGCGTGCTGATTCCGGCTGCGAGATACGATCCAGCGGCATCCGCGAAATCGACCGGTTGGCCGCCAAGTTCGATGAGCTGGCCGAGCGCCTACAACGGACATCCCATGAGCGGCAACGCCAAGTGGCGGAACTCGAGCAACTCAATGGCGAGCTGCGCACGTCGGAGGTCCACTATCGCATGCTCTGGGACCATGCGGTGGACGCTAAGATTCTTGTCGACCGCGCAGGAATGATTCTGGACGTGAACCGCCGCGCGGAGATGAAACTCGGCACCTCTGTCCGCGGCATGATCGGACAGGTGGTCGCGGTGTGGTTCGCGGAAGCGGAGCGCGAGCGATTCGGACGGCTGTTGCAGGAAGTCTTTGAAACCGGCCGAGAGCAATCCGCCGGCGAAACGCACGTGATGACGATGCGTGGAGACCGGCTGATCATGGATCTGGACCTCACTCCTGTTGCGGGATCCTTGCAGGTGGAGACCGTGATGCTGCAACTCATCGATCTCACGGAGCGCAAGGCCTTGGAGCAGCACTTGCTCCGAACGGAACGGCTGGCTTCGCTGAGCCAGTTTGCCTCGATGTTTGCGCATGACATCAGAAACCCGTTGGCCGGCATCAAGAAAACGCTGGAGTGGCTGATCCAGCGACCTGAATTGAAGGCGGAACCACAGCGATCCTGGCTGGAAGATCTGCGTTTTACGGCGGATCTGCTTCTCGGCATGATTCATGACATGCTCGACGTCTACCAAGAGAGCTATTCCGGTTTGCCGTTGAGCCTGTCCGAAGTCCCGGTCAGGAAACTGGCCGAGGACGTGGTGCATGTCTTTCGGTCCGAGGCGCAGGCCAAAGACATCACATTCCGTCTGATCGGGCCGGACGATGGACCGCTCGTCGTCACCGTCGACGGCCGCCGGATGCAACGCGTCTTCATCAATCTGGTGCATAACGCGCTGAAGTATTCTCCGCCTCACGGGGTGATCACGTTGTGTATTCAAGCCGGACCCCGCGATCAAGCAGGGTCGTACGATGCGTCCCAATGTGCGGGCCGGAGTGTCGACGACGGTCTTCGAACGGCGTACATTTCCATCGAAGATGAAGGTCCGGGTATTGAACCGGAGGATCTGCCGCATCTTTTCGACATGTTCTTCCGGAAGAAAGACGGCCAGGATTACCGGATCGGCCGGGGACTGGGTTTACATTTCTGCCGTCTGGTGGTCGAAGCGCACCACGGCGTCATCCGCGCAGGGAACCGCGCGACCGGCGGCGCACGGTTCACGGTCGAGTTGCCGCTGTTACAGGATGTGCCATGCCTGTCACGCTGCTGATCGCCGAAGACCAGCGGCTGTTCCGCCAGAGTCTTCGCCTCTTGCTCGAACACGAGCCGGATCTCACCGTCGCCGGAGAGGCGACCGACGGGCGCGAGGCGGTGGAACTGGCCCTGAAGGTGAAGCCCGACATCATCTTGATGGACGTCGATATGCCGCGACTGGACGGCGTGACGGCGACGCGATTAATCCGCGGGTGCTTGCCGGAAGTCCGCGTGCTGATGCTGTCCATGCATGACGAAGATGCCCGTATCGTAGCGGCGGTGCAGGCCGGGGCTTGCGGGTATGTCCTGAAAGATGCGGATCACCAGGAGTTCTTGCGCATCATACGAGCCACGGCTCGCGGAGAGCAGGTCCAGTCACCCTTCATGCCGGATCGATTCGCCAAGCAGGTCGTTGGGGCGATCAAGGCGGCGGGAGGCGGGGTCGCAACCGGGGTGACGGTGCTGACGGAACGGGAGCGGGAAATTCTGGCCTGCGCCGCGGCGGGACGAGGAAACAAGGACATTGCCGACCGGCTCTGCGTCTC
>DATFFC010000178.1:0-21398 GCA_035250505.1 Nitrospiraceae bacterium | reverse complement strand
TATCGTGCCTACACCTTCAAACAGGAACTTTCGGCCGGCGACTGGCGGGTGGATGTCGAGACGGAAGACGGCCGCGTCCTGGGCCGGGTACGTTTCACTGTGGAGGCGGATCTTCCGGCGCAACCGCTCAGCAGTATTCTGTACTAGAAGAGCCGATAGCCGGCGACGGCCCGTGTCGACGCCGTTAGCCATACGCTCGGTGATTTGTGCGTCGGCTATCCGCTCAGCCATCGGTCGCTGGTCTGTAGCAGTGCTAGCTGGTTCTCCTCGTCGGCATGATATTGTGGTACAAGGAGAGATTAAAGAAGTTAGATGGAACATTTTCACGCAGAAGCCACCCGCATCAGCGACTTGACGCACGATGTGCGAGAGATCGAATTGCGGCTGATCGAGCCGCGCGAGATTCGATTCAAGGCCGGACAGTTCGTCTCCTTCGAAGTTCCGTCGAGCGGCCGGGTGCCGGTCGTGACCAGGCCCTACTCCATCGCCTCTCCGCCGAATATTTCTGATCGCATCATACTGGTTTTCAATTTCGTGGCCGGGGGGCCCGGTTCAACGTACTTGTTTGGTCTCCGGGAGGGGGACAAGACTCAGTTCAAGGGTCCTGCGGGATCCTTTTATCTTCGTGAGGACGGCCGCGACCTCTTGCTGGTGGCGACAGGAACCGGCATCGCGCCGTTGCGATCCATGTTGCTGGCCGAATTGGCTCGAGACTCAAGTCGCCGGGTGGACTTGATCTGGGGGCTCCGGTCGCAACGTGATCTTTACTATCAAGGAGAGGTGTCGAAGCTGAGCCGATCTCATTTGCGCTTCTCAGCCGTGACGACTTTGTCACGTCCTGAACCGGGATGGGCCGGGCCGGCCGGGCGCGTCACGACGGTGGTCGAGCAGGAAATCGCTACGGTCAAGAACCTGTCGGCGTACCTCTGTGGAAACGGCGGGATGATCAAAGACGTGACCGCGATTCTGAATGGAAAGGGCCTGTGTCCGATCCATCGCGAGAAGTACTATGACGACTGACGGGCGATGGCCGGCGGCCTCATGCGGACGGCTTGGCGACCTTTGTCGTGTGCTGAAAGATGCACTTGGGGCAGGTGTAGTGAATGAATTGGCCGCTCGCCACGAGCCGCTTCTTCATGGGCACCTTGCACCAGGTGCAGAGTCGATCGGGAATATCGCGCGGCGGCGTCGCTGTAGAGGAAGGTCGATCGGCCTGTTGATCCGTCATGATCGGCATTCTCGCCAAGGGCGCGAGACTTTGTCAATGAGCCGATCATGGAAAAAGTAGACAGCCTATCAGGCCTTCAGTATAGTGCGATTCATGCATCGCCCAACCGCCATCCATCACAGAAAGGACGCACATCCCCATGCACAACGCCGACAGCGCCACCTCCGACGACATCTCGTCATCCCCAGCCAGGCTCTCCCAATCCATGATTCAGCATTCGGTCGGATCAGGGAAAGCCTGGGGACTACTTACCTCTGTTGATCTCCAAGATTGTGATCCTCATCGGATCCGTGACGCCAAATCAATTGAAATCTATGTCGCCGAGTTGTGCGAGCTGATCGGCATGACGCGATACGGCGCCTGCCAGGTCGTGCATTTCGGAGAAGGTCGCGTCGCCGGCTACAGCATGGTGCAATTGATTCAGACGTCGCTGATCAGCGGGCATTTCGCCAATGAGACCAACAGCGCGTACCTCGATATCTTCAGTTGCAAGGGGTATGATCCGTCGGTGGTCGAAGAGTTCTCAAAGCAGTTCTTCGGCGCACGCCGGTCGGCCCATACGGCGCTGCTCCGATACTGAGGAGCCGTGAACGACTGAAGGCGCGGCGGATCTCGTCCCATGACGCACGAACATAAACAGCACACAGTCGAGGAGTTCTTCCAGTCGCTGCCCGGCAAGCTGGATCCGGAGGCTGCCGAAGGAATGGTTGCGGTGTATCAGTTCGATCTGAGCGGGCCGCAGGGCGGACAGTACTACGTCCAGATCAACGACGGGACCTGTTGCGTCACGCAAGGGGAGCACCCCGAGCCACACGTCACCCTGTCGCTGTCGGGGGAAGACTGTGTGCGGGTGCTGAACGGACAATTGAAGGGGGCGGCGGTCGCGATGTCCGGCCGCCTCCGTATCAGCGGAGATATGGGGCTTGCGCTGCAACTGGGGGCGCTATTCCCCAGTCTTCGCCAGTAGCCGGACATTGAAAAGGTCTGCCGAATAGTCGTCGGGTCCTGTTCACGCCTGTTGCACGACGAGCGGCCCCGCTTCCTGCTCGATCGCTTCTTTTGCCGGCCGGGGAAACCGCTCTTCGAGAATCATATAGACGGTCGGTACGAGAAAGAGCGTCAGCAGCGTCGAGACTGTCAGCCCTCCCACCACCGCCCGAGCAAGCGGCGCATTCGTTTCTCCTCCGGTACCGAGTCCCAAGGCCATCGGAAACAGCCCGACCACCGTGGCGAACGACGTCATGAGGATCGGTCGGAGTCTTGTTCTAGCCGCCCTCACCACGGCCTCCCGCAAGGGCAGCCCGCGACGCCGCAGCACGTTCGTATAGTCCACCAGGAGAACACCGTTGGAAACCACGATGCCGAGCATCATGATGACTCCCATCATCGACGTGGTCGACAGTGTCGTTCCGGTCAAGAACAGCACGAGGATCACCCCGGGCACGCCCATCGGAACGGAGAACATGATGATGAAAGGGTCCACGAGGGACTTGAACTGCGCCGCCATGACCATATAGACAAGCACCAGGGCGAGGATGCTGGCAAAGATCAAGCCGGAGAACGTTTCACGTTGCTGCTGGATCTGGCCGGCCAGCCGGATACTGAACCCGGTCGGCAACTGCAGATTTGCAAAGGAGCCCTCGAGGTCGTTCGCGATCGAACCGAGGTCCCGGTTCACCGGATTGGCCGTAATGTGAATCACCCGCTGAAAGTATTTCCGCTCGATCTTGACCGGGCCGGCGTTGAGCTTCAATGAGGCGACGTTTCTCAGCAGGACCGGCTCGCCTGTCTTCGTGGTCAGCAGGATATTCTCGAGATCGCTCAAGTTCTTGCGGTGTTCTTCGGCCAGCCAGGCGCTGATGTAGTATTCGTTTCCGTTCTGCGGGTCCGTGTAGATGATGGGATCGGTCTGGCCGTTGCCGTTCAAGGAGAACAGGACCGCATTCGCCACGTCTGTTTCACTGATTCCTAAGAGCGCGGCTTTTTCACGATCCACCACGACATTGACTTCGGGATAATTTTCTTCCCGGCTGACCTCGATATCGGCGAGGCCCTCGGTCTTATGCATGATCTCCTGCACCTGACCGATCACCCTTCGGGCCTTCTCAAAATCATACCCATAGATCTCGACGTCGACCGACTTCTGGGAGCCGAAGCTGGTTACCCGCTTCACGAGCCCCCCAGGATCGAAAAACATCGCGACGCCGGGGAAGAGCCGGATGATCTTGGGACGGACTTGATTCATGATATCCACTTGGGTTCGCATCCGTGCGGCCGGGGGAGTCAAGTACACCGAAATGACGGAGGTGTGGGGCCCCGTGTTGGGATTAAACAGCGAGGATCGGCCCTGCGCCAGGATGCCGGTACTCGAAACGATCGTATCCAATTCGTGGGCCGGAATATGTTCGCGGAGCACGCGCTCCACCTCCGCCACTTGCTGTTCGGTTTTCTCAACCCGCTGGCCGACCGGCGCGCGCAGGACGATCCTGAATTGGCTCTCATCCGAGACCGGCAGGAATTCACTGCCCAAGAGCGGAACGAGCGCTAAGGATCCTGCAAAGATCAGGACGACCCCGAACACAAGCACCCGCCGGTGACTCAGGATCCATTCCAGGCTTTGCTCATAGCCTTGATCCAACGCCTCATAGCGTAACCGGCTCCATTCCATCATGCTGACGAACCAGTCCGGCATCGAGCGGTGAGCCTCCTGTTCCGGTTTCAGAAACTTGTAGCAGAGGGCCGGCGTGACGGTCCGCGAGACGAAGAACGATGTGAAGAGCGCGATGGCGATCGTCACGGTGAGCGGAATCAACAACAGGCGGGCGATGCCGACAACGAAGAAAATCGGGAGAAACACCACGACCGTCGTCACCGTCGAGGCTAAGATCGGCATGGCTACCTCGCGGGCCGCGTTCACGATGGCGGTCCACCGGTTGCGCTCCTCGTTGAGATGTCGCTGGATATTTTCGAGCTCGACGATCGAGTCGTCCACCAGCCGTCCGATACCGAGGGCCAAGCCTCCGAGTGTGAAGACATTGAGGGTCTGTCCGGTGAAGTAGAGCACAATGAACGTGACCAGAATGGACAGCGGGATTGCCACGGAAATGATCAGTGTACTGGTGAGATTTCGGAGAAAGATCAGAATCACCGCTGCGGCCAGCAACGAGCCGTGGAGCGCTTGCTCGATCAAGTTTTGAATCGACTGCCTGATGTACAAGGATTGATCGAATGAGATGCCTAATTGAACGCCGGGCGGGATGCCGATCATCTGAGGCAGCGCCTTCCGCAGCGCATCGACGACCTCGACCGTGTTGGCGATCGGCTGCTTGTTCACGCGCAGATACACGGACCGCTTGCCGTCGGTGCGCACGATATTGGTCTGGATGTCGGAGGAATCGTTCACGGTGGCCAGATCGCGGACGCGGACCGGATTTCCGCGCGGGTCGATCTTGACCACCACGTCGGCGATCGGTTCGACCGTCTTGAACTGATTGTTCGTGAAGACGTTGTAATCGAGATTGCCGGCCTTGATGTCCCCGGACGGAAGGATCAGGTTGGCGGCTTTCACCGCCTTCACGACATCCAGGATGGAAAGTCCCCGCGCCTGAAGCAGAGCGGGATCGAGGTTGATATTGATCTGGCGGACCTTGCCGCCTTCGACGGTGGCGGCGGCGACGTTGGCGATTTGTTCGATCTGGGGGGCGATTGTGTTGAAGGCCAGGTCGTAGAGCGCCCGTTCATCCAGGTCGCTGCCGGAGACCGTGACGAACGCCACGGGAATATTCGAGACGTCGAATTTGACGATGAACGGCTGCAGGATTCCGGGCGGGAGACTATTGAGGATTTGCGTGATCCGCTGCATCACCTCCATCTGCCCGACATTGATATCGGCGCCCCAATTGAACCAGACCTGGACCGCCCCGATACCCTGCTTTGAGAAAGACTCGACGTGCTCCACGTTGGAGGCGGAGCTGACGGCTTTTTCGATGGGGTAGACCACGCTCTGTTCAATGTCGAGCGGGGGTGCCCCTTTGTAGATGACGCCGACGAAGGCGACAGGAACTTGAATGTTGGGGAAAAGATCGACGGGCAGTCGTTGAAGGGATGTCACTCCCAGCACAACCATCGCGAGAGACAGCATCAAGATGCCGATGCGGTTCCTAAGCGCAAGAAGAGTCAGCCACATACAAGAGAATGTAGTGATTGAATGATCTGATGAACTGATGATTTATCGGAAATCATATGAGATTTGGTGATTGTTGATGATTTGCTAATCGGATTACTTCATGTGAATCACCAAGTCATTGAATTGCCAGATCATCAAATCGTCAGATCACCGGATCGTACTTTCAGAGCGGTTGCGCCTGGACGATCATGCCCTCGCTCACGAGGTCTTTGCCGGAGACGATCACCTCTTCATTCCCGGTCAGTCCCTTCGTGACCTCTATCCGGTTGTCCACACGCCCTCCGAGTTCGACCGGCACTTGATGCGCCTTTCCCTCCTTGACGACGTAGACATACTGGAATTCTTCAAGCCTGCTGACGGCGTCGAGCGGAATCTGGACGGCGTTCGCGTGCCGGTCTACCAGGATTTCGACCCGGGCGAACATGCCGCCCTTGAGAAGATGGTTCTTGTTGGGGAGATCCACCTCAACGGTCATCGTCCTCGTCGCCCGGTTGAGGGCTTGAACGATCCGGGTGACGGTTCCTTCAAAAACCTGATGCGGGTATGCCTCTGCTCGAATTTCCGCCCGCTGGCCGATTCGGACGAGCGGCACGTCCTTTTCCACCACCTCGATCAACGTGCGCACCGTCTCCACATCGTGCAGGCTCAAGATCCCGCGCGACATGGTCGACGTGCTGGCCGTTGCTCCGCTCACGTAGGAGCCGGGATCCAAGTTACGCTCGGCGATGTAGCCGGCAAACGGCGCCCGTATATAGGAGTAGGCAAGATTGGTCTCGGCCTGGGCGAGGGCGACTTCCATCTGTTTCACTTGCGCCCGCAATGAATCCTGGAGGGCCACGGCGCCGTCGTAATTCACCTGCGCCGTATCCAGGTCCTGCTGAGACACGAACTGCTCTTTAATGAGGGCTTGCATGCGGTCCAAGGTCAGCTTGGCATTGCGCACGGCCGCGTCCTGCTGGACGACTTTCGCGCGGGCGGATCCAAGGTTCGCCTTGGCTTGATTGACGGCATGCACATAGTCGGTATGATCGATCTCGATCAAGAGCTGGTTCGCCTTGACCAGCTCTCCCTTGTCCACGTACATCTTCGCAATGTAGCCGTCGACCCGAGAGAAAATGGTCACCAACTGATTCGGAATCAAGTCGGCCGTATAGGTCAGGCGGATATCCAAATCCTGCCTGATGGGCACCGCGGTTCCAACCGTGATGACGCGGTTTTTGCGCGCATCGGTCTTCGCGCCGCTGCTGAGGCGGAAGACGACGAGGGCGGTGACCGCGAAAAAGACAATGGCTCCCAAGGTGACGAGGGGGTGTTGTTTTAGGGAGTTCAACGACACCGGGTAGGCTCCTTCCCACCTCGGCCCGCTCGCTTCACTAAGCCGGTGAGAAACAACTCCACGTAGGTGGCGACCGTCTCTTCATGCGACCGGTGCATCGGCTGATGATAGATTTCGTGCAGGAGTCGATGGTGGACGACCATCCCGATGAAGGCCCGCGCGGCTAGTAGCGGATCGACGGGCCGAAACGCCCCTTCTTGAATTCTCGTCTTGATATAGCCGGCGAGGTAGTCATTGATGACCCGGTGCTGCTTGCTGAAGAACATGTCGGCCAATTCGTGGCCTTCCAAGCCGCTGAACAAGAGGAGCCGCAGCATCGTCGGGTCGGCGCCTGGGCGGATGCGATAACTGGCCACCAGCGAAAACACCCGCGCGTCATCCCGCTTGCGCGCGACGTCCTCGATGGCTTCCACCAGCGCGGTCAGGTCGGCTTTTTCTGCGAGAATGGCGGCATAAAGCGCGCGCTTGGTCGGAAAATATTTGAACAAGAGCGCCTCGCTGACCCCGGCGGCCTTCGCAATTTCCTTGGTGGTGGTCCCGCGGAATCCCCGTGCGGCGAAGAGTGATGTGGCGGCGGCAATGAGACCGGCCTGGCGGGTGCGGCTGGACGACGGGCCGTCCTGCGTGCGATGCGGCATCTCGGTCATGCAGTGAGTAAGTGGTTACTCACCAGCGTATCACGCAGACGCCGAGAATCACAAGGATGTGAAACGGGATCGCCTTCAACGATTCGGTTGCGGGTCTAATGCTTGCGGTTTACGCGACGGCCCAAATGTATCGATGTCAGCAGCCCGTGGGATTTAGTTCGGGGCTGAATCGCGCCATCTCAAAAACAGTGGGCGAATGTTTTCGCTCTGCATTGACATGACCAAACTGGTTTAATAGACTAGTTTAAAGTTAACCGCGTGGGACCTCAATGAAAAAATCATACGACAGTATAGGAGCGTTCCAAGCTAAGACCCACTTGGCGGAATTGTTGCGTCAGACCGAGAACGGAAAATCTTTTGTGATCCATCGGCGAGGGAAACCGGTGGCGCGCTTGGTTCCTCCGGTCCCCGAAGAAACTCAAGCGCGAGATCTATCTAGTTTGAGCAGGGCCTTCCGATCCATCCGGACGGGCATTCGCGGAACGTTGAAGGTTCGCGAACTGATTGAAACCGGTCGGCGCCGCTGATGAAATGGGTCTTGGATAGCTCTTTCGCTTTGGCGTGGGGTTTACCTGATGAAACCTCGCTACAGGCTCAGCAATTTCTGGAGCATTTGTCGGAAGGAGATGCGCTTTGGGTGCCTGCGCTATGGTGGTACGAGATCTCCAACGCGCTGGTGGTCGCACAGCGACGCCGTCGACTTTCGGAAAGTGATCGCTTCAATTTGTTAGATCTATACGGAGAACTGCCGCTTCATACGGATACTCATCTGACCTCGGAAATTGCGGGGCGCTTACAGGGACTGGCTCATGAACATGAATTATCCGCCTATGACGCGGCTTACCTGGAGCTTGCCATACGCAAATCGGCTTCGTTGGCCACGTTAGATCGGAAACTTGCCGCGGTCGCCCGCCAAGTCGGGATTGTCGGGCGGAATGAGGAGTGACTAATGCTGCGGTGAATGAATCAGGAAAAAAGAACTGACTAGCTGCGCAGCTTCGCCCAGGCTTTTTGATATTCCTCGAACGAATCGACCTCCATCCAGCCTTTATAGATCGGGACGGCTTGGACGGCGACGCCGGTATCGATCAATTCTTGAATGAGATCGGTCAGCGACGCCTTCGCGAACTCGCCTGCTTCGTGGAAACCTTTGGCTTTGAACTTGGCCAGTGAGGAGTGGTAACAGTCGGTGAAGGCTCGGGTGCCCTTGTCCGAGAACATCGCCATGCCGATGAACTCGCCGTGCGCCTGGTCGGGAGGAAGATGCTGGCCGACCTGGGTGACTACGGTTTCTCCCTCCGGCATGATGAAGCGAGCCAAATAATTCTTTCCGGGCGGGGGATCAAGCTTGACCAGGTCCGGCCGTAGGTGCCGGTCCTGGCCCTTTTCCGGATGGTCCGACCAAGCGAGATCAACGACCAGCGTGATGTCGGCGGGGCTCTTGAGTAATTTTTCCAGGATGCCGGTCTCGAAAATGATATCGCCGTACAGGACGATCGTGCGGCCTTTCATCTCGTTCTCCGCGCAGAACAGGGAGAACAGTTCGCCGGTCTCTTCATAACGATCGTTGTCGTAGTACCGGATATTCGGGAGCGTGATGGCATCCTTCTTGTAGCCCCGGACGAGCGCAATGTCTTTGATGTTGCAGTCGTTGAGCGCTGCGACCTGCCGTTCGAGGATCGTCTTTCCTTTGATGTCGAGCAGACATTTGGGCTTGTCTTCGATCAAGGGCAACAATTGTTTCTCGAAACCGGCGGCCGCAATGACCGCCGTGACCTTTTCGCTTCCGACAGGGAGGAACCTTCGCTCGTCCTGTTCCATCTGCGGCACGCCCACAATGTCGTAGACCTCCTTCAATCTGACGATCTGGTCATTGACTGAACCGGGGCGCGTGTCTTTCTTGATGACGGTCAAAGCGTCGCGCATGGCCCTAATACTCGCCCTGACCATTTGGTTGGCGTAGATCACGATCTTGAAGCCGGCCTCCTCCAATTCGGTGGTGGTGACCTGATCGAAGATCGTCGGAACGACGACCAAAGGGACACGGCCGGACCAAGCTTTCGCCACTGTTCTCAATTCATCGAAGGTCGCGGATTTCGAATGGATTAGTACCGCGTCCGCCCCGGCCTCCGCATAGGCCTCGGCGCGGGTCAGCGCTTCTTCCTGGCTCCAGCCGGCGATGAGCGCCTCTGTCCGCGCGATGACGACGAAGTCCCGTACGGTCTGCGCCGCTTTGGCGGCCTTGATCTTGCCGCAATGTTCTTCGATAGGAATGAGCTCACGCCTCACCCCGGCGTAGAAACTGCAGCGCTTCGGATAGACATTGTCCTCGATGCAGATGGCGGCGACGCCGGCCCTCTCCCGATCCGTAACGGTGCGCATGACGTTGAGCGCGTTCCCATAACCCGTATCGCAATCCGCAATAATGGGAATGTTGACGGCCTCGGCGATGTTGCGCTCGACCTCCAACTGCTCACTGGAGGTGATGAAACTCGCGTCCGGGATACATTTCAGCGAGGCGGAGATGGCGAATCCGCTCGCCCAAATCGCGTCGAATCCCGCCCGCTCAATCAATTTGGCGCTGAGGGCATCATGGGCGCCGACCGCCTTGATGATGCCCGGTTGCCGGAGCAGTTGTCGCAGTTTCGTTGCATTATGCATAGCCGGGCATGATGCGAAAGAATCGAACGGATTGTCAATGAAAAGTTTCCCGCGGAATCGACTAGCCGCCCGAATCGGTGAGGCCGTCGTTGAAACGGGGAGACAGCGTGCGGCTTTCGATGAACAAATATCCTCGTTCCAAATTCCCCTCGTAGGTCAGATTGATCTCGGTCTCCGGGCCGCGCCAATTATATTGTTGATTCAGGCCCCGCGTCATTTGCCCCGGAATGCGTTCGATCTCTCCGTAGCTCCGTTCCAGATAGTCGAGAACCGTCTTGTGTGCGGCCTTTCCGCGATAGCGGATGGTAACCCGCGCAAATTGGTTGTCCACGGTCGAGAACACGATGCTGTCCACATCCGTTTCTGCATAGCGCGGCGTCCCGTTCTTGAGCCGATAATCGCTGATGTGTGTGCCGACATGGGACACGGAGAATTCAGCGTCGCTGAGCGGAGACCCCCATGCGATGCCGTGGAACCCCTTGGGATCATTTTTCATGGCGACCGCGCCGGCCTGCCGATCACCGATGACCGCTGCGTTGAGGGACACCATGAGCAGAAGGACCGTCGAGAAGCGTCTCAACCGCGGCGAGCAGCCAGCGAGCCGCACCGCCGTCACCTTCGTCTTCATACGATCACGCTAGCATGGGCCGATTGGGCAGGGCAACCGTTCAAGAATCCTTGAGTCTGTTGCGACGGCTTGGCTATAATGCGCCTTCTTTCGTTCCGGATAACCATACGGACTCGGGCACGTCATGATCGAGAGCGATGTGTTGGTTCAAGCCCTGCAGGATATGGGGGTCAATTTTTTCACCGGAGTCCCGGACTCCATGCTGGGCGGGATCATTGCCGAATTGATGACACGCAAGATCTACACGCCCGCCGTTCGTGAGGACGAAGCGGTGGCGATGGCGGCCGGCGCGTACATGGCCGGCAAGATCCCGGCCGTATTGATGCAGAATTCCGGGCTGGGAACCTCGCTCAACACCCTGATCTCGCTGAACCTCATTTACCGGCAGCCGTGCATCTTGATTATTTCATGGCGGGGATTTCAAGGGAAGGATGCGCCGGAACATCTCGTCATGGGCGAGACGATGCCCCAATTGCTCGATACGATCAAGATTCCCCATCGCACCTTGTCGGAACAGACCATGTCGGATGATCTGAAATGGCTCGCCGAGACTTTTATGAAGCAGCACATTCCCATCGCCCTCATTATTAAAAAGGGCGTGGTCAAGGGGTTGCAGCCGTGAGACCCGAACAAGGGGCGATGCAGAGCCGTGCGCAGGCTATGGCGGCCATTCTCGAGTTGCTCAATGACCAGCCCGTCATCATTTGTAACGGATTCCCCTCGCGGGAAGCGCAGAAGATCGCCGATCGACCGACTCATTTCTATATGATCGGCTCCATGGGGGTGGCGGCTGCAATCGGCTTGGGCGTCGCGCTCTCTAAACCGGACAAGCAAGTCGTGATCTTCGATGGGGACGGAAATGTCTTAATGGGGATGGGGACCTTGGCCACGGTCGGATTTCTCAAGCCGAGAAATTTCATCCATGTGGTCTTTGATAATGAAGTGTACGGCAGCACCGGCAATCAGCCGACCATCTCCAACGTGGTCCGTCTGGAGCAAGTGGCGAAAGCCGCAGGGTATGTGAACGTGGAACGGGTTCGCGAGCACGAAGACATCGTCTACGAGTTCAAAGACTTGCTTAAGAAGGATGGGCCGAGCATGTTGCTCATCAAGGTGAACGAATTGGCGGAGGATGCCGGGCGTGTACAGTTGGAGCCGCCGGACATCACGCGGCGGTTCATGAAGGCGATTGAGTAGCGGCTCATCCCGGGAGCATGTGGCTAATAGCCTATAGTGTATGGCACAAAGCTCATAGGCTCTTTGTTTGTGCTATCAGCTATAAGCCATCAGCTCTTATGACCATTCGAGATACGAGGTACATTCATGATTCTGCTTAATCCAGGCCCGGTGAACGTCAGTGATCGAGTCAGGCGGGCGCTCAACGGTCCCGACATTTGTCATCGCGAGTCCGAATTCGCCGAGTTGCTCCATCGCATCCAGCAGAAGCTGCTTCGGGCGTTCGTCCCGGGGGCGGAATCCGACTATGTGGCGGTCGTCCTGAGCGGCTCCGGCACGGCGGCGGTTGAAGCCGCGGTCATGTCCTGCCTGCCTCACGGGAAGCGGTTGATGGTGATCAATAACGGGGTGTACGGAGAGCGGATTTCGAACATGATCGGCCTGCATCGCCTTGGCGTGTCCGAACTCAAGCTGGATTGGTCCGCAAGATTGGATCCGGAGCGCTTGCGCCTCGCCTTGCGCCAACATCCCGAAGTGCATGCGGTGGCGATGGTGCATCATGAGACGACGACCGGCCTCATCAACAATGTGAAAGAACTGGCCGACGTCGTGGACAGTCAGAACCGAGTGTGTGTCCTGGATTCGGTCAGCGGATTGGCCGGAGAGCCGCTCGACATTCCCGGCTCGCATATTTATATGGTGGCGGGGACGGCGGGGAAATGCATTCAGGGATTCCCGGGTGCGGCCTTCGTTCTGGTCCGAAAGGGCTTTCTCGAGCGGATGCGCCGGTACCCCAAGCGGTCGTGGTATCTGCACTTGACTCATTATGTGGACGATCAAGGCAACGGCACCGTCCCTTTCACTCCCGCGGTGCAGGTCTATTACGCCTTCGAAGAAGCGCTTGATGAGTTGCTCGAGGAAGGCGTAACGAATCGCATCCACCGATACAAGAAGGTCTCCGCGATGATCCGGGAAAAGTTGCGTTCGCTCGGTATCAAGCCCGTGCTGACGCCGGAGTTCCAATCCAACACCATCACGTGTTTTCATATGCCGCCCGGTCTCTCGTACCAGGTGCTTCATGACCGACTTAAGGAACAGGGGTATGTGATCTATGCCGGCCAAGGCCCTCTGGAGGGGAAGACCTTTCGGGTCGCCAACATGGGAGTGTTGACCGTCGACAATGTGCAGGGCTTCTTGCGGGCCTTCGAACAGACACTGGAGCATGCCGCCGTCGCGTCATGAAAGCCGTCATCCTGGCCGCCGGCGTGGGCAAACGGTTATGGCCTGTGACTCAACATCGGCCCAAGTGTCTGATCGAGTTCGGCGGACGCGCTCTGATCCACCGGTATCTTGAGGCCTTGTCCAGTCTGCGAATCAGGCGGGCGGTGCTGGTGGTCGGGTACAAGCAAGAGATGATTCGGGCGGCGGTCGGATCAGAGTACGCCGGCGTCTCCGTCTCCTATCTGGTGAACGAGCAGTTCCATCGCGGGAGCATCTCATCGCTGTGGATCGCCCGCGAGGCGTTCGACGACGACCTGATCATCATGGATGCCGATGTGCTCTTTCATCGTGAGATCCTTCGCCGGCTGGTGGAATCCCCGTCCGCGAATTGCTTGCTGATGGATGAGCAGGTGAAGCAGCAGGGCGAGGAATGTATGGTCGTCGTGCAAGGGGGGCGAGTCATCGCGCTGACCAAACAGGTTCCCCTCCATTATGATTACGCCGGGGAAGGGGTGGGGTTTTTGAAAGTCCGTCATGCCGATGCGATCCATGTCGTGACGTCGCTGAAAACGCATGTGGATCGCGACGCCTGGACCATGGAATATGAGGACGGCCTGCGCGACTTTTTTGAGGTGGTGCCGGTCGGGCATGAAAAGATCGGAGGACTGCCCTGGACCGAGATCGATTTTCCCGAGGATGTGACCAAAGCGGAACGGGACATTCTGCCGAGATTATAGCGACCCGGGAAAAGCGCACGTCTCGGGCAATCGGTTGCGAAGCAACCGGGGGCTGGGTGGGTGAGATGGTTAGCTTATGGCAGATGGCCGAGAGTTAAGACGGCGAGTCTTCGTTTGTGCCATAAGCTATCAGCCATAAGCTCTGGTGTTCTGGTGAGATATGAGTGAAGGCATCCTGCAGCGGGGGACGGAAGTTCAGGAATTGGCGACGGCCATTCTCTTGCCCAGCACGGGGCTGTTTGCCGATCGCGGCGGTCGCGGGTTGAGCGATGTCGGACCGCTGACGAGACTGGGCGGAGTATCCCTATTTCAACGAACGGTTCTGACGCTGCAGCGGGCGGGCATCCGGCAGATGATCGTACTGGCCGGCTCGCACGAGGAACTGCTGAAACAGACCCTGCTCCGCGGCCCCCGCGTCACCGTTCCGGTGCGCTGGATGCCGATTCGAGAATTTCCTCTGGATGATCCACGGACGTGGGAGGCTTTGGCGGCCGAAGTGCACGGATTTTGCCTCATCGCCGGCGCGCAAGCAATCTTCTCGAAAAGCTTGATTGAACAATTGCGTGGAGCCGTTCAGGACGGTCAGGCGCTCATCGTGACACGCGCCTCCTTGGAGCGGGAACCGCAAATGGGCCGCCGCAATCCTGCCGTCGAATCGCGCGCAGACCGGCTCGTCTCTTTTCACAACCAAACCGGCTTTGAGACCAGCCAGATCGCCGCGGATTTAGTCGTGCTGCCGGCCGGCATTCTTGGAGCAGCGGGCGCTCCAACCGGTCTTGGGAGCGCGCCGGAATCCGGAGGCGGGATTCCGATTCGGCGGTGGTTGGAACGGGCTGCTGCCGAGAGCCGCGTCCGCGTCATCGCAACGACCCCTGATACAGCCTTGTGGTATCGCGATGTGTGGGACCAGCCCAGCGCGAAATCAGCGGAACGCACGCTTTTCCGATCGCTCAAGGGGGAATACGAAGGTCTGGTCGATCGGTACTTCAACCGCACCGTGTCTCGCCTGTTCACCAAGCTCTTTTTATTGCTCGGCTGTTCGCCGAACGTCATCACGGTGGTCGCCACGTTGATAGGCCTGTCGGCTGCTGCAGGGTTTGCCTCCGGCACGTATGCCGCCGGGATTGCCGCCGCCCTCCTTTTTCAGTTGTCCGCCGTGATCGACTGTTGCGATGGAGAGGTCGCGCGACTCACGTTCAGAGAATCGCCGTTCGGAGCCTGGCTGGACATTGCGATGGATAATGTCGTGCATATGGCTATCTTTGCCGGCATCGCCTGGGGCGCCTATTTGCGGCAGAAGGGTTCGGGCGCCGAATGGATGCCGCTGGCCCTGGGAGGGGCGGCCGTCCTAGGAAATGGCCTCTCATTCTGGCTGGTGACCAAAGCTCAAAAAATCGGCGCCGCTCGAGGATGGCGCACGACCGATCAGTCGGCATGGTCTCAATTTATTCTGAAGAACGTGGCCAGCCGCGATTTTTCCGTCGTCGTCCTGCTCTTTGCACTGTTCGGGAAGCTGGACTGGTTTCTTTGGATGGCCGCTCTGGGCTCGACCGTGTTCTCGCTCCTGATGCTGTGGGTGACACGACCTTCCGCGGTTGCCCGCGGCTAGTCCAAGGTCAAAGGCCGGCCAAGCATCGGTGGTTCCTCATCACGCCGTCTCTTACAACATGATCGCCGCGGCCACGTGCTCAGACTAATCCTTTTCACGCTCGGTCTTCTCACTCTCTTTTTCATCGTTTGGCATATCGGACTCGGCAATATCTACGATGCCGTCGCCCGCTTGGGACCGGCTGCGCTGTTGACGATGCTTGGTCCCTCGGTCGTGATGTACATGCTCGAAGCGCAGGGCTGGCGTATGACCCTCGGCCGCTACGCCCAGGCGGTTCCATTTTGGAAGCTGTTGGCTATTCGAACCGCCGGCGAGGTGGTGAACATGACGACCCCGACCGCCTATGTCGGCGGAGAACCATTGAAGGCCTATCTCCTGAAACGATACGGCGTGCCGATGGTAGAGGGACTCGCGTCGGTCGTGACGGCCAAGACCACGATGACGATCGCTCAAATCGGATTTATTTTGATCGGCATGGCGGCCGGACTCTGGTTGCTCGGTACGGGTGGATCACCGGGACAGACGGTGGTCGCGACGGCGGTCAGTGTGGGGCTGCTCACATTCGGCATCGGTGGATTTGTGCTCATCCAGCGTCGAGGCATTTTTGCGACGCTCTTGCGGCTGTTGCGAAAGACCGGACTCTCGATGAAATTTATGGAGTCGCATGAGGAGAAGCTTCTTGCGCTGGATCGTACGATTGCCGCCTTCTATTCGGGAAACCGTGCCGGGTTTCTGCTCTCGATCCTCTTGTTCTTTCTGGGCTGGCTGGCCGAGACCGTCGAGGTATACGTGATGCTGCGGATCCTTGGGGAGTCCGTGACGCTGACGACATCCATCGCCATCGGGGCTCTTTCCGTTTTCATCAAGGGCGGGGCCTTTTTCATCCCGGGTAGCTTGGGTGCCCAGGATGCGGGGAACCTTGTGCTGGTCACGACGTTCGGCTTCGGCGAAGTGACCGGGATCACCTTTGCGTTGTTACGGCGGTTCCGGGAGCTCGTCTGGGTCCTCATTGGGCTCGCCTGTCTGGCCATGATCGGGAGAGTCACCGACGAAGCGCGAAGCTAGGTCGCGCCTCCTCTCATCGCATTTCTCTACGTGCTTCACACTAGTCTCGCTTTTCTCATATAGCTGGGCAAATTATCCTGTCTGCGCTATCGTGACTCGATCCCGCTGAAGAGCGTGATTTCGGCGTGTCGGCCGAGAACTAATCCGCATCAAGCTCGGCAAGGAGGGGATGGCTGTGTCTGTCCTGCCGAGCCATGCGGGCTTTGAAGGAGCATAGTGTGAATACACGGGACTTCCCGCCGCCGCATGGCGTAAAGATCGGAAATGGAGAGCGGTATGGCTCCGGGCCGAACGGTCAAGGCATGCAGGCCATTCCGATATCGGACCCGATTGCCGCGCTGCGGTTCTGCCAAATGCTGGCCGGCGCGGTCGGTCCGGGGGCGACGCCGTACGAAACCGTCGGACCCAGGGCTCTGATGCCGGCGAGGCCGGATGCGAGGAACGGGGACCCGGTCCTGTCTATTGTGATCCCGGTGTTCAATGAGGAGGAGAATATCGAAGCCCTCCATTCCCGGCTCACCACGGTGCTTCAGGACCTGGGTCATGAATACGAAATCATCTATGTCGACGATGGAAGCCGTGATCAAAGTCCGGCGCTCTTGAATCGGTTGGCTGAGCAAGACGGCCGAGTCGTCGTCGTAGAACTGGCCAGAAACTTCGGACATCAGGTGGCGATCAGCGCCGGGCTGGAACATACCCGTGGGCGCGCGGTCGGCATCATGGATGCCGATTTGCAAGATCCGCCTGAGGTGCTGCCGAAGTTTCTGGAGAAATGGGGGGAAGGCGCTGAGGTCGTCTATGCCGTTCGGACCATGCGCAAAGAATGGTGGGGAAAGCGTCTTGCCTATGCCGGCTTCTACCGGTTGCTGCAGCGGGTGGCCAACATCAAGATCCCGTTGGACGCGGGTGATTTTTGCATCATGGACCGGTGCGTGGTGGACCAATTGGTTCAGATGCCGGAGAGAAACCGTTTTGTTCGCGGAATCCGGAGTTGGATCGGATTCCGCCAGGTCGGGTTGGCCTATGAACGCCATTCCCGACATGCCGGGCGTCCTAAATATACGTTTCGAAAGCTGATCTATCTCGCATTAGACGGTCTGATCTCGTTCAGCCACATGCCGCTGCGAATCATCACGTTGCTCGGCATCGCGGTGTCGCTCCTCTCTTTTATCGTAGCCCTGTTCTACGTGGTCAAGAAAGTGGCCTTGGGAGTCGGGATTCCGGGATTCACGACCTTGGTCGTGTCGATCTTCTTTCTGGCCGGCATTCAGCTCATGACGATCGGTGTGATCGGCGAATACATCGGACGAATCTCCGACGAGGTCAAGCGCCGCCCGCTTTATGTCGCCCGCCGCGTGACGAGGAGAGCCCAGCCATTCGCATCCTGATGTTCGATAACGAGTTCCCTCCGCTGGGCGGTGGAACGGGCGTCGTGAACTATCACCTGCTGCATGAGATGGCCAAGCGTCCGGAGGTGACCGTGGATCTCGTCACGTCGTCGCGCAGCCGCCGTGCTTACGAGCGGGAGCGGTTTTCGGAGCGGATCACGCTGCACAAGGTCCCGGTGGACAACAGAAATATTCACCATTCGACGAATCGTGAACTTCTCCGATACAGCGTGCGCGGACTCCGGTTCGCCTACCGGCTGGCGAACCGTCATCGGTACGATCTGAGTTTTGCATTCGCCGGTGTGCCGGCCGGCGCGATCAGTTACGCCTTGCATCTGACCCATCGGCTGCCCTATGTGCTGTCCCTGCAGGGTCCCGATGTGCCGGGATTCGAGAAGCGATACGCCTCTCTCTATCCCTTTCTCAAGCCGATTATCCGGCGCATCTGGCGCAGGGCCGGCGCGGTGACTGCGATCAGCGCCGACCAGACTGCATTGGCCCGATGCACGATGCCCGCCCTCCGGCTGGTAACGATCCCCAACGGCGTCGATACCGAGGCGTTCTGTCCCGGCGATAGAAGAACCCGGCAAGAAATCAATGTGGTCTGCGCCGCCCGGCTGATCGAGCGGAAAGGACAACATTATCTGTTGGAGGCGTTGGCAAAGTTGCAGAGTTCGTGTCGGCGGCCGGTGCGTGTCACGCTCGTCGGCACGGGAGACGCGGAGCCGGCATTGCGGGACCTTGCTATGCGGCTTGGCATCGCAGAGATGGTGGCGTTCCTGGGCTATGTGCCCCGAGAACGCATGCCGCAGGTCTATCACGACGCGGATATCTTCGTCTTGCCGTCACAGCAAGAAGGAATGTCCATTGCCTTGTTGGAAGCAATGGCATCGGGGCTGCCGGTTATTGTCACACCTACCGGTGGAACGGGGGAATTGGTTACGAAACACGTCAACGGTGACATTGTGCCGTGGGCCGACGTTCCAGCCTTGGCAGGGGCATTGAAATGCATGGTGGAGGACGACGGCGCCCGTGCACGAATGGGGGCCGAGGGCCGACGTCAGGCTATGCGGTTCGGTTGGCCTGCCCTGGCCGCTCGATACCTCGAGCTCTGCGACCACGTCATGAGGGGTACGACGCCGCAGGAAGGAAGGCCCGAAACATTTGCTGCCCGCTACATTTCGGAAGACCGCCCGAAGGGACTCCGGACATGAGCGCCAAGCCCTCGATCTGCATCCTGACCAGCCAGTATTTCGATTGGGGCATCTACGGTGGATTCGGCAGCATGTCCAGAAAGCTGGCCGAGAGTCTGGCGGCTGCGGGGCACCGAGTCAGCGTCATCGTGCCGGGCCGCCGGGGACAACGGCCGCTGGAAACGATTGAAGGCGTCCAGATCCAGAGCTTTTCTCCGCGCAACGTGCTGGAGGCCTGCCGTCTCATCAAGGAGTCGGGAGCCGACATCTTTCACTCTCAAGATCCAACGGTCCTGACCTATCTTGCGCAGCGATTGCATCCCCGGCGGATTCACCTTGTCACCAGCCGTGATCCTCGTGACCTGAGAGATTGGTGGATCGAGTTTCTGTATGCGACGCCGACCAGAAGATTATTGACGCCGTTCAATTATCTGACGGAGGCGGGGTTCTTCGTGCGGCAAGCCGTGCGCCGGGCCGACGGTGTATTCTGCCCCGCGCACTTTCTGAAGGAGAAAGTGAAGCGCCTGTATGGCCTTAAGACGCTTCCCACCTTGCTGCCGAACCTCATCGATGTACCGGCCGTTCCACCGCAGAAGGGCGATCAACCGACGCTGACCTTTGTCGCTCGCTGGGATAAGCGCAAGCGTCCCTGGATCTTTCTGGAGCTGGCGAAGCAATTTCCCGAGTATCGGTTTGTGGCCGTCGGGCAAGGGAGCGCGTCGGCGGAAGCGGGATTTGATGCGGGCCTCAGGCGCCGCTATCGGGACGTGCCGAATCTCGAGATGCCGGGACTCATCAATCGGTTTCGGGAACCGGAACGGATGCATCGGCTCTTGTCCGACACCTGGGTGTTCGTCAGTACCGCCGTACGAGAAGGCCTGCCGCTCACATTTCTCGAGGCGGCGGCGTACGGATGTCCGATCGTCAGCCGCGTGGATCCGGATCAGTTCGCCTCAAAATTCGGAAAGCAAGTCCACAACGACGATTATGCCGGCGCGATTCGCAGCCTGCTTGCCGAAGGGCCGCTTGAGAAGGGGCGAGCCGCATATGAGTATGTGCGCGAGACCTACGAAACCTCCAGGGCTCTCCAGGCTCATGTCCAGGCATACGAGTATCACCTCGGCGTCTCGGGCCCATGGTTATAAAGGACCCGATCGAGCGGTATGGCGTCTGCCAAAGTCATCTCTAAAGGCATCGTTTCAGTCGGAACGTGGTCGGCCACTAAACTGCTGATCACCGGCATCGTCCTGCCTATCTATGCCCGCCTCTTGGGTATCGACGGATACGGCCAGTACGCGTACTACGTGGCGTTGCTACTGCTTGCCTCGCAGCCGGCGAATTGCGGGATGAGGCAAACGCTCATTAAGTACATTGCGGAGCGGGAAGACGATCATCGATGGCACAGCAATGTGGCTCGGTTTGCCGGGGCGGTGAGTATCGCCGGGTCGGCGGTGGCAGGCGCGGCAGTCGCGCTCTTCATGCTGTTCTCGGTGCGTTTTGGCGCCATGGAAGTCGTCCTGACAGCGGTAGTCGTCGGCCTCCTGTGGTCCGAGCAGCTATCGCAGTATGGCGGCGGCATTCTTTATGGGCTGCACCGCGAGGAAGAGGCCTCCATTCCTGCTTCTGTGGGTGTGGTCCTCGGTGGGGCATTCGGCGTGGTGTCGGCGGCCGCCGGCTTCGGAGTCTTGGGCGTCCTGACCGGGATGCTGATAGCAGGCATTCTCGCGGCGGCCGTGACTCTGCGACTGGCGCGGCAAGCTATCGGCCGAACACCCGATTTGCCCCGCGGCGCCGTGTCCCTCCCGCGACGGGAATTACTCGAATTCGGCTTCTCGACGATGGCCTATGCCGGTGTCGCGATGGCCTTGTATTCCGTCGATGTCGTTCTCGTCCGCCACTTCGCCGGTGATCAACAGACGGGCCTCTATGCGGCCGCCGTGCAGTGGTCCGAGTTCGTCTGGTTTATTCCCATCGCGATCGAAGGAGTCATGCTGCAAGCGACGGCGCATCTTTGGTCCCAAGACCGGGTGCCGGAGATCACGCAGTTGGTCAGTCGCCTGGTGCGGTACGTCGCGCTGACGACGGCGTTTCTGCTGATTTTTGTGCTCGTGTTTGCCGAGCATATCGTCGTGTTTTATTTTGGGCTTGAATTCAAACAGGCCGCGATTCCTCTCCAGCTCCTGGTGCCCGGCGCATTTGCCTTCTCGCTGGCACGGGTGATCCGACCGGTCATTCAAGCGCGCGGATCGGTTATGACTTTGCTGAAAATCGTCGTGGCGGCGACGGCTACCAATATCGTCTTGAACATCGTCTTGGTCCCCTC
>DATFFC010000177.1:0-47193 GCA_035250505.1 Nitrospiraceae bacterium | reverse complement strand
CCCAAGAAATTTTCATGGGCAAAGCGTGAACCTTCGGTCGTAAGGCGGCAACATGAAAATGCTCGTGAGCGATAGTTTGTCGAAGCAAGGCGTGGAAGCGTTGGAGCGGGCAGGCTTTACCGTGGTGGTAAAGACGAAATTGCCGAAGGAAGATCTCTTTCGGGAGATAAGAGATGCGGACGGGCTGATTGTCCGTTCAGGCACGAAGGTCACGGCCGAATTGATCGGCGCCGCGGAACGGTTGAAAGTCATCGGACGGGCCGGTTCAGGGTTGGACAATGTCGATACGGCCGCGGCGACGAGGCGGGGCATCGTCGTGATGAATACGCCGGGCGGCAATACCGTCACGACTGCGGAGCATACGATGGCGATGATTTTCGCCATGACGCGCCGCATTCCGCAAGCCACCGCTTCGACGAAAGCCGGAAAATGGGAAAAAGAAAAGTTCATGGGCGTGGAGTTGTACAACAAGGTTCTCGGAATCGTGGGGGTGGGCCAGATCGGGGGGTATCTCACCAAGCTGGCACAGGGTGTCGGGATGCAGGTGATTGCGTTCGACCCCTATCTCGCGGAAGAACGCGCCCAGAAAATGGGCGTGTCGATGGTCGACTTGGATGAATTGTTCAGGCGCGCCGACATCATCTCCGTTCATACGCCGTTGACGGCCGAAACCAAGTCGCTCATCAACAGCCAGGCGATCGGCAAGATGAAGCCGGGAGTGATGATTGCGAATTGCGCCCGCGGGGGGATCGTGGATGAACAGGCGTTGTTCACCGCGCTGAAGGAGAAGCGGGTTGCCGCCGCAGCCTTCGATGTCTTTGAGCAGGAGCCGGTCAAGCCGGATCATCCATTATTGACGTTGGACAACTTCATCTGCTCTCCGCATATCGGCGCGTCCACCACGGAGGCCCAGGAAAACGTGGCCTTGGCCATTGCCGAACAAATCATCGACTATTTTACAAAGGGAATCGCCCGCGGCGCCGTCAATATTCCTTCCGTGCCGCCCGAGTTGCTGCCGCGGCTGCAGCCGTATCTCTCATTGGCCGAGGATACCGGATTGTTGCAGGCGCAATTACTGGAAGGCGGGTTGGAACGGGTGACCGTCGAATATAGCGGCGAAGTCGCGGGGTTGACGGTGGCGCCGCTGACCATCGCGGTGTTGCGCGGCCTGCTCACGCCGATTCTTGAAGATCCCGTCAATTACGTGAATGCGCCCATTGTGGCGAAGGAGCGCGGCATCGAGGTCAAAGAAGTGAAAAGCAGTGACGCCGGCGATTTCACGAGCGTGATCAGAGTGCGGGTTGAAGCAGGCAAGAGAACGCATCACGTCGCCGGGACGCTGTATAACCGAAAGGACCCGCGTATTATTGAGATCGACCGGTTCAAGGTGGAGGTCGTGCCGGAGGGGCATCTCTTGCTTATTTTGAATGAAGATCGGCCGGGCGTCATCGGGACAGTGGGCCACGTCCTCGGGGACCATAACATCAACATTGCCCGCATGCAGTGCTCGCGTGAGGAACGCGGCGGGAATGCCTTGCTCATCTTCGGATTGGATGCGCCCTTACCGGGGCCGGTGCTTGATCAAGTCAAGTCCAGCCGACACATCCTCTCCGTCAAGGTGGCTGATCTGTCCAAGGGACTCTAGCAGGATGTTGAAAAAGTCCGCCAGCTTTGTTCTCGCGTCGCTCAGAGGCTCAACGTACGACAAAGAGTACGCTTCGCCTCCACGCTCGCTGCGGCCTCGCTGGACGGCCTTTTTGACCATCCTGCTTTAGCGTTCTACAGTGCCCGGCAGCCCATCATGGCCTCCATTCCGGTGAAATCAGCTCACCATTCCGCCCACCGTGCTTCGGGACAAGAGCGATCGTTGATCCCGATCGGGATGACGACGATTCTGCCGCCCGCTGCACACTCCATTCGTTCTCTCCAACAGACGCTCTTAAACTGCCTGTTTCGTGGAGGGTACGAGGAGATTTTTTTGCCGACCTTCGAGTATCTGGATGTCTTGGCCCCCGGGCTTGAAGCCGACCTGCTCGAAAAATGCTATCAATTTGCCGACCGTACGACCGGCCGTATTCTGGTGCTCCGTCCGGATGCCACGGCGCAAATCGCCAGGACGGTCGGCATGGGCATGTTGGGATCCCGATTGCCTCTCCGGCTCTGCTATTGCACCTCCGTCTTTCGCTATGAACCGGAGCATGCCGGCCGGGACCGAGAGATTTTTCAAGTGGGAGCGGAGTTGATCGGATGCGATGATGTTGCGGCCGACAGCGAGATCCTCGCGTTGATGATCGAAACCCTCAAACAGGCCGGGCTGGGCGGTTTCACGGTGTCGGTCGGACATGTGGGCTTTTTTCGCGAGCTCCTCGCGCGGTCCGGCATATCCGAGAACGGCCGGAGGCGGGCGGAACAGGCGGCCGCCCGGAAAGACCTGCCTCGGCTGGAGGATGTCTTGCGTGAGGAACGGATCGCCAAGGCGACGGCCGATGCGATTCTGGAAGCTCCCGGCCTGTGCGGCGGGACTGAAGTCTTGGAGCGCGGGCGCCGGCTCGCGGGACGTAATCGGGCGCTTCTCTCTCCGTTGGAACGGCTGGCCCGGGTCTATGATAAGGTCGCGTCATCGGGAAAAGGACATACGTTGGTGCTCGATCTCGGCGAATTCCGCGGATTCGAATACTACGACGGCATCGTCTTCGACGTGTATGCCGAAGGCGTCGGATCGGAGCTGGGCGGAGGCGGCCGTTATGACCATTTGATCGGGCGGTTCGGCGCGCAAACGCCGTCGACCGGCTTCGCGCTCGATATCGACCGGCTGTTTCGGGCCGCTAATTCCAAACGGTCTCGAGTATGAAATCCATGCCTGCCGTTGATCTGTCCCAACCCCGCCTTCCTCCGCAGAATCTCGAAGCGGAACAATCCGTCCTTGGGGCGATTCTGCTGGACAACACGGCCATGGCCAAGGCGATGGAGATCATCGTTGATGAAGATTTCTATCGTACCGCGCATCGCAAGGTGTATCAGGGCATGCTGGTATTGGCCGATCGCGGCGAAGTCATCGACCAAATTACCCTGACGGAGTGTTTAAAGAGCAGGTCCGAACTGGAGGCGGTCGGGGGAGCGGCGTATCTTGCCGAGCTGGTGCAGGTCGTTCCGAGCGCCGCGAACATCCGCTATCACTGCAAGATTGTTCGAGAGAAAGCCCTGTTGCGCGGCCTGATCCAGACGTCCACCGAGGTCATCACGCGGGGCTACGACGGCACGACGGCTGTGGATGATCTGCTCGATTATGCGGAACGCTCCGTGTTCAGCATCGCGCAGGGGAAACTGGACCGGTCCTTCACGCCGGTCAATCAGATCATCAAAGAAAGCCTCGATGTCGTCGATCGACTGTCGAAGCGAAAAGAACGCGTGACGGGCGTGCCGACCGGATTTTACGATCTGGACGATCTGACGGCGGGTCTCCAGGCGTCGGACCTCATCGTGATCGCCGGCCGGCCCAGCATGGGCAAGACCAGCCTCGCCCTCGGCATGGCGCAGCATGCCGCCTTGCACGCGGCCGCCGTCGTCGGCATTTTCAGCCTGGAAATGTCCAAGCCGCAGTTGGTCCTTCGAATGCTGAGCTCCGAAGCACGGGTGGATTCTCACGCACTGCGGACTGGCAAACTGCAGAAGGAAGATTGGTGGCGGCTGGCCGAAGCCGCGGGCAGGCTCGAACAGGCTCCTATTTACATCGATGACTCCGGGGCGTTGACCGTGCAACAAATGCGCGGCAAGGCACGGCGACTGAAAGCCGAACTGGGACTGGATCTGCTGATCGTCGATTACCTTCAACTGATGCAGGGACGCAGCGACGCCGAGTCCCGCCAGCAGGAAATCTCCGATATCTCGCGATCACTCAAGAGTTTGGCCAAAGAGCTGAACGTGCCGGTGATCGCGCTCTCTCAGTTGAGCCGGGCCGTCGAGAATCGAAAGCCGCCGATTCCGATGCTGGCCGACCTGCGGGAAAGCGGCGCGATCGAACAAGACGCAGACGTGGTCATGTTTATCTATCGCGAGGAAGTGTATGATCCGACGTCCGAGCGAAAAGGCATCGCCGATATTCTAGTCAGCAAGCATCGAAACGGTCCAATCGGCAAGCGAGAACTCTTCTTTCATGATCGGTTCGCCAAGTTTGAGAGCCTGGAAAACCGAGAGTCTGTTTGACGCTTCATTTCCCCCCTCTGTATAATCTAGAGGAAGCCGGTTCACCGTCCCAATCGCACGCCTTTGAGCTAAGCACTGTGCAAACCGTCGTTCTGCAGGACCAGTAGGCCTCACGGGGGCATGATAAGGTGCGTGTCCTTTCGACTCTATTCGGCATGATGACCTGCGCGGTGCTCGTGCAAGGCTGCACTGCTCCGGTTCGGTCCACGCCGCCGCCTGCGGTGGCGAGCGCCGTGGCCTCCGCTCCCGCCAAGCCGGCTCTCCCGCAGGGCGATTCTCGTGCGTCCTATCATTTCATGCTGGGCTACCAGGCGGAAATGGATCAGGACACCGAACGGGCCATTAAGGAGTATCAGACTGCATTGCAGCACGACCCGTCGTCGGATTTCTTGAAGGCCAGGCTTGCGGTGCTCTACTTCGCCACGGGCGACATGGTGTCGGCGATTCGGTTTGCAGACCAGGTCGCAGACTCGCCGGGACAAGATGCGCAGTTGCTCGGTCAGATCGGCGGCATGTATGCGGCGGCCGGAAAGACCGATAAGGCGCTGACGTTATTCGACCGCGCGATTGCGAAAGAGCCTCAAAAGAGCGACCACTATTTTGCCAAGGGCTTGCTGCTCGCGAATCAAAAGCGGTTTGCCGAGGCGGAAGACACCATCCGACTCGGCATCAAGGCAGCCCCGGAGTCCGCAGTGGGGCATTATTATTTAGGCCGGATTGGAGTCGAAGGCAAAGACCTGGATAAGGCTGTGAGCAATTTCGAGCGGGCCTTGACGCTGAATCCCGCGTTCGAGCCGGCCTATGTCGCGCTGGGCTCGGTGTATGAAGCCAACCAGCAGCGCGACAAGGCGATCACGGTCTATCGCCGGTATCTTCACAGCATCAATCCCAAGAATCGTGAGATCCGGCATCATCTCGTACGATTGCAGATCGGCGCCAAGAACTATCAGGAAGCCCTCCAGGAATTGGAAAGCATGTTGGCGGAGGATCCAGGCGATCTGGACGCGCAACTCCGCATCGGCCTGATTTACGGGGAGCAAAAAAATTATCCGAAGGCCATCGAGCGGCTGAACAATATTCTTGCCGCCCGACCCGCTGAATTGAAGGTTCGGGACTATCTCGGCTATCTCTACGAAGAATCGAAAAACTACCCCAAGGCGGTGGAAGCCTATTCGATGAACGTGAAACTTGAGCCGTCGTACTTCGAAGGACATTTGCATCTGGGAGTTCTGCAGTATCGATTGAAGCAGTTTCCCCAGGCGATCGATCATTTACAGCTGGCAACCAAGCTGAATCCGAAGCAGCCGGAGTCCCATATCGTCTTGGGCTTGGCCTTTTTTCAGACGGAACAATATGACCTCGCCCTGCAGGCCTTTACCGAAGGGCTGCGCCATAATCCGGACAACGCGGATTTGCACTTCAATGCGGGGACCGCATACGACAAACTGAACCGGTTTGAGGAAGTCGTCCGCTCGATGGAGATGGCCCTGAAGATAGATCCCCATCATGCAGATGCCTTGAACTACCTGGGATACAGCTATGCTGAACGGGGCGTGAAGATAGAGGAAGCCATCAGTTTGACGAAGCAGGCCGTCGCCCTGCGCCCGACCAACGGCTACTATGTGGACAGTCTGGGATGGGCGTTTTTCAAGAAGGGCTTGCTGACCGAGGCGCTCACTGAAATCAAGCGGGCGGCGGCTCTGGTTGGCGATGACCCCGTCATCTATGAGCATTTGGGCGAGATTTATCTCAAGCAACAGCAAATGTCGGAAGCGCGCGAGGCCCTATTGCACTCCCTCGAGCTCGATCCTTCCAATTCCAAGCTCATGGAACGTTTCAAAGAAGCCGGGCTGGGCGATCCCGCGACGGAAGAACGTATCCGCCAAGCCATGCGCCGGGTTTCGGATCCCAAGGCCCCGCCTGCCGGTACTCCGTAGATTTCCTCCTTTTGTTGCATAGTCCCGCGCAATTACGCACTCCTCTCAACTGTGGTCTACCAATCCGTCCCGCGATGGCACATTTATAGCCGTGGCGCGTGGATCATCCACGTGGACAAGGCACGTCTTTATCGCGGCATGCTCGGCCATGATGGGTAATTGCTGCCGATCATTTGCCGAAAAATGACATTGCCCATGGCCAGAAACGGATAGCCGGCATTCAAAAATGCCGGCTCTCCTACTGCCGGCGCCGGACATCGTACGCCTAAATAGTGATATTTCAGCATGTTAAAGATCCACGCCATCATCGCTGCTTGCAGGCACACATTCTGCTTGGGTGATAATGGGCATCCCTACGTACTTTGCAATTAACGTCCGATTTTGTGGGGATATCATGGCTGGTGACAATAATCGGGGCTTCACACTGATAGAACTCATGATCGTAGTGGCCATTCTCGGGATTGTTGCTGCACTGGCCGTTCCGAACTATCTTCGCTATCAAGGCCAGACACGCCAGAGTGAAGCTAGGACCAATTTGGGGGCAATTTTTGTAGCCGAAACGGCATATTTCGGAGAACAGACCCGCTATGGGACGTTCAGTGAAGTCGGGTACGTTTTGGCGGGCAGCAGGAACCGGTATGCCTTTCGCGTTGGTGCCGGGACGACAGCCGGGGTCGATCTGATCGTTCCCCAATTTGGAGCAGACCCCGGCCCCAACACGATTGTGCCGGCGGGACTCACAGTCTCGCCTATCAGCAGCTTTACCGCCACCGCCACGGGAAACCTAGACGGGGATTCCACAATTGATATGTGGCACATCAATGATCTCAAGCAAGGATTGGAAGTGGCCGATCTGAACGACCTGCAGTAGGTCAAGCTTCTCTCGCGCCCGCCTTCTTTTCTATTCGCCGCCGCCCAGTCCATTCTGCAGAAATAAGTAGTCGCATAGGATGGTTGAAGATCTCTTTGGCCGCCAGGGCGAGTACTAAGGGTTTGTCCGGTGTAGAAGACGTGCCGATACCAATCTTTGGCGCTCGTGAACAGAAAACGGAAACGGCATTCATGTTTCAACTTCGCGCCACAGTCCACATGGGCACAGTAAGTGCTGGATTTTTAAATGAGTTGGTTGTTCTGCGCGCATGGAACCGCATTGGCATAGAACCTGCTGAAACGAAACCCCAGGGTGACCGGGGGGAGTCCCCGAGAGAGTAGGTTCAAAGAGTTTATTAACAAGGGAGGAGACGTCATGAAGTGTTTGAAAGAGCAAAAAGGTTTTACGCTGATCGAGTTGATGATCGTGGTTGCGATCATCGGTATCTTGGCGGCGATCGCGATTCCGAACTTCTTGCGGTACCAGGCCAAGTCGCGGCAATCAGAAGCCAAGACCAACCTGGGCGCGATCTTTGTGGCAGAGACGGCTTATCTTAGCGAGGCATCTCGCTACGGGAGCTTCTCTGAAATTGGGTACGCCCTTGCTGGGACGACGAATCGGTACACCTATCGCAGCCCTAATGCTGGTGGAACTGCGGGTACGTCCAATAGTGATGGTACAGATCGGATTCCATGCGGCACTCCTGCTACTTGTACGGCGACGCCGCCGGCTGAAGGGGCTAACGGGCAAATACCTTCCGCTTCCAGCACCGTCACGGTTGGATTTACGGCTTCGGCCGTGGCCAACCTCGACAATGATACGCTCATCGATGGCTGGTCAGTCAATGATGTCAAGGGTGGACTGTCAGGGGCGCTTCCTGATGACGTAACCATGGGTTAACGGTCACTAGCAGCGTCTCTTCGGTGTAGGGGGAGGAACCAAGTTCCTCCCCCGTTTTATTTCTGCGTGGCATTCCTAGATGTATCCACTGACCGGTACCATGTCGGTTTGACGCGGCCATTCCTCCTTCATGTCGCGGTATTCAATTTCACTTTGCCAATTCGGCGATCTTTGATAGAGCATGAGGTATCCCATGCGTCGATTCGACAGACGAGATCTATGAACATCCTGTCCTCGATTCCTCTCTCCGTAATCGGCGCGCTCCTGATCTTCTCGCCGCTTCAGGAGGGAGGTACGACTCATCCGGCACAGATGGTCATCAGGCTGTTCATTTTGTCGTTGCTGGGCATTGTCCTGGCAAATGGGATTCGAGCAGGAAGTCTCAATGTCCCTGCGCTGCGGATAGGGTATATCGCGCTGTCGTTTGTGGGACTCGCCGTCGCAGCGACACTCTTCTCACCCTATCCACATGCAAGTCTGCAATGGTTTCTAACGATAGTGGGATACGCGGCACTTTTCTATTTGGTTGTCTCATTAGTCGACCGGTGGGAGCATATTCGCGCGTTCACAATTCTGGTCGTGCTAATGGGTCTAGGCGAGGCCGGTTGGGCCATCCTGCAAGGACTGGTATGGAATACCGCAAGGCCGAGCGGCACTTTTTTCAATCCAAATTTTCTTGCCGGATATCTTGCGGTCACGTGGGCAATTCTGTTGAGTACCGCCCTGTATGGATATCGACGAGTGCAGGCCTTCTCGACACAGTCGATGCCTTCAGTGCTGTGGTGGCTCGGCATCGGCGCAGCGCTAGGCGTGATTCTGTTTGCAGTCCTGCTTACGCAGTCTCGTGGGGGTATGGTCGTAATCTTTGTGGCGACATTGTTCATTCTGACGGCACGGTATGGCTGGAAACTGGCTGGTACCTGTGCCGTGCTCCTTGTTCTCATCGCTATTTTTGTCCCTACACCGATCCGTGAGCGTGGACTTCTTGAGCATCAGCAGAATCCTCTCACCTATGCACGTTGGCAGATGTGGCAGGGCGCAGTCAGACAGATGATCGATCACCCTTTCGGCATCGGATTGGGACTGTATCAGTACACGTATCCCCAATACGCCTTTCCGGTGGAAGGGGAGATTTCACGCTACGGCAAAATTGCTCAGACGCCACACAATGACTACCTTCAAATGGGTGTCGAGATGGGGGTTGGAGCGATGCTCGTGTTTGCCCTTGGAGTGGTCGTCGTATGGAGAGAGTTGATGGATGTGCTTCGGAGGCGGCTGTTGCGTTGGCAGAGGAGCCTCATAGTCGGGATAGGTGGTGGAGGAGTTGCTCTCTTAGTTCATGCCGCACTCGACTCGAGCCTGCGCGAGTCAGCCATTGCGATATTGTTCATTCTCTGCGGCGGATTGATTGTGTCGGCCGGGCTGCTAATCGGAAACGAACCGCGGTCTGTCTATGTCATACCGATTCGTTCACGGATGATGTGGGGATTCGGTGCGGCGGGCGTGCTGTTGCTCGTCGGCATAGAAGTGATTCGATTAGGAGTTGCTTGGACGATGTTCGAGTCTGCTTCGCGGCGTGCTGTTGCCGGAGAAACGGTCGTGGCGATCAAAGAATTGGAGAATGCGATCACATTGGACCCTGGGAAAGCGCTGTACCACCATGGGCTCGGCTCTCTCCATGCCAGGGCTTTCGAGGCTACCGGTGAGAAGCAGGCATTTGAAAAGGCTCAATCAGAGTTTATGGAAGCCATTGAGCTGAATCCGCTGGACAGTCGGTTGCTAGGGCTGTTGGGGCAACTGTATGTCTCAGCGGCGCAGGCTCGATACTCTTCTGCGCTCTCGAATGAAGAACGAAAACTTTGGTTGCGTGCTGCGGCACAGACCTACGAACAAGCCATCCAACTGGCGCCATTTTCCGCGATGTATCGATATGAGCAAGCAAGGCTCTATTGGTTGCTCGGACGACGGGGCGAAGCTGAGCATCGCGCGAAAGAGGCGGAAGCCTTAGAGCCGAATTTTCTTCCAGCCCGTGCCCTCCTCGCACGATTGTGGGTTGATGAAGGCCAGCTGGACGAAGCGAGGTTTCAACTGTATGAGATTGAGGAACGCCAAACGCGTTACAACGGGTGGCAGAAGGATAGCCTCGATCATGCGTTCCTGAACGTCGACGTGACGACTCTCCGTACTGCGCTTCACGAAAAGGAAGTGACTGGATGAGCCTTGCTGAGTCCATTTCGGCAGTAAAGCGCGGAGTGATACAAGCCTTCTGTGGGCTGTTCCTGTTGGCCGGCGCATCAGTGCTTCTCCACATTCTGGATCACGAACGAAATGCGGTCGCGCGGGCCGAGCAGTTAGCCTATCTCCCCAAGGGAGAATATTTGAGGATGGCGGTTCTTGGTTACCGGCAAGTGGTTGCGGATCTGATCTGGTTACAGGCGGTGCAACATATCGGAGCGAAACGCGATACTCAGCAGGGTTATCGTTGGACCTATCATGCGGTCGACGTGTTGACCGATCTGGATCCCACATTCGTCCCCCCGTATCAAGCGACGGGCATATTTCTTGGGGTATTGGTGGGTCGTCATGAGGAAGGGGTTGCCATTTTGAACAAGGGTCTTCGTCACAACCCTGCGAGTTGGCAACTGCCATTCTTTGCCGGATACATTTCTTACTATGAGCGCTGCGATTCGGTTCTGGGGGGACAATACCTTCGGCTGGCGTCACAAGTGCCTGGAGCTCCGGCATACCTCCCGAAATTGGCGGCGCGCATGACGGTCGAGAGCGGTGATCCCACGGCGGCGGTTGAATTCTTGGAACGGCTCTCTCGCGCAGTGACCGACGAGCGAGTTCATGAGGCTCTCGTGCAGCGAATGAAGGAAGTCCTACAAGAGAGAGATTTGCTGTTCTTAGAGGAAGCCGCCCGTCGGTATCGGACGAAGTACGGCCACGCGCCTGGAAAGCTTGAAGATCTGAGGTTGCACGGAGTGATTCAACAGCTCCCGGTAGACCCCTTGGGCGGTGAGTACCAGATTGACTCTCTGACCGGTGTCGTCAGTTCGTCCTCGAAACATGAGCGGCTTCGTATACATGAAAAGGTGGCATGCCAAGGGAAAGCCGGAGATTCCCCGCCACACACATTGTCCAATCCGTTGCCTGTCTTGCCGTAAGTATGGAGGAGTGTTGTGAATGACATTGTGATTGAAGACTTGAACAAATCATACGCCTCCGGCTGGCCGGGACGGCCGCCGTTTGTGGCGCTGGATGGGCTTTCCTTGACCGTTAGGCGAGGTGAAATCTTCGGGTTTCTTGGCCCGAACGGAGCCGGAAAGACCACGACCTTGAAGATTCTCATGGGGCTCGTTCGGGCAACCGGCGGCACTGCGTGCTTGTTGGGGCAGCCTGTCGGCGACGTGGAGACTCGCCGCCGGATCGGTTTCTTGCCGGAGTCGCCCTATTTCTATGACTATCTCACGGCCGAGGAGTTTCTCGGTTTCTACGGGCAACTTGCCGGGTTGAGCCGTGCCGTCATCGCGCAGCGGGTGACCGATCTGCTGAGTCTCGTCGGTCTCGCCGACGCAAGGACTCGTCAATTACGCAAGTTTTCAAAAGGGATGTTGCAACGCATCGGGCTTGCCCAGGCTCTGATTCACGATCCTGAGCTCGTCATCCTCGATGAACCGATGACAGGATTGGACCCGGTCGGAAGAAAGCAGGTACGGGATCTGATTCTGAGCTTGCGCGATCGAGGGAAAACGATCTTCTTTAGCACGCACATTTTGCATGACGTAGAAATGATCTGCGACCGTGTCGGCATCGTGATGAAAGGTCGTCTACTCGCCAGCGGGCGGGTCGAAGACCTTGTGCGGCAGGATCATACCCAGTCGGTCGAGATCGTATGTCAGCAGGTCAATGCGGAGGGTAATGCATTGATCCGTTCGATGGCCACACGTGTGTTGCAGCAGGGTCAGCAATGCCTGATCGTGTTGCCGAGTTCCGATGTCGTCGATGCCATGGTGGGTGAAATCCGACGACAGGGAGGGCGGCTCATCTCGGTGACTCCGCATAAGGCGTCTCTGGAGGACCTGTTCTTTCAGGAATCTGTACCCGACATTTCGCCTCTACAACCCAGCAGAGTGAACGGGAGGGCATCGTGATATGGGCGCGATCGGCGTGATTGCATTGAATGCGTTTCGGGAGAGCCTTAGGGACAAGATCTTGTACAACTTGGTGTTGTTCGCTGGTCTGCTCATCGGACTTTCGGTGTTGCTCGCGGATCTGACCATCACCGAACATCATAAGATCATCGCCGATATGGGGTTGGCTGCGATCAATCTCATAGGAGTCATTATCGCGATTTTCGTCGGTATCAGTTTGGTGAACAAGGAAATTGAACGGCGGACGATCTACACGATTATGGCCAGACCCATCAGCCGTACGTATTTCATCTTGGGAAAATATTGTGGGTTGGCGTTGACGCTGATCGTGAATGTGTCGATCATGCTTGCTGTATTTCTGATCACCCTGTTGCTTTATCACGTACCGATCACCCTCTCTCTACTGCAAGCCGTACAGTTGATCTTTGTTGAGATCCTGGTGATCATGGCGATCGCGCTCTTCTTTTCGACCTTCAGTTCATCGACATTGAGCGCTATCTTAACGCTGGGAATCTATGTGATCGGGCACCTGACGGCTGACGTGAAGAGTATGACCGCGCATACTGATAGCTCGGCTGTCAAGGCAGTGGTGGACGTGTTTTATTATCTCTTCCCTAATCTGGAAATACTCAATATCAAGGGGCAAGCTGCGGTGGGTATTCAGGTGACGTCTCAATACTTGATGCTCGCCTCGTTCTATGGGATGGCCTATGCCGGAGTTCTTCTTGTCGGAGCTTGCGCGGTGTTTCAACGGCGCGATTTTTGAAGACGTAATTTCTGAAAAGTTTTGCGACATGTTTCGTGATTGCCTGCTCAGAAGATCTTAGTCAGCTTTCAACGCAAAAGCGTTGTTCTTTTCTTGCGGGTTCACTTTACAAACGTTTGTATGCTGCCAAGTAACCGTGATGCGTCTCCTGTTCGGGTGTTCACAACCATTACCAATCACTGGGACTTAGTCCGGCAGTTGAGCAAACGAGAGATCAGCAGTCGATACCGGGGATCTGTCATCGGCGTCGTATGGGCATTTGTACATCCAATGGTCATGTTGGCTGTCTATACAGCCGTGTTTAGGGGTGCATTCGGGATGCGATGGGGGGGAGAGAACGAGAATGCACTCGACTTTGCTCTTCTCGCGTTTTCCGGTCTGGTGGTGCACGGGGTCTTTTCCGAAACCATACATCGCGCGCCGCATGTGATCGTTAATAATCCCAGCTATGTGAAAAAGATCGTATTTCCCCTCGAGATCCTCGCTTGGACTTCGTCGGGTGTTGTGCTCGTTCACGCAGGAATTAGTGTCGCAGGCGTCGTGATATGTTATGGACTTCTGCACCAGTCTCTGCAGTGGACCGTGCTGTTCCTCCCGCTGTTGGTCCTGCCGTTAGCGCTCATCAGCGTCGGGCTCATGTGGTTTCTCGCCTCTGCTGGTGTATTTCTTCGCGACATCAGTCAGGCAAGCGGTCCAATCGCATCTATTCTCCTCTTTCTTTCTCCCATATTTTATCCCATCACTGCGCTCCCCGAGACCTATCGGGTGTTGGTGTATGCCAATCCCCTGACATTTCTCATCGGGCAAGCTCAGGATCTTCTCATCTGGGGGAGGGCCCCTGCGTGGGGGAGTCTCGGTCTGTATTGCGCGTTCAGCTATCTCTTTGCGTGGCTCGGACTACTCTGCTTCCAAAAGACACGTGATGGATTTGCGGATGTCCTCTGATATTGCTATCCGGGTGCATAGTCTCAGGAAAGAGTATCGGCTCTATAATTCGCAAATTGATAGGGTCAAACAGTGGACTCTTCCAATCCTGCAGAAGTGTTTGGGCCGGCGTCCTGCTGATTACTGTCAGCGTTTTGTCGCATTGGCGGATATTTCTTTCGAGGTTCGTAAGGGCGAAACGCTTGGGGTGATCGGGCCGAATGGTTCCGGGAAATCTACGTTGCTGCAGCTCATCTGCGGCACGTTGACTCCAACGTCGGGAACGCTGGAGATCGACGGTCGCGTCGCGGCACTGTTGGAGCTGGGAGCTGGATTTCATCCGGAATTTACCGGGCGTGAGAATGTGTATTTGAATGGAGCGTTGCTTGGATTGTCGACAGAAGAAATCGATAAACGGTTTGATGCCATTGCTGCATTCGCCGATGTCGGCAGGCATATCGACCAACCGGTCAAGACCTATTCGAGCGGTATGTACGTTCGACTGGCCTTTTCGGTGGTGACTCATGTGAATGCGGACATTCTCATCATTGACGAGGCTTTAGCCGTAGGGGATATCCAGTTTCAACAGCAGTGCATGAAGTTTCTGGCGGATTTTCAGAAGCAAGGGAAAACGCTCCTTATTGTCAGTCACGACCTTAATGCGATCAAAGCTCTATGCCGAACGGCGATTCATATCGAACACGGTGTGATCGTAGACAACGGCATGGCAGGCACCGTCGTCGATCGCTATGTGCTTCAGGCGACGAGAATGCAGGAGTCTGTGAACGGAGCCGATGTTCGGCCTAAGCAGGACACCTACACGGATCATCCTTCACCAACAACTCGCACGAGTCAACAATCAGGAATGTTTCTGAGTGCGAAGGAATTTGAGCGTTCAGGAAGCGGCCAGGTGCGTATTGCCAGCGTGGAATTACAAAGCGCCTGCGGCGAAGCAATCAGCCGCGCACACTTTGGACAAGTCATAAATCTTGTCGTGCGACTAGATGTCGTAGCCGTTTGTCGTGGGCTCATCGTTGCCTTCTATGTGAAGGATAGGCGTAGGTTGGAAGTGATCGGCACCAATAGCGAAAACGAAGGTCAGCCGCTGTACGATGTATCGGGTGGGCAATCTTACGTGTTTCAGTTCGGCTTCGCGGCTCGCCTCAAGCCGGGCCTCTATTCCGTCTCCGTGCTGCTCGCCAATAGCTCGCAAGCAACAGAGTTCTATGATTGGATGGAAGATGTGGTCTCATTTGAAGTGCTGCCAACGAGCCGGGCGATCTATGCGTTGTATTCACCTCCTATCGAATTAGCGATCAGTCATCAATTGTCGCTGGCCTGAAGACTATGGCGATTCAATCAAAGGAAGATCTCGAGGAATTCTATGCCGAACGAGACCCGTGGCGCTATCGGAGCAGCAGCGACGATGCCATGAGACGGGCAAGGCTATTGTCTGTTATTCCCAAGAAACAATATAGCCGCGTGCTTGAAATTGGGTGTGGCGATGGATTCGTGACGAGCCAGTTGCCCGGGGACGCGGTGATCGGGGTCGATCTGTCATTCAAGGCGATCGAGTGTGCCAGGAGTCAGGCTGATTCCCGAACGACGTTTCGACAGATGTCGCTGTTTGACCTGCCCCATGCAGGATGGCACAACACGTTTGATCTTATCATCATAGCCGGAATGCTGTACCCCCAATATATCGGCGAGGGGACCCGGCTTGCGACAGTGATCGTGGATGACTTGCTGCTGCACGGAGGACATTTGATCACCGCGCACATCTTCGAGTGGTATCGGCTACGATTTCCGTACACGACTCTTAATCGAGAGTACTATCGATATAGGGAGTACACGCACGTATTGGAGGTCTACCAGAAGTGATCCTCACGTATCACAAAGTGGATCTGATGACGCCTACTGTGTGGTGGATCGGGGCAGATACGTTCTGGAAACAAATGGAACAACTGACGCGGTTTCAGGTTGTCCCGCTCGATAAGTACGATGCCAGCAACCCCCGGCATGTGGTCATCACCTTTGATGGGGTCTATGAAGGGATCTACCGGTACGCATTGCCGATCCTGAAGAAATTTTCATATCCGTTCGAAGCGTTCGTTGTGGGTGAATGCGTCGGAAAAGATAATGCGTTTGACCAAACGGTAGAGCCTCCGACGCGATTCGCATCACAGGAACAGCTGTGTGCATTGGTGAAAGGCGGAGGCCGTCTTCAGTGGCATAGCCGTTCCCACCGCGACCTGATCGCCCTATCACCTGAAAAGTTAAGGGAAGAACTCAGCGTTCCAGACAGCATTCGGGAATTGGACCCTAAGGGATTCAAATGGTTTGCATATCCGTATGGCAACAGTTCGCCTCATGTGAACGATGAAGTGAGGAAGATGTTTAGCGGTGCGTTGGCGTGTGATGAGGGCAACTCGGCCGATCGATATCAATTGCCACGAGTGACGGTTACGGCGGAAACGTCATTTGCAAAGTCCACAGTGTCTCTTATCATCGCGAATTACAATTATGGGAGATTTGCGGCGGACGCGATCGAGTCGGTTCTGTCGCAAACTGTCCAACCGAAGGAGATCCTCTTTATTGACGATTGTTCCCAGGATACTTCCATGGAGGTGGTAAGTCGGTATAAGGATCGGGTACGGATCGTGCGAAATGAGACGAACCTCGGAGTCGTGGACAACTTTAACAAGGCGGTATCGCTGACGACCGGTGACTACATTTGTTTCTTGGGAGCAGACAATCGATTTCGAAGCGATTACGTAGAAAAGTGTCAGCAGTTACTTGATCAGTATCCGCATGTCGGTGTGGTCTATACGGACATGTTGTTGTTTGGTCCAAGAGCGGAGTTGTTGGGGCGTGAGGTCGGGGCCGTGCCGTTGGCCGCTGCTCCGGAGTTGTTCGCATGGCGGTGCCCGAATTTTGATCAAGAGGCCAAGGCCCAGCTAGCCTCTTCGAATTTTATTCATGGTTCTTCTATGTATCGACGCGAGGCATTCCTCCAGGCAGGGGGGTATTTGAAGACTGATAAGCCAGAGGATCATCACCTCTTCCTGCGTATGGTAAATGCTGGGTGGGAGGCCTTTCGATGTCCGGAATTATTGTTGGAGTACCGCCAGCATTCCAGTGAACAGGCCAATGTTCAGCTAAATTTGGGACTGGAGTTGGCATACTTACGAAGTCAGGTTCGAGGTTTATCCGAGGAGAATGTACAGTTACGGGAAGTGCTTCGAGGGATTTATGCCAGTTCTGGCTGGGAAATGCTCAGTCTCTTTTATCGTTGGAGGTCGAGACTGGCTCCGGAAGGCACTCGTCGAAAACGGATCTACGAGCGCGTGATCGGCGCCGTTCGGCGGTTGATCGGCTAGGAGGTTTTGGGGAACGAAACCGGCAGGGATGCCCATGCTCTACCGGGTGATCGGGCAGGTGGGCACTGTGTGAGATAAGGATGGCCTTGAGCATTGTGGCTATTACCGGCCGGCATTGCCATGAGCGGGAATACTATTCGGCATTGAACGGTGGATCTGTGGCCTAGTGGGAGATTCTATGGACGCGATGCAGCGGCTGAACAAAGTACGAGCAGAGAGTGGGGACTGGACAGCTCATCCAGTCAGTCTGCCTGGGGGCATCTCTACGATGGAGTGCTTCAATGCCAACCATTTCTTGTATCTCTCGAGAATTGTCCAGGTGGCAAAGGATATTGTCGGTGCTTCATTGCGAGGATCCCGAGTGCTCGATCTTGCATGCCTTGAGGGTGGATTCGCTGTTGAGTTTGCCCTGTGCGGAGCAGAGGTTGTGGCCATAGAGGGACGTCAAGACAACATTAGAAAACTTGAGTACGTCAAAGAAGAGCTGGGACTATTCCGAATACGAACCGTTCATGCCGATGTGCGGGATATTTCCATTCAGAAATACGGACTGTTTGATTGTGTGTTGTGCCTGGGGATTCTCTACCACCTTGATAAAAGCAGTATCGGCCGGTTTTTGCGGTCTATCGCTGAAATGACATCGCGTGTGGCCATTATTGATACCCATGTGAGTCTGTACGGTGGCGAAAGTTGTGAGATTGAGGGCGTGATGTGCCACGGGGCCACCTATCCTGAGCACCGAGAAAGTGATTCTGTGGACGATATCGAGTCACGAAAATGGGCGTCGTTGAACAATAGAGACAGCTTCTTTCTTACGGCTCCTTCTCTCCTCACGCTGCTGAGAAAAATAGGTTTTACGTCGGTCTATATCTGTGAAATGCCGTACTACGACATTATGACGGATCGGCGAACGATCGTGGCGATAAAAGGTGTGCCTCATCAGCTGACCTCATTTCGAGCCGGTACCTCACAGGGAGAATGCTATCCCGAGTATCGGCATGAGCGGGTTATCCACCCGACAAATGCTCGAAAAGATGAGTCGACGCAGTCCGTCGAGAGAACGGGCGGTGGTGTGTTTCAGGCAATCAAGCGCTGGGTGGCGTCATAGGCGTGTTGCAAGATTGGGTGGGCAATGGGGCATGAAAGGGCAACCATATGACGTCGGCGTCCCTGATGGGTAGGCGAGGTCATGTGTTGCGCCGTCTGCGGGAGTTCCTGTTTCCCGCAGGCACACAACGCCATCGAATGTTGCATGCTGTGAGAAAGCGATGGAGAGGCGGATACAACGCACAAGAGCTGTTCAGCGCCATTCGCTTCAGAGTTCGCGCGCGTACACTTCAGTCCGTGATTGCGCCGAGAGATGCCGGAAAGATTCTCAATATCCTGAAAGAAGAAGGGCCGCAGGCTCTATTGCGGCGCGCGTATAGTCGAATCGCTCGTGTGTGGCGCCCACACCGTCGAAAACATCGGCCGGTCTATGCCATCGCGACTTCTTGGGGGCCTTTGACGTTCCGGGAGAGCACAGCCCCGACCGTGTCGATCATCATTCCTGTCTATAATAATCATCTGTACACCTACACGTGCCTTCAATCGCTTCTTCGATCTCAGTCGCAGCGATCCTACGAAGTCATAGTAGTTGATGACTGCTCGACCGATGCCACCCAAGCCATGCTCCAAATGGTTCAGGGAGTGCGGATCGTGCGCCATGATAAGAACCAAGGATTCATCCGAGCATGCAATGCGGGTGCAGAGGTGGCTCGAGGGCTATACGTTCTCTTCTTAAATAATGACACCATTGTGGAGCCGAACTGGCTGGATGCCCTAGCCTCGACGTTCGATGCGGTGCCAAACGTGGGATTGGTTGGGGCGAAGCTTATTTATCCAAATGGGAAGCTGCAAGAGGCGGGAGGGATCATTTGGAATGATGGCTCCGGATGGAACTACGGTCGGTATGATGATCCCGACAAGCCGGAGTATAGCTATCTTCGGGAGGTCGATTATTGTTCGGGCGCCTGTATCATGCTTCCTCGGGAACTGTTTCAGGAGGTGGGAGGATTCGACGAGTTGTTTGCTCCCGCATACGGGGAAGATTCGGACCTTGCCTTTAAGGTTCGCCGGGCGGGGAAGAAGGTCGTATACCAACCGGAATCGGAAATCATTCATTTTGAGGGCGCTAGCTCCGGAACTGATACATCAAGCGGGGTGAAAAGCTATCAACTCGTGAACAGAGAAAAACTCTTTCAGAAATGGGCCCATGTCCTGGTGCGGCACGCGGCCCCTGGCGAGCATCTGTACTGGGAACGGGAGAGAAATATTTCAAAGCGAGTCCTGGTCGTGGATGCCTGCACCCCAATGCCTGACCAGGATGCGGGGTCCCTCAAGATCTACAATTTCATGAAGGTGTTTCAGTCACTCTCGTACCACGTCACGTTCGCCCCGGACAATTTGACGTTCCTTGAGGGCTACACGAATGATTTGCAGCGGCGTGGGATTCAATGCTTGTACTGGCCCTATGTGGGTTCATTGGATGATCATTTAAAGCGATACGGTACATGCTACGATTTCATTCTTTCGTGTAGGCCGGATGTAACAGAGAAATACTTGGAGAGCTACCGCAAGTGGTGTCCGTCTGCAAAGATTCTTTATGATACGGCCGATCTTCACTACGTGCGAGAGAGACGACAGGCTGAAATCGAGGACAATGCCTCGTTGTTCGATCGTGCGAAGCGTCGGAAGGCGCAGGAATTGAGTTTGGTGGCAAAGACCGACTGCACAATTGTCGTAAGTGAGTTGGAGCGATCGATCCTGTTAGCGGAAGTGCCGACGGCGGAGGTGGTCGTCATTTCTGCGGTCCATGAGACATATCCACGAGCCAAAGGATTTGCTGAGACGAGAGACCTGTTCTTTCTCGGAGGGTATCAGCATGTGCCCAATGTGGATGCGGTTCAGTATTTCGTAAAGGATATTTTTCCTCTACTTCGAGGGAAGCTTCCGGGAGTCCGCTTCTTTATCGTGGGGAGTCGCCCGCCGCAATCGGTCATCGATTTGACCAGTGAGGATGTGATTGTGACCGGGCATGTGTCCGATCTTTACGAGTACATGTCGGGTTGTCGCCTTTCCGTCAACCCGCTGCGATATGGGGCTGGTATCAAAGGGAAGATTGTAAGCTGTATGGCCTATGGGGTGCCCTGTGTCGGCACGACCGTCGCCTTTGAGGGCATGGGGTTACAGAACGAGCGAGATGTATTGATCGGTGACACTTCACAGGAGCTTGCCGATGCGATCGTCCGATTGTATTTGAACGAGCCGCTGTGGACCAAGCTTTCCCACAACGGGTATTCAACAGTCCGAAGCCAGTACTCTTTCGAAACGGCGTCAGCCCGGTTTGACCGTGTGTGCCACAAGTTGGGTCGTCCTACTCGCCCGCGACACATCCCCGCAACGTATTACGGCACATGCAATGTTTGCGGACAGAACACGCATTTCAAAACACTCGCTTCTGATAATCTCCGCGAGAGTCTACTCTGCGACGTGTGCGGGGCAAGTTGCAGGAACCGCTCTCTTGCCTGGGGCTTATTAAGCCTGGTCGGCAACGGCACGGTGCGCAGCATTGCGGAGCTCTCCTCGATGAAGTCCGGGCCGCGTATTCTTGATACCGATTGTTTCGGGCCCATGTTCTCATTCCTGAGCAAGGCAAAATTTTACACGTCCTCGATGTACGCACCTGATCGGCCGTTCGGGAAACTCATCAAGCCGAAGATCCTCAACATGGATCTGCAGGCGATGACGTGTCCCGATGACTCGTATGATGTGGTGCTCACATCGGACGTGATGGAACACGTCCGGAGGGACCATGCGGCCCATCGGGAAATTCATCGCTGTCTGAAGACAGGAGGATATTATGTGTTCACCGTGCCCTATGTGCCGGGATGGGCCTCCACGCAGATTCGGGTCGATGGATCGGGCGATGAGGATGTCTGTCTGATGGAGAAACAGTACCATGGCGACCCCTTGAGCGGCGATGGAATATTGGTCTATCGGATCTATGGACAAGACTTGTTGCGTGACCTGGAACGCATTGGGTTCACAGTGCAATTCATTGATAGACCGGATCCTCACTTGGGCATTCTGACCAAGGATCTCTTTGTGTGCAGGAAGTTATAGTTGCTGCCGACGACAATATGAAGGACTATCTTCCAGTTGTTATGAAGGACTATCTTCCAGTTTTTCGTGATATCCCTCAGGAGCTGAGGCATGGGCGACGAGTGCACGACGGCTACGCGAGGGGCTGGGGTATCCAGTTTGGAGATCTTCGCGATCAGGTGCGGCAAGACTCTCTGTATACGGAGGCGCTTGCATTATCAACTGGCCGGACGGTGGTTTCGGAAGATAATCGAATCAACCTTTTCCTGATCCTGCGCTTTTTCCTCGGCCGTATTCCTTCCGGTCATATTGTAGAATTCGGTTCCTATAAGGGAGGGAATGCCATATTCATGGCCTACGTGGTTGCGAAATTATATCCTGGGATGAAGGTGTATTCTCTCGATACTTTTACCGGAATGCCCGTAGTTGATTCGGCAATCGATGCTCACCAGCAGGGGGATTTTCAAGATGTCGACCTGGATGAATTGCAGACATTTGTTCGTAGCAACGGCTTGAAGAATCTCGAGTTTGTGCAAGGACTTTTCGAGGACACGGCTCCGAGCGTTCTTCGTCGGGCTCGCCGGATAGTATTGGCGCACGTTGATTGTGATATTTACTCCTCGGTCGCATATTCTTATGAAGTTGTGAAGGAGTACATGGTTCCCGGAGGCTACCTTGTTTTCGATGATGCGACCGTCTCCAGCTGTCTTGGCGCGACGGAGGCGGTCGAACAAATCCTCATTCGGCGAGATGGTCTGAATTCCGAACAGATATTTCCTCAGTTTGTCTTCAGGGCAGGGCTGCATCAGGTCTTGTAGGAATGGGTGGTTTCGCGGCTCTTTGGATCGGGAGTCTGGAGAAGCCCCTGTATGGCCGGACTTAACTGCATAGACAAGGGGTTGCGTATTTGGCGAGTCGAAGGCGGACTGGCGCTACTCAGCCGTTTGCACAAGAAACTTTTGAGCGCGAGTAACAGCGTCGGCATTCTTGCCTCGATTCTGCATCGATTGCAATCGGGGAGTGACGATAAATCGGCCGAACGGCAATACGTGTCTCGGTTGGGGCGGGAGATAGCCAATTTTAAGACGGTGACGAATGTGCACGATCTTCCGGCTATTTTCCACTACTGGGCGCACAACTTTCTCCAGCCAAAGTGTGAGGTCATGGGCATTCAGGATCTCACGGAATTTTTTGTCGGATATGCAAGAGTCGCCTGCCGAGCAGATCCAACCCGTACGTGCTACGTCGCGAGTCTCGGCGCGGGAAACTGTGAGACCGAAGTGGCAATTGCAGAGCACTTGCTGGCAAATCACATGACCAACTTTGTTTTGGACTGTATCGATCTCAATCCGCATATGCTCGCGCGAGGTAGAGATCTCGCTGCAGCCAGGGGAGTGGCGCAGCACCTGCGGTTCGTGGATTCTGATATCAAAGGCTGGAGTATTGATCGTGAGTATGCGGTCGTGATGGCCAATCAGTCCTTGCACCATTTTCAAGAGCTTGAATTGCTATTCCGGAAAACGCAACGGGCGCTTGGTGATGAAGGACTGTTCGTGGTTTCCGACGTGATAGGTCGGAATGGCCACATGCGTTGGCCGGAGGCGCTTGAGGTCGTTCATCGTATCTGGAAAACGATGCCTGAACGATACAAATATAATCACCTTCTCCGCAGGCATGAACGTATGTATGACAATTGGGATTGTTCGGTGGGAGGATTTGAGGGCATACGGGCGCAAGACATCCTGCCGTTGTTGGTGAAGCACTTTCACTTTGAGCTCTTTCTGGCCTATGGAAACATCATTGATATTTTCATTGACCGTGCATTCGGCCACAATTTTGACGTGGCGTGCGAGGAGGACAGGCGGTTCATTGACATGGTCGGAAGGCTTGATGACGATTTGATCGACAGAGGGGTAGTGAAGCCGACTCACCTCTTCGCCGTCATGCGCAATCGCGCTTCCTGCGAAACAAGAGTATATCGCCATTGGACGCAGGAATTCTGCCTCCGACATGTCCCTTAGAGGCCGATCTCCTCTAGGAGCGTTGGAAGGGAATTTACCAGGGGAAAGAACTCGTGAAAGAATGTAGCAAGTCCATTTCTCGGCGACTTCGCGACCCGAATTTCATCACTAAGTATTTCATAGGCGAGGGATTGGATATCGGTGGCCAGCCTGATCCACTCGGTTTGTACTGCGAACTGTTTCCAAGAGTTCAGAGGATTCGGACGTGGGATCTCGATGACGGTGATGCGCAAGTTCTATCAACTATTGCCGATGAACAGTTTGATTTTGTACACAGCAGCCATTGTTTGGAACATTTAGCAGATCCCAGTGAAGGATTGCAGAATTGGTTCCGTGCGGTAAAGGCCGGAGGCCACCTGATTCTGATCGTTCCCGATGAAGATTTGTTCGAGCAAGGAGTGTTCCCGAGTACGTATAACCGCGATCATAAGTGGACATTCACCATATATAAGGAGCACTCGTGGAGCGCCAAATCGCTGAATCTTCTGACGCTCCTTATGGAGTTGGGGAGGCAGGCTGATATCGTGAAGGTGGAGCTGCTTCACGCAACGTTTCGCTACCAATTGCCGAGACTCGATCAGACTCGATCACCTATCGGCGAGTGCAGTATTGAAGTGGTCGTCCGGAAGCGTCCGGTCGAGGAAGTGTTGCGGGGGGGTATTCTTCCGCCCGCCCACGCGGTGACATCGCGTGAGATGAAGGTCCACTTTAATCAGTATGCGGATGATGCGGAAACGCTGAGGCGTGCAAATAAAGAGAAACCACCGTTCCGTAACGACAAGGAGTTGTGACGAAACGAAGTCTCTTGTACGAATTTTCAGTTGGAATTCAAGCTGGACAAGAAATATCGATGATTGTACGAGCGAGGGCTCCGCTGCGATTGGGTTTGGGGGGAGGGGGAAGCGATGTCCCGCCGTTCTGCGATCTCTACGGGGGGATGGTCCTTAATGCGACGATCGATAAGTATGCCTATGCCACGATTGAAAAAACGGTTGGGGCGACGGCAGTGCAATTTGTGGCGGCTGACCAGCAAGTGGTGTGCAAATGTGAGGCGGCGAAAGATTTGCCCTATGATGGAGTCCTCGATCTTCATAAGGGCGTCTACAACAGGATCGTGAGGGAATTTCATGGGGGAGTGCCATTGCCCTTAGCAATGACTACCTATTGTGATGCCCCGCCAGGCTCCGGGCTCGGCTCCTCCTCAACCCTTGTTGTTGCGATGATCAAAGCCTTTGTTGAATTGCTGAATCTTCCGCTGGGTGAGTACGATATCGCACACCTTGCTTATGAAATAGAGCGAAACGAAGTCGGCCTCGTCGGTGGGAAACAGGATCAGTATGCCGCCACCTTCGGGGGTTTCAATTTTATCGAGTTTTACGCCAAGGATCGCGTCATCGTTAACCCCTTGCGAGTGAAGAACTGGATCATTTCCGAGCTTGAAGCGTCGCTGGTTCTGTTTTATACGGGCGTGTCCCGGTCTTCTGCGGTCATCATCGATGAGCAACGGCACAATGTTGAATCGCAGGAGACGGCTTCTATTGCCGCGCTGCAGCAGATCAAGCAGGAAGCTGTATTGATGAAAGAAAGCGTGCTGAAAGGTGACTTTTATGCCTTTGCCAAGTCTATGGAAATGTCCTGGCGTTCCAAGAAACAAACGGCGAGGCTGATTTCAAATCCGCACATCGATGAGGTCTATGAGATTGCCATGCGTGCGGGTGCGCATGCGGGTAAGGTGTCTGGAGCAGGCGGTGGTGGGTATATGATGTTCGTCGTCGATCCGGTGCGGAAAATGGAAGTGGTGCGGGCGCTCTTGACGGTAGGACCGCACGTGTTCAATTGCCAATTTACGAAACATGGGACTCAGGGATGGCGAATCAGATGATCGTGGCCACCGCAACACTGTCTCGCGTCGTCTATGCGCTGAGATAGGCGCGTATCAAAATACTTTCACCCATTTCCTCCGTCGAACTCAAAGATGTTCCGCTTCCAAGCTGTAACGCATGAAGTGTTGCTAGATATAAGCCGAAGGGGCAGCCAGTGGAAGCGATCATCTTAGCCGGCGGGTTCGGCTCAAGGCTGAGAACGCTGGTACCGGACGTTCCCAAACCTCTCGCGCCAATTCGCTCCCGACCATTCCTGGAATATCTTCTGGACTATCTGATTCTTGAAGGATTTCAACAGATCATCGTCGCTGTCGGCGACAGGGCGGATAGCATCATAGGACATTTCAAAGCCCAATATCGAACGTTGGCCATTCGGTATTCAAGAGAAACATCGCCGCTAGGGACGGGAGGCGCGATTCGATGTGCATTGAAGGCGGCCCGCTCAGAAAACGTATTCGTTCTCAATGGAGACACCTTTGCACAGATAGACTATCGCCGTATGTTAAGCCAGCAGCAAGAGACGGCGACATCAATGACGATGGCCGTCAAGTATGTGGAGGATGTCTCGCGGTATGGAAGAGTCGAGATATGTCGCGGACAGGTAAAGTCCCTTGAATTCGATGGAAGCCTCGGTGGTGGCTATATCAATGCAGGAGTGTATCTGCTTCCACGTCGTATTCTCGAACATGACGATCTCCCCGAGATATTTTCGTTTGAGCGGGACTTTCTCGCGCCCAGGATCCAGCATGTCCGTCCTCGTGCATTCGTGATGAGCGGGTATTTCATTGATATCGGCGTGCCGCGTGATTATCAACGTGCCCAGAAAGAGTTGCCGGAATGGAAATAGCCGTATGAATCATGACTCACGTGACAGGGCCTCGGCGCTCATCTGGCGCGTGTCTTTGGGAATCGAGCGACTGTCTTATCTTTGGACTCATGAAGGAGTGCGGAGTTGTGTTGTGAAGATGACACGCGCCCTCATGCGGTCATGGGGTAATGGAGACGGTGCGCTGCCGTTGTGCGCGCTGTCTCTTGACGAGCAATATCGAATGTGGCGCGCGCTACAAGAGAAGACCACGTCTGCGGATATCGATGCGAATCATGACTCGGAAAGAACGTCCCGTCGCTTGTCGCTAAGCATTATCGTTCCTGGAACCGGGATGCCGAGCACAACGCTCGAAGAAACCATTCAGTCGATCGCACACCAGAAATATGTTCCTCAGGAAGTAATTGTGGTGTGTGACGCTGCGGTACAGGATCCCGTCACCATGTTCATCGGCAAGGTGGGGGGTGGTGTGAGGCACCTCGTCCAGGTGGTGGGTGTTCGGGCCGGCAGCCGCGGGTACCTGGCTCGGGGGATTGAGGCTGCTTCCGGCGAATTCGTATGGTTCCTACGGTCCGGTGATGTGCTGGCATCAGAGGCGCTACAAATAGTTGCCCAAGAGCTGGAGCAGCGCTCCGCTGCGGATGTGTTGTACTGTGATGAAGATCAGACGATTCTGAATGGACCTACGATACCCTTCTTCAAGCCCTCGTGGAGCCCGGAGCTGCTCTTGTCCACAAACTATCTTTCCTACGCCAGCGTATTTCGACGCACACTGGTGTCGAGCGTAGAACAATGCCTTGATGAATCAGGTTGCGACACCTTCTATGACTACATCCTTTGTGCGACTGAAGCGGCAAAGGTCATCGTTCATATTCCCCGGGTGTTATACCATGCCCGGCAAGAATCGGACGTGGTATCACGTGTTGATAGTGGAGGGCACTCTTCCCTCGCGAGGAAGGCTCTGGAGAGAGCGCTGTTACGACGAGGGGAGAAAGGGCGTGCAGAAGACGTATGTCGGGGGAACTTTCGGGTTCGATATCAGCTCGACCACTCCCCCTTGGTATCAATCCTGATTCCGACCAAGGACCGTGTGAAATTACTATCTCAATGCATTGCGAGTATCGAAAGGCTCACATCGTATGCCGAATACGAAATAATCATCCTGGACAATGGAAGTGTGCTGGGAGATACGAGAAACTACCTCGATCATTTAGCAAGGAAGTGGCGTGTATTGCCCTGTCCAGGTCCATTCAACTTCTCAGCAATAAATAACTATGGAGCGAGTGAGGCAAAAGGCGATCATCTCCTTTTTCTCAATGACGATACAGAAGTCATCGGAAAAGAATGGCTCACCGCCATGGTTGAACAACTGTCTCGTCCCGGCGTTGGTGTTGTGGGAGCCAAACTACTTTACCTCAATGGACGGATCCAACATGCCGGCGTTGTTCTGGGGGTGAGAGGCATGGCGGCCCACGCGTTTCGCCATACCGAGAATAAGGACTGGGGGTATCACGGTCTGGCCCATCTCACTCGCAACTGTAGTGCAGTGACTGCGGCCTGCATGTTGGTTTCAAGAGGAATATTCGAAAAAGTTCATGGGTTCGATGAACGGCTGGCCGTGGAATTCAATGACGTCGATCTATGCCTGCGCATCCGACAGCAGGGATATCGAATTGTGTACACGCCTGACGCCGTGCTGTATCACTATGAGAATGCGACGAGACGGAGTACGCGTTCTCCGGAAGACGAGGCGCTGTTTGAGCAGAAGTGGGGCGAGGTGATCAAGAAGGGAGATCCTTACTATAACCCACATCTCACTCGCAGCCGTGAGGATTGGAGTTTGAACATCTGAGGAATCGTGAAAAGGATGCCGGGTTCCATCGTTCTCGAGCACGATGAGAGGTCCTTGTTTCCTGGGTATTTCACCTGAAGCGTTTCCTTAATATGAAGGTTCTGTACTTCGCCAAAGCATCTGAGATCGGGCCGAGCAGCCGTTACCGCATTTTCCAATACGTGCCCTATCTCAAGTCGTGCGCGGTGGATGTTGCAGTCAAGCCATTGTTTGGCCCTACCTATTTCCGGCTGATTCTATGGCCTCCTGTGATCCGCTTGGTCGCCAAGGCGATCTACGTGGGTTCGCGGTTCGTGAAGCGGATGATCGAACTCTTGACTCTGGGCAAGACCGACTTGGTCGTTATTGAAGGGCAACTCTTTCCCTACATGGGACCGGCGGCGGAACGGCTTCTCTCGAAACGATATAGATTCGTCGTGGAGCTTGACGACGCGATCTATCTCACTTATCGGCACGATGGCAAGATTCCAGCCATTTTGCGGATGTCATTCGGAGCCATCGTGGGGAACCGCACCCTTGCCGGATATGCCGCCGGCTACACACGAAACGTCCGTGTGATCCCGACGGTGGTCGATACCGATCGGTTCCATCCGATGAACGAAAGGAATTGGTCTGTGGCCTCGGATGGCGAGAGGCCTCTGGTTATCGTATGGATCGGCCTGGACTATAACGTGTCGTTTCTCGATCTCCTTGTGCCGGCCTTCCAACGGCTTCAAAAGGATCACCGCGTCATCGTGCGGATCATCAGTTCCCGTCCGTACTCTCTGTCCGGGATCAAGACGGAATTCAGGCCATGGTCGTTCAACACGGAAGTAGCCGACCTTCAGACCAGCGACATCGGCATCATGCCGCTTCCGGATACGGAGTGGGCCCGAGGGAAGTGCGGGTTGAAACTGCTCCAGTACATGGCGGTCGGCATTCCATGCGTCGCCTCCCCTGTCGGGGTGAACCGAGAGATTATCTCGGACGGCCGCAATGGATTCCTGGCGGCGACCGACGAGGAGTGGTATACGCGACTCACCGCTCTTTGCCGGGATCCCACAATGCGGTTCGAAATAGGAAGAGCGGGAAGAAACACGGTCGAATCGGACTATTCCCTGAAGGGATGGGCGCCGCGATTGGCGGAGGCCTACCGGGCACTGGCGGATGCCTCCCGGAGTGCGGACACAGGCACGGCGACGGCTGACTCCGCCGGGCTGCCAAGAGCTTCCTTAACCCGCCGAAGTCGTTAGCAACATCAAAATTCCCGAAAATTCTAGGACGATCGCCGTCTCTGGGATATGCTCGTCTAGTCGGATTACGCGATCTCCACAGGCTGGAAGTTCGGCATGATACCGCTCCTCGACGGCAACGATCTGCGAAATCGCTGAACCGCTTTCCGAACATGAACCATCGACATATATCTAGGCCTGTCCGGCCGATGGGGTGATCCCCATGATCATACTCCTCCTTACCTTTTGTCTGGCGTTCCTCTTAGCGCACTACGGCGTTCCTATCGCCCGGCGTGCCGCCTTGAAGTACGGCATCGTAGACGCGCCGGACGGCAAGCTGAAGCACCAGCGGGAGCCGGTTCCATATCTGGGCGGCCTGGCGATTTATCTGGCCTTTCTGGTGAGCTTGGCTCTCACGTTCGAATTCCGACACGACGTCTTGGGCATCGTGCTCGCCGGGACCATGATCGTCATGCTCGGCCTGATCGATGACTTCGGCGTCTTATCGCCCGGCACGAAATTGATCGGACAGTTCCTCGCCGTCTTTGTCTTGATCAAGAGCGGCATTCGGATTGAGATCGCATCCCTACCAGACTGGCTCGATATCGCGCTGACGGTACTATGGATGATCGGCATTACGAATGCCTTCAACCTGTTGGATATCATGGACGGCTTATCGGCGGGAGTGGGGGCGATCAGCGCCGCGTTCTTATGCGCCGTTGCGATCATGAACGGTGATCAGACTATCGCGTTCATGGTGGCCGCCTTGTTGGGCAGTCTGACCGGCTTTCTGCGGTATAACTGGCAGCCGGCTTCGATCTACATGGGGGATTCAGGAGCCATGTTCGTCGGCTTGATGCTCGGCGCCTTGTCGATGATCGGGCGATATACCGAGGGCCACACGGTTTCGCTTCTGACGCCGGTGTTAATTCTGGGTATGCCGATCTTCGACACCTTGTTCGTCATGTATATCCGCTTCCTGCGCGGCCTACCGATATTTCTCGGCAGCCCCGATCATATGGCGATTCGATTGCGAAATTGGGGACTCTCCGTGCGGCAAGTGGTGCTGGTCAGTTATGCGGGGGCGGCGGTATTGGGCGCGATCGGATTACTTGTGATGTCGATCGCGCAAGAGCTCGCCCTTCTCCTCAGCAGTCTAACCGTGCTGTGTCTCGGGATACTGGCCGTCGTACTGACAAAGGTCAACGTGTCGGACCGAGCCGCGCGTCAAGCGAGGGATGCGTTCGCCCGGCACGACATAGAGAGGCCGCACTCCGTATGATCCTCATCGTCGGAGCCGGGTTGGCGGGCCTGAGTACCGCGTACCACCTGAACGGCCTTCCATATAAAGTATTTGAGAAAGAATCGGAACCCGGCGGATTGTGCCGATCCTATGTGAAGGACGGATTCACGTTCGATTATACCGGCCATCTCCTCCATTTTCGCCAAGCTGCGATCAAAGCGCTGGTGGAAACGCTGCTGCCGGGCCGATTGGCCCGGCATGTGCGCCGCTCGTATGTCTTCTCGCACGACGTGTATACGGAGTATCCGTTTCAGGTCAATACCCACGGTCTTCCACCCCACGTCGTTCGTGAATGCCTGTTGGGTTTCATCGCCACGCTGACCAAGCCGTCGGACAGGTCCTCGGGTACCGGGGCGTCCTTTAAGGAATGGATCGTGGACAGTCTGGGCGAGGGTATCGCCAAGCATTTCATGGTGCCGTTCAATGAAAAGCTCTGGCAAGTCCCGCTCGATGAGCTGACATCCGATTGGGTATCTTGGTTGGTTCCGAAGCCGGAACTCAAGGATGTCGTGGATGGGGCGTTGGGCATCAAGGACAAGACCTTCGGATACAATCCGTCGTTTTTGTATCCTACCGCCGGCGGAATCAAAGCGCTGCCGGAATCCTTTCTCCCGGGAGTAGGAACGATAGCCTATCGAACGGAATTGGTGGAAATCGAGACCGGCAGCCGGCGCGCCGTGTTTCGCGATGCTCACGGTGAGCGAACTGAGTCCTATGACCGGCTCGTGTCCACCATTCCGTTGCCCGAACTGATACGGCGATGTGTCGACCTCTCGCCGCCGGTTCGGGAAGCGGCTGCCGCCCTGCGGTGGGTGTCCGTCTACAACATCAATATCGCCGTCGGGCGTGCAAACATCTCGGACAAACATTGGATTTACTTCCCCGAGCAGCGGTTTCCTTTTTACCGCGCCGGCTTTCCCATGAACTTCTCGCCCGCCTTGGGACGGCCGGGATGCAGTTCGATGTATGTTGAAATGTCACATCGTCCGGAAGAACGCACATCACCGCAGAAGCTGATCGAGGCTGCGCGAGAGGGGCTTGTTTGTGGCGGCGTCTTACGCCGTGATGATGAAATCGTGATGGCCGACGTCAAGGACATCCATTACGCGTATGTTCTCTTCGATCGGCATCGATCGAAAGTCGTCCCGTTGATACTGGAGGAATTGGAGCGCCGCGGGATTTCGTCGATCGGCCGGTATGGGTTGTGGGAGCATACCTCGATGGAAGATGCCATTGCGCAAGGGAAGGCGCTCGCCGATGTCCTCCGCGCGAGGGCGGCGGCGTAGCCTGCAAACCGTGAAGCTGATTTGCCATGTCATCACCAAACTCGAATTGGGAGGGGCGCAGGAAGTCGCCTTACGGGTCGCAGCCGGGCTGGATCGCGACATATTTCAGGCGGTCCTCATTACAGGTCCAGGCGGCCTGTTGCTCGACGAAGCCAAAACGCTTCCCGGCGTTGAAGTCCGAATCATTCCCTCTCTGATCCGAGAGATCAATCCGTTCAAAGATCTGCGCGCGCTGGTCCAACTCGTCCGGGCCTTTCGGCAACTGCGCCCCGCGATAGTTCACACCCATAGCTCGAAAGCTGGTATCATAGGCCGCCTCGCGGCCTGGATGGCCGGCGTGCCGACAATCGTCCATACCATCCATGGATACGGGATCACTCCCGGGCAGGGTCCGTGGCTGCGGAAGGTGCTGATTGCCGTCGAATGGCTGATCGGCCGTATTACGACCTACTGGATTGCCGTCTCCAATGCCGATGTGAGCCAAGGGCTGCGGTGGGGGTTCTTTACGAGAGAAACGGTCCTGCTGACAAGACCAGGGATCGATCCGCAGCCGTTTGCCGCGAATACGAAAGCCTTCGTGCGTGACCGCGTGCGCGCGGGATTCGGAGTCGGCCGGTCGGGCATTTTGATTGGGACGGTCTCGTGCTTGAAGCCGCAAAAGGCCCCGGAAGATTTTGTGAAAGTTGCGACGGTGATCTCCCGAGAATATCCGGAGGCCCGGTTTATCTTGGCCGGAGACGGGGAGTTACGCCATCGGGTCGAGCAGCTTGTGAGCCGGAACAGACTGTCCGGACGATTCCACCTTTTGGGTTGGCGTCGCGACATTCCGCTTCTTATGAGTGCATTGGATGTCTTCGTCTTGACCTCGCGCTGGGAAGGGCTTCCCTGCGTGCTGTTGGAAGCAAGAGCCGCTGCGATCCCGGTGGTAGCCACGAACGTGGGTGGGGCACCGGAAGCAATCGACGAAGGCGTTCACGGCTGGTTGTGTCAACCCGGCGATATTGAGGGCATGGCGGGGTTGGTATGCCGTGTTCTGCGTGAAAAGGACCGAGCAGTCGATGGAGTCGGACCTGCCGCGCCGTTTCCGCAAGAGTTTACGATCGGCGAAACGGTGCGGCGCTATCAAGACTTATACAAGAGACTATTGGATGACCGTCCCGTGCCGGCGTGTCTTACGGAGCGGCATGGGTAAGAAGAGAGGCTTCTCAATCCGGAGGCGACATGAATATTCCCCTGCTTGACCTGAAGGCCCAGTATCAGCCCATCCGCGCGGAAATTCTCGCGGCGATTGAGAGCACCTGCGACGATCAGGGCTTTATCCTCGGGCCCCGTGTTGTCGCGTTGGAGAAGGCCGTTTCGGCCTATGTCGGAAGTAGCTCGGCCGTCGGCGTCGCGTCCGGAAGCGATGCCTTGCTGCTTTCGCTCATGGCATTGGGAGTGAAAGCGGGCGATGAAGTGATCACGGTGCCGTTTACGTTCTTTGCCACGGTCGGCGCGATCTCGCGGCTCGGCGCCAAACCCGTCTTCGTCGATATTCAGCCCGATACCTTTAACATGGACCCGGGGCTCATCGAGCGCGCGATCTCGCCACGGACCAAAGCCATTATCCCGGTGCATCTCTTCGGACAGTGCGCAGACATGGACGCGATCGGCGAGATTGCCAAACGCCGCGGCATCGGCGTGATTGAAGACGCCTGTCAGGCGATCGGCGCGGCGCGCGGTCAGGCCCGCGCCGGCGTCTTGGGTGACCTGGCTTGCTTCAGTTTTTTTCCGTCGAAGAATTTGGGCGGTTTCGGAGACGGCGGCATGGTCACGACGAATAATAAAGAACTGGCGGACGCAATTGGGATGTTGCGGGTGCACGGCAGCCGTGTGCGCTACGTGCACGAGGCGATCGGCATCAACAGCCGGCTTGATGCGCTGCAGGCGGCTATCTTGTCGGTAAAATTGAAATATCTCGACCAATGGGCCGAAGGACGGCGCAAGAACGCCTCCCGATATCGACAATTGTTCGCGGACGCCAAACTGTCGGATCGCATCACGCTGCCGGTTGTGGACGGAGCCAATCATCATGTGTTTAATCAATTTACAGTTCGTGTTCCGAAGCGCGATCAATTACGTGCGTACCTGAAAGAAAAGGGAGTAGGGACGGAAGTGTACTACCCGCTTCCCATGCATTTACAAAACTGTTACCGAGACCTCGGTTATCAGAAAGGAGCCTTTCCAGTTTCCGAACAGGCAGCCGCCGAAGTCGTGTCGTTGCCCATCTACGCCGAATTGAAGGAAGACCAGTTGGCGTACGTGGTTCAGGCCGTTGCCGATTTCTATCGGAACTAATTGCCCGGTAACGCCGACCGATTCGGGCTGCCGTGTGCCGGTTGTTCAAGTATGAACAATTTGGAGGAAGCCATGTACAGAACCTGGCCTCTTGCTCGGCGCTCCTCCAGACGCCCATCTTCGCGTGCCACAAGCCTCACGGTCTTGATCGAAGGGCCATTACGGGTCTCTCCTCATCGCAAAGGGCGCCGCAATCGTTACTGCCTCGTCTGAGGCACGAGCCTTGCTCCTCTTCTGACCGAGCAGTCAGCAACAGCGAGCCTATGGCGTCTTCCACCACTTCCTTGGCCGCCATCCGTCGATCGGACTATCCGGCGTTAGGGGTCGCGCTTACCCTGATCGCCGCCGTCTTTGCCATCGATTGGTGGCTCCCCTTGGGCCTCACGATTACGACGCTCTACGTGGTCCCGGTTCTCATCGCATCACGGGTCCCCCATCCCCGCGTGACGCCCGTGATCGCGGCCGTCGCGTCCCTGTCGACGATATTGGATTTATTTCATGGACCGATCGCGACCGTCAGTTGGGTCGCCGTGGGCAACCGCCTCTTTGCACTGATGGTGATCTGGGTCACCACACTTCTTTGCCTGCGCCGTCAGAGCGATGAAGCGGAACTGCGGCGCGTCAATGAAGATATTGAGCAGCAGGTGCACGAACGCACCGCGGATCTCGAAAACGCAAATCGCCAACTGGAAGATCTGCGGGCCGAAGCGGTCTCACAATTGGCCGCCATCGTGAAATCCTCCGATGACGCGATCGTCGGTATGACGCTCACCGGGGTCATCCAAAGCTGGAACACCGGGGCAGAGCGGATCTACGGCTATGCCGCGGAGGAAGTGCTCGGCCGTTCCATCTCTCTCTTGTGTCCAGCGAACAGGGTGGACGAGGTTCCCGCGATGCTGGATCGTATCGCGCACGGCGACCATGTCCGCAATGTCGAAACCGTGCAACGCCGAAAAACCGGGGACCGAATCGATGTCTCGCTGACGATGTCTCCGGTGAAAGATGCGGACGGCAGCGTGATGGGCGCGTCTGCGATCACGCGGGACGTCACGGAGCGAAAGCGCATTGAAGCGGCCTTGCGGGAGAGCGAGGCGCGATTCCGAATGATGGCGGATACGGCGCCGGTGATGGTGTGGATGGCAGGACCGGACACCCACATCACGTTCGTCAACAAGCGCTGGCTGGAATTCACCGGCCGTGCTCTTGAGGAAGAGATCGGAGACAATTGGTTTACCGGCATCCACCCCCATGATTTGGAACGCTGCCGGGAATCCTACTTAGCGGCCTTCAGATCGGAACAGCCGTTCACCATGGAATATCGCCTGCGTCGGCTTGACGGCGAATATCGATGGATCATCGACACGGGCGTCCCGTTGTTCGAGGCAGACGGGCGGTTCGGAGGATATATCGGCACCTGCATGGATTTGACGGAGCGGAAGGACATGGAGGATCAACTGCGGCGCACGCTCAAAGAAAAGGAAAGTTTGTTGCGCGAGGTGCATCATCGGGTGAAGAACAACCTCCAGGTGATCTCCAGCTTGCTGAACCTCCAATCCGCCTCCATCAAGGACCCGGTCGTCAATCAACTCTTCCGGGAATGCCAGGTCCGCATCACGTCCATCGCGCTGTTGCACGAGACGCTGCACCGCTCGAGCGACCTCTCGCGGATCAAGATGGGCGATTACATCAGGACATTGATCGGGCATTTATTCCGTTCTTATGGGGTCGATCCCAACGTCATTGTCCTCGAGTTGAACATTGAAGACGTGGAGTTCGACATCGATACCGGCCTGACCTGCGGATTGATCATCGACGAACTCGTCTCGAATTGCCTGAAACACGCGTTCGTGGATGATAACGGCGGGCGGGTGCACATCGACTTGCAGGATCATATGGACGGCACGTTCACGTTGCGGGTCAGTGACGACGGCATCGGCATTCCTAAGGACGGGGTCCTGAACAATCCCGATTCGCTCGGCTTGGAACTCGTGAGCCTGTTGGCGGAGAAGCTCGACGGAAAAACGGAGCTCCTCAGCGGGCACGGCACAGAGTGGCAGATCCGATTTCAGCAACTTCAGTATTCCGAAAGGGTGTGATCATCATGTCGCAGGCCAACATCCTGATCGTGGAAGATGAGCCGATCGTCGCCAAAGATATCCAGGTGAGTTTGCAGCGGCTGGGCTATCGAGTTCCGGCCATGGCCGCGTCGGGCGAGGACGCGATCCGCAAGACGTCGGAATCCCATCCGGATTTGATTCTGATGGACATCGTGCTCAAAGGATCAATGGACGGTGTGGAGACGGTCAAGCAGATCCGAAAACAATCCGATGTGCCGGTCATCTATTTGACCGCGTACGCGGACGATCACACGTTGGAGCGGGCAAAGACGACCGCCCCGGCCGGCTATATGCTGAAGCCCTATCAGCCGAACGAACTTCGGACCACCATCGAGCTGGCCTTGCACCGCGCGCGTCATGATCGCCACACGAACGACGAGCTGCGCAAGCTCGCGACCATCGTCCGGTGCATGGGAGCCGGAGTCGTGACGACGGATCGTGAGATACGAGTGACCTATCTCAATCCCGCCGCCGAAGTCTTGAGCGGATGGAGCCGTGACGAGGCGACGGGGATCAGGCTAGACGTCCTCACGGGCGTTGAAGCCGACGGCAAGGCGGAGGGCGCGGACAAACTTGCGCTCCGAGCCATGGCCGATGTACGGCCCATGACATTCAAAGACCTCACGCTGATGGGCAGGCACGGTACGAAACGACTCATCGGAGGAACCATCGCGCCGGTCATCGATGACGCCGGAACCGTCATCGGCTCGGTCTTGGTGTTTCATGCCGACGCGAATGCGCCCCTCCGTTCCCATGGGAAGACTGCGGCGCAGGCCGCCGAACAGGGTATAGAAAGTTACGTGGGACGAGCCGAGGGTATCATCAACTTGTGTGCTTGGTGCAAGCGCGTCCCGGATTCCAGCGGCGGATGGTACGATCTTGCCGTCTTTATCGCGGAACAATCCGGCATTCAGTTCAACGGCGGTCTGTGTCCTGAATGTATGGCCCGATGTTTCCCACCGGCAGGCGGCCGTTCCTAGGCCCGCATTATTCATGAACGATTCTACTGCAACTGCGCATACGCCGCTGCGACAAGCCTGGCCGCTAAGTCGGTGGCCAAGGACCTCTCCGCCGCGCGTTGATCGAACGCTGCGGCTCAAGCGAAGCTTGGTGTGGCGGGCGGGCTCGCCCCGCGCGGTCTCAACGTACTGTTCCAAGTACGTCTCGGCCTCTTGGGGCTCCACGCGCAAGACACCGCCGTCTCACCGGCTCGACGGCGTCCACAAGCGTGGCGCTCATTATTCTTCGCGCCGTGGACCTCGCATGGCGTCTTCACAGTTTCGTCACGAACTGTCATGAATAATGCGGGCTAGCGAACCCTTACGAAGTTTTCTCTTCTTCTTTCCTTCGTTTTCCCTCGTGTCGGCCGGTGCCACGCGCCAAAACGCCTGAAATCATTCAATTCTTAAATTAAGGGTTGATTTGCTCAGCTCATAAGAGTTATCTCTGGCCCTACACGTAATTCATTCTGCAGCAAGAACGGATAACCATGAATTTCCGACACCGATGGTTTGCCGCAGTAGTTTGGTGCGGGCTGGTAGGGATGATGGCCGGTTGCGCCGTCGATCAAGGATGGCGCCACGCGATGGAGCGCGGCCAAGCCGCCATGCGGGCCGGCCAATATCCTCAGGCCGAGGAAGAATTTGCGATTGCGCGCAACGAGGCGAAGAAGATCGATCCCAAAGGACGGCGTATGGCGGAAAGCCTGAGTCAACTCGGCGAGGCCAATCGCGACATGGGCAACTTGGCCAAGGCGGAGTCGTTGTTTCAGGAAGCGCTCTCCATCCGGGAATCAATCTTCGGTCCCAACCACGCCGACACCGCATCGAGCCTGACCGATCTTGGCGAGCTGTACCGGATCCAAGGCCTCTATACGCAGGCTGAAGCGATGCACCAGCGAGCCCGGGAGATTCGGGAGAAGATCTATGGACCGGAAGACGCCAAGACTGCGGAAAGCTTGAACAACATCGCCGTGGTCTATCAAGATCAAGGCCGATACTCCGACGCCGAACCGATCCTGCAGCGCGCGCTCGGCATCTTCGAAAAGACGGTCGGGCCCAGTCATACCCTCTCCGCCATCACCAGGGACAATTTGGCTCAGCTCTATCAAGCCCAGGGGCAACACGCGCGGGCCATGCCGCTCTACCAGCGGGCGCTGGTCATCCATGAGAAGGCCTTCGGTCCCGAGCATCCGGTCGTCGCCAGGAACCTGATCAACCTGGGCGACACCTACCAGACTCAAAATCAGTACCAGCAGGCGGAAGTGCTCTACCAGCGTGCCGTCTATATTTTCAAACGATCGGTCGGCCCGGACCAGGTCGAGACGGCGAATGCAATCAGTCATCTGGCCCAGTTGTACGAATTGCAGGGCTTGTACTCCCAGGCGGAGCCGTTGTATCAGCAATCGCTCGTCATCCGAGAAAAGCGCTTGGGGGCGGAGCATCCTCAGCTGGCGATGGAGTTGAATAACCTCGCCGTTCTCTATCAATCCCAGAACCGCCTCGATCAATCGGAAGAACTCTACCGGCGGGCGCTCGACATTTTCGAGAAAGCTGCCGGGCAAGAGCGGAAAGCCTACGCCAAGGCGCTCAAGAGCTATGCGTCGCTCCTGCGGCGCAGGCAGCGCGCCGCCGAAGCCGAGCGGCTGGAAGAACGTGCCAAGTCGGTGCTGAAGAGGCTGTCGCTCGAGACGCAGCACAAAGGCAGCACCGCCGGAGATCTTGTTCCGCTCCCCACCCCATAGCCTTTCCCTTCACCCAGTGCCGGACCATCCGCCGGGCTTCGACTCCAGCTCTCGGAAGACCATCTTTCCGCCCCCGGACGGCGACCGTTGAGTCGAGCGGCAAAAATCCCTACACTGTCAGAACTGACATCGTTCCCGAAATCACAGAAAGGAATCTGATGAAACAGTGGATTCTGTTCGCCATGATGGTGGTCTGCCTGGTGCCGGTCGGCTGTTCCTCCAGGCGACCACCGAAGCCCTTCCAACTCTTGGCGAATGAATTCGTGCCGCCCGTGAAGATTACGAAGCCTGCCGATGCGAACAGCGCCGCAATCGGCATCACGATCAAGTCCGGCAAATGGATAGCCGGCACCGAAAACCGGCTGTATTTGGTCCGCGTCGACAAGGAGGAGGACCTGTACCGCGGGACGAAACTCGTACCGACCAGCCTGGTCACTCCGACGACGGGCACCGGAGGCGGCGGAACCGTCTATGTGCAAAACGTGCCTCCCGGGCGATACGTCGCGGTGGCCTATAGTGAATCCGTCCGGGGATACGGCAAGACTCGAGAGCTCACGGTGTATTTATTCGGGAAAGACATGATCAAACGCACCGATACCACCGTCGCGGCCGGCGGCATCGGTTTCATGGGGGCCTATGAACTGGGACAGGACACGACGATTCTGAAGGACAATGCCATTGATCCCGCGCAGGAACACTACTTCGAAGTCTTGTGGGGCAAACCGCTGGTGCAGGTGCTGGAGGATATCCGGAATATCGGGACGCCGGCCTATTTTCCTGTCCACACCGTCACGGCCGTGAAGGCGACGCGCGAGCCGGCGGCCGAAAGCGAGTTTCTCGCCGCGGCCGGCCGGGAATTCGATCCGGCATGGAAACCGATCATCGAACGGCGTTACAGTTCATTCAAGTAGAGTGGGACGCCAGCTCCTTCAGCAGTAGATCCTGAGCGATCCGAGGTTTGCGGCCCCTGGCGCGGCAGCGCAGGTAAGTGCCGTCGTCGCGCAGAAGCCACGCCTGTGTGTTGTCCTTCAAATAAGATAACAGCCCTTCCTCGATGACCCGCTGCTTGAGTGCTTTGTCCAATACGGGAAAGGCCACCTCGATGCGCCGGAAGAAATTTCTTTCCATCCAATCCGCGCTGGACAGATAGACGAGTTCATCGCCGCCTTCAAAGAAATAGAAGATGCGGCTGTGCTCGAGAAACCGTCCCACGATCGAGCGCACCTGGATATGATCGGAGACGCCGCGGACGCCGGGACGGAGCGCGCAGGGCCCCCGGACGATGAGGTCGATTCGGACGCCCGCCTGCGACGCCGCATACAAAGCCTGAATAATCCGGGGCTCCAGCAACGCGTTCATCTTGGCGATGATACGGGCCGGCCTGCCCCTGCGGGCCTGCGCCGCCTCGCGTTCGATGTGCCGGATCAGGCTCTTGTGCAAGGTAAACGGCGATTGCAGCAGCCGCTTGAGCCGGCCCGGCTGTCCGAGCGATGTGAGCTGATGAAAGATCTTGTGCACGTCATCGCCGATGGCGGACTCACAGGTCAAGAGACCAAAGTCGGTATAGAGCCGGGCATTTCGTGCATGGTAATTGCCGGTCCCCAAATGGACATAGCGCCGGAGGTGCTTGCCTTCCCGCCTGACGACGAGCGTCATTTTTGCGTGGGTCTTGTATCCCACGACCCCATAGACGACGTGCGCACCGGCTTCTTCGAGATCGCGGGCCAATTCGATATTGGCCTCCTCATCGAACCGCGCGCGCAGCTCGATGACGACCGTGACTTCTTTGCCCGATTCGGCCGCCCGCACCAATGACTTGGCGATTTCCGAATCCAGCCCGGTTCGGTAGAGCGTCTGTTTGATGGCCAATACTGCTGGATCGTCCGCGGCCCGGCGGATGAATTCGAGTACCGGCGCAAATGATTGGAAGGGATGATGCAGCAGCACGTCGCCGGATCGGATGGTCTCGAACATATCGTGGCTCTGCGGCATCGGCTTCGGCAGAGAAGGCGTAAACGGCCCGTACTTGAGATCGGGCCGGTCCACCAGATCCGGAATCGTGATGAGGCGGTGGAGATTGACGGGTCCGTTGCATTGATACACATCGTGGCGCGACAACTGAAACTCTTCCATGAGAAATCGCACCGTGTCGGCCGGGCAATTATCCGCCACCTCCAGCCGCACCTCGTCCCCGAATCGCCGTGACGGCAGCTCGCCTTCCATGGCCTGACGCAAATCTTCCACGGCCTCCTCATCAACGAACAGGTTGCTGTTGCGGGTGACCCGGAATTGGTAACAGCCGCCCACTTCCATGCCGGGAAAGAGGTCATCGACGTAGGCGTGAATAATTGACGACAAAAACACAAAGTCGTGCGGCCGTTTCGTGACGTGCGGCGGCACATGGATCACGCGTGGGAGAAGCCGGGGCACCTGCACGACGGCGGTGCCGTTCAACCGTCCGAAGGCGTCGGCCCCTTCCAACAAGACGACAAAGTTCAAGCTCTTATTCAGGAGCTTGGGAAAGGGATGAGCCGGATCCAGGCCTTGCGGGCTCAAGAGGGGAAGCAATTCCTGCCTGAAAAAGCGGCGAATCCATCTGGTCTGGGCCGCCGTCCAGTCGCCCCGCTTCAAGAAGCGGATGTTATGCTCGGCAAGCGCGGGAATCAGATGGTCGTTCAAGATGACGTACTGTTGATGCACCAGGCGATGTGCCTCCTGCGCGATCCGCTGTAACTGATCGGTCGGGGTGAGGCCGTCCGGTCCGGGATGGTCGGCGCCGTGCGCGGCCTGTTCCTGCAACGCCGCCACCCGAATCTCAAAGAATTCATCCAGATTGGCGCTGACGATGCAGAGAAACTTCAGCCGTTCGAGAAGCGGCACGGAGGCGGCACGGGCGCGCTCGAGCACCCGGCGATTGAATTCCAAAATGGTGAGTTCGCGATTGAGATACAAATCCGGTCTGGCGAAGTCGGGACGAAGCGGACCGCCGGCGGCCAGGATCGGGGAGGTAGGCTGCTTGTCGGCGGCGTGCATAGGGTTCCGATGGAAAATGACGCGGCAAGACCGCCATCCTTGAGGATAGACGGAACCGCCGGCTCGAACAAGCACCCCGAGCCGAGCGGCGGAGAATCGCGGAGTTGATCAGCTCGTGACCGCCCCCTCCGAGGCGGATGAGACATGGCGGGCGTACTTCCCCATGACACCGGACTCGTAGCGTGGGACGGGATGCTTTACCTTCCGCAGCCGAACGGAGAGATCCTTGGCGCTCACCTCCACATCGAGGCGTCGCTTCACGATGTCGAACGTGATGATGTCGCCGTTCTTGACCGCGGCAATCGGGCCGCCTTTGACGGCTTCGGGCGCCACATGGCCCGCCATGAGGCCATGGGTCGCGCCGGAGAACCGGCCGTCCGTCAAGAGCGCGACGGAATCTCCGAGTCCCGCGCCTACGATCGCCGCGGTCACGCCAAGCATTTCCCGCATGCCCGGCCCGCCGGACGGGCCTTCGTATCGAATGACTACCACATCGCCGGCTTTGATCTGGCCGGCCTTAACCGCGGCGAAGGCGTCCTCCTCACGGTCATAGACCTTGGCCGCCCCGCGAAACTTCACCATCGAATGGCCGGCAACCTTCACGACGCAGCCTTCCGGCGCGAGATTGCCCTTTAGGATAACCAATCCGCCCGTGGGTTTGATCGGATCAGCCAGAGCCCGCAGGACCTGTTGTCCCGACGTTTCCTTGGCTGCCTTGGCTTCTTCGCCGATGGTACCGCCCGTGACGGTAATCTGATCGGAATGGAGCAGCTTGGCGTCGATCAAGCGTTGGGCCACCAGGGTCGTGCCTCCGGCCGCATAGAGATCCGCCGCGGTAAAGCGCCCACCGGGCTTGAGATCGGCGAGCAGCGGGACCTTGCGATTGATCTTGTCGAAATCGTCGATCGTGAGACGGACGCCCGCCTCCCGCGCGACAGCGAGCAGATGCAGCACGGCGTTGGTCGAGCCTCCGGTCGTAGCCACCGCGGCGATGGCGTTCTCAATGGATTTTCTGGTGATAATCTGTCGGGGCCGGATGTCCTTCTTCAACAGGTTCATGACGAGCTGGCCGCACTCGAACGCCACGTCGTCTTTCCGCGGGTCCATCGCCGGCACCCCGTTTCGGCCCATCGGCGAGATGCCGAGGAATTCAAAGGCAATCGCCATCGTGTTCGCCGTGAACTGGCCGCCGCAGGCGCCGGGACCGGGACAAGCGTGGTCCTCCAAGTCCTTGAGCTCGGCGCTCGTCATCTTCCCGGAGGCATGTTTGCCGACTGCCTCGAACACGTCTTGAATGGTGACGTCGTGTCCCTGGAATCTCCCCGGCATAATGGAACCGCCATAGAGCATCAGCGACGGCACATTGAGCCGCGCCAACGCCATGACCGTGCCGGGAATGGTCTTGTCGCAGCCGGACAGGGCAACGACTGCATCGAACAGGTGACCACGCGCCACCAGTTCAATCGAATCGGCGATGACCTCGCGGCTGATGAGCGAGGCTTTCATGCCCTCGGTCCCCATCGAGATCCCGTCCGACACTGCGATCGTATTGTATTCGATCGGGGTGCCGCCGGCTGCGCGAATGCCGGCCTTCACTCGCTCCGACAGGCGGCGCAAGTGATAATTGCACGGCATCACTTCGATCCAGGTATTGGCCACGCCGACCAACGGCCGCTCGAGATCCGCATCCGTGAACCCGATTCCTTTCAACATCGCGCGCGCCGGCGCGCGTCCGGGACCCTGCAGCAGGTCGTGACTCTTGAGCCTCATTCTCTGTTCCATTTGATGACCGCCTCCGCAAAGATGTCTCGTTAAGGGGCCGCTGCTCGGGCGGCCGACTGAACGGGAATGCACTCTCGCATAGAAGGAATCTGACGGTCAATGCCGTGGTGGCCTATAGCACCCGCGCCGACTTGACGACGGAAATTGTGATGATTACCAGATGGTTGCCGGGACAGCGAGGAAAAGGAGGTGTCGGCGCTGGTCGGTGTCTGGAACAGGATGGTCGGTCAGCGTACGGCCATGCCCGTGGGGCAGACTCGAAAAGCCGCGTGACGTTGATCCGGAAAGAATCTGGGATGGCAACCGGCTCAGGAGGAGGCCGCCGCGCCGGCCGGAGATGGGGCGGCGCGGGACTAAACCCAGGCTCGTCCCGCGCCGGCCGGCTTAGTTCGCCGACTTGTCTCTTCGCTCGCCGTGGGGATTGCTTTGATGCGGATTGGCCGGCGCCGTGCCGTGTGGATTGCCGCGTCCTCGGCCGTACCCATCTCCCTCAGAGCCCATGCTCTTGTGCTGCTGCATGACGCGATCGTGCTCGGCTTGCTGCTTCGTCCGCTGCTCCGGCGTCAGCAGGGCAAGCACTTCCCGACGCGCCTTGATGGACGCGAGCCGCAGCCCCACTTGCGTGTCCTGGCTCTGTTTCAACTTGGCCTCGATGGCTCCGAGGTCGGATTTCTCATCTTCAATCAGGGCCTTGAGCTCCCGCTCGGTAATTTGAATGTCCGCTTCCATCTTGATGCGGGTCTTGTCCATGTTGAGCTGCATATCCTTGAGCTTCGTTACCTGGTCGGAGCTGAGCCCGATGTCTTTTTCATGCTTCAACAGATGGCGGATGAGATGGCCGGTGCCGCCGTGCATCATCATCTCAACCATCGCGGCGCCCATGCCGTGCCCGCCTCGGCCGTAGCCTTCGGCGTGGCCGCCGTAGCTGCGGTCTCCGTGGCCTCCGTATTTCTTGTCCGGGTCGGCCCACGCCGGCGTGACTGCCAGCGCACAGGTCAATAGAGAAACTCCCGCCATCATGAACGTCCTATTCGTCGCCATTCCTTCCTCCTTCATAATGAAACCGTTATTGTCCCGCTAAACGTCCCAAAAGAGAGCCGTCCGATTTAAACGCATTGAGGATGAATTGTACGGCCAATGCGGCCAGTAAGAGCCCCATGAGCCGCGAGATCAGCTTTTCCGCGATCGGGTTCAGCCATTTCGCGCCGGTCGCGCCGACGGCCAATATAATGTAACTCGCAAGACCGACCAGTACAAGGCATCCCAGGAGCACGCCGCGCTCGAGAAGCGTGCGCGCCTGCGCTTCCAGCAGGATGACCGTTGAGATGGCAGCCGGACCGGCGAGCATCGGCACGGCCAGTGGCGTGATGGCGATATCGTCCTTGGTTTGTCCCGCGGCGGTTTCCGCGGCCGTCTCTTGCACCGTCGAGCGTTGCGCCCGCAGCATGTCGAGCGCAACCAGCAACAGCACGATGCCGCCAGCGATTTGCATCGCCGGCATGGTGATGCCGAGCAATTTGAAAATGGCCTGGCCGAAAAACGCAAAGCCGGCCAGGAATCCGACTACCACCAGGCAGGCCAGTCTGGCGGTACGCAGCCGCTGCGCCACCGAGTCGCGGGGCGTCATGGCCAGAAAGGCCGGCACTGCCGCGATAGGGTCCACGATGACGAAGAGCGAACTGAAGGCGAGCAGGCCGTATTCGAGCAGGTTCATGCGTCACAGGAATACGGTCACGGGATGCTCGTCACGCTCCGCGCGCCGCGGCCAAGATGTCGGCGCGAGGGTCGGCATGGCGGAAACGGCCCAATTGCTCATAGAGCGCCCGCTCCTCCTGGGAGACGGCGGACGGCATCACGATCTTGAGTCGCAGAAAGAGATCCCCGTAGCCGCCCGACGCAGTCGGCAGACCTTTGCCCTTGAGGCGAAGTCTGCTGTCCGCCTTGCTGCCCGGGGGAATTTTGACTCGCACCGGCTCCGTGAGCGTCGGCGCCATGACTTCCGCGCCGAGCGCGGCTTCCCAAGGCCAAATCGGTAATGTCACGCTGAGGTCATGGCCATGCTGGCGAAAGATACCGCCGGACACGATGTGGACTTTCAAGTAGAGGTCACCGGGTTTCCCGCCGTTGAAACCGGCTTGGCCTTTACCGGCCACCCGCACCTTGGTCCCCTCCTGCACGCCGGCCGGAATACGGACTTCGATGGAACGCTTCTCCACCTGAACGCCGGAGCCGCCGCACACGATACAGGGACGGCCGCGGACGATGCCGCCGCCCCCGCAGCCTTTACACGCGACGCGCTCGGACAGGTCGATGCGCCTGGTCACGCCCGTCAGGACCTCATGGATACTCAAGTCCACGTCTGTTTCGAGATCCTCTCCCTCGATGGCGAACCCTTGGCCGCCGGCATTGCGTCCGCGTGCTCGCCCGCCGAAGAACGTTTCGAAAATATCGCTGAAATCGCCCCCGCCGAACCCTGCGTCCGGCCCGGCCCCTTGGCCGGCCTGCTGCCGGGCTTTCTCATAGGCCTCGGCCTGTTCCCAGTTATGACCGTACTGGTCATACTTCTTCCGCTTGTCGGGGTCCGACAAGACTTCGTGCGCCTGATTCAGTTCCTTGAATTTCTTTTCCATCTCCGACTTGCGGGCGCCGGTATGCAAGTCCGGATGGTATTGCCGAGCGAGACGGCGGTAGGCCTTCTTGATGTCGTCGGCCGTGGCCGAGCGAGAGATGCCGAGAATGTCGTACAGATCCCGTTGCTGAGTCGCCATAACCCTAAGACTATCGCGCAGATTCTCCGATGTCGCGGAAATTACGCTAAGTGATCTGCTTGCAGCTTACGGGGTCAACGACCGCTTTTCAAGGGGCGGGCGGACGGGCGTGATGACTTGGAGAGCTTGGAGAGCCGTTCATAACGTGTCGAGAAGCAGGCGCTTGCGTTCGCCGTATTCGGTGTGACTGATCAATCCTGGATAAGAAGTTCATAGCCGCTCGTGTTTAGTTGACGCGGCGGTTGTCGAGAAAGAGGTGCCAATGGTCGGGGCGGCTTTGGAGGGATAACCGGCGGCCGGACGCGATAGGCGGCTGCTGGGAGAGTCGAACCAGGATTGGTTCAGCCGCCACCGTGCAATGGAGGATTTGATCGGCTCCCAGATCCTCGGTGAAATCCACGAGCGCGTCGAGACTAATTGAGAGGTCAACGGCCGGCTCACAGCGTATATCTTCAGGTCTGATCCCGAGCACGACCTCAGTCCCTTCGTGGCGGGCGGTATCGGCTTGAAACGCCGGGATTGGGACGACGAACCCACCGCGACGGAAACACCATCCACCGTCGCATCGCTCCAGCTTGCCCGACCAGAGGTTCATCGGAGGCGTGCCGATAAATCCCGCCACGAATGGGTCCGCCGGGCGGAGATAGGTCCGGTGCGGCGGATCGACTTGTCGAATCCGGCCCGCTTCCATCACGACGATCACATCTCCCAATGTCATCGCTTCGACCTGGTCATGCGTCACATACACCATCG
>DATFFC010000176.1:0-25702 GCA_035250505.1 Nitrospiraceae bacterium | reverse complement strand
ATGGCCTTTCGGCGCAAGGAAGTGCTTCGATTCAACCACAATGACGTGGAACGTCTCAGGCTCACGTACCCCCAGACGGAAATTGTCCTGTACAGCCAGGATCAGAAGCCGAAAAGGCAATGGAAGATTCGCTACCCGGTTGAGGCGGAGGCGGATCGCACGGAAGTCCAGGCGCTCCTTTTTCGACTAGAGGATCTGAAAGCGCTGTCGATCATCGACCCGGGGCCGCAACGTGATACGGTCGCCAAGACGTTGACCAAGCCGAAGGTCAAGGTCACGATCCATGCGGCGGGTACAGACCACACCGTTAAGGTTTATCAGCCCGATGCGGCAAGCGGCGAAGCTTACGCGGAGACCTCGCCGGATGCCCCGCTGTACAAGGTGAGTCCGACGACCATCAAGGATTTGACGAAGGAACTCTTTACCTTGCAGGACAAGCGCCTGCTGGGCGCCGAAAGTTCGGACATCGCCTTGCTCTCCGTAAAGACTAGAGATCGATCGTATGTATTGATCCGCGAGCACGACGAATGGGTCTTGGAGGACAGGCCCACCGAGAAGGTGAGTCAAGACGTTGCCGACTTGTTCGTGAGTCGTGTGGTGAATTTGCCGGCCGAGGAACGGGTCCTGAAGCAGCCGGCGGCGCTTGCGCCGTACGGGCTCACCGCTCCCGTTGCGGAGTTCGTGGCGACCGGCAAAGATGGGAAAATCGTCGGGAAACTGACGCTCGGGAATCAAGTCGGCAGTCTCGTCTATGCCATGGGATCGCGATTGACCGGGGTGTATCAGGCCCGAGCCGATATCCTGACCCAGATCCCCGCTGTAGAATCTCTCATCAAGCCGGCCCCTGATTCGGATGGACGGAAGTCCTAGCGTCACCGCGAGATGAAGACCTCGAAAGGGGCAGCGGCTTCGTAGGAGTCTGGCACGCGGCCGTTCGAACCGACTGTGCGACGCGCCGCCGTTACGCCGCGCGTCGCCCAATCGCCGCGCAAGATAGCGGTGAGCGGCGCCTGCATGAGGAATAATGCGGCCGGAACTTGCGTTTGGGCATCCCACTCCGCTATAACGCTGGCAATCTGAAACCCTTATAGCCATATCTCTATCTTTATGAGGAGGATTCGTCAATGAATGCACGGTCCGTGTTGTCGGGATTACTCTGCGTCGCACTGTCGGGGGGCCTGGCCGCCTGCGCGACGGAAGAGGCAGCCACGAAATCTTCGGGCGCCAGCGCGCCGAGCCGCACATCAGGTACAGCAGCGACCCCTGCCACAGGAACTACCCCTGTGCCGAAGTCCCTCGATACGTTGAGCGATTCGCTTAACGCCTGTCTCGCCCGAATTCCCAAAGACTCATCCGCCGGCGCCCGCATGTTGGCTGAAAATAGTTGTCGCCGCGATGAGGCCGTGCGGACCGGAACAGCAAGAGGCAACGATCGCGCATCAGCAGGAGCGCAGGACGATACATTGCAGGCCTGTATGGGAAGGATCCCCAAAGACGCCTCCGCCGGGCAACGGATGCTTGCGGAAGAGAGTTGCAAGCGCGACGAGGCAGCCCGCAAATAGTCCGGTTTCTCTTCCCTTTTTCTCGTAGCGCTTCGGTGGGTGCGCTTCCTCGTTGCTTGCCGGTGCCGCGCGGTGATTCTGTGGTGATTCGGCTTCCTACTGATGTCTGCCACGTTATTATCAAACACGTGCGTCGAGTGCCCGTCGGCCCTTTATGGGTTCCACGCGCTTGCACGCTCTGACTGAGTATGCGAAACTTCCTCCGCGCCCCCGTAGCTCAGTTGGATAGAGCAGCGGTTTCCTAAACCGCGGGTCGCACGTTCAATTCGTGTCGGGGGCACCAAATGAACATCGGCTTTTCGTCGCTGTTTCGTTCGGGTCGATTGAGGTATGTAGTCCGTTCTCGGTAGTCCGAATCGCATTCCTGAGACTGACCGATATGTTGGGAGCCTCGGCGAAGCCTCTCAGACCAGCGGGCCATCGCCTTGCCCTGACACCGACCGCCCGGCTGCTATGCGGAACTCTCATCCTCATCTTGCTCGCCGCCTGCAGAAGTTATTCGACGATCGAAACGCCCATTACCGACGGCTACCATGCGAAGCTTCCAAGTCCCTATACCCGTGCGGTCGTATGGGGGACGCGTTCCGATACGGTGCAAAGCGTGAGCACCTGGTTGCTCAAGAAGGGCATCCTGGTCGTCGATCAGGCGAAACTGATGCAGGTAGCGGCCGACCAAAAGGTTTCGATCACCGGCTACCAGTATGTAGAAACGGACGTGTTGCGGACCGCCAAGCTGGTAGGGGCCCGCCTCGTCGTATTCGCCAACGCCGAGGTCGGTTCTTGGGAGGTGCTCGGGATGGATGGTGCGATTCCGCGCAACATGAAAGTGTACTCGGGAACCATCTCACTTCGGGCAGTTGACGTCAATACGGGTGAAATCGAATGGAGCGGAAAGGCGCAGTCGTCCGACCGGTTTAACAACCTCGAAGAAGGGATCAGTCAGCTATCCTGCCATGCGTTGGCAACGGCCTGGGGCCTGCGCAACCCCGGTAATAGCAGTCCGGAACATGTCTGTCCCGCTCGCTCCGGCGTCATGGCCTACGATGCCTCATCATCGAAGAATCCTCCTCAAACGGCAACGCCGAACCCTCCGGCCAGTCCCTCTCTTCAGAGTAACTAGAAACAATCCGGCTGTCCTGTCGGCTATCGTGATCGTGCTTTTTCCATCACACCGCAGCGCCAATCCACAGTGCCATACAGGCCGGCCACACCACTCCACTGCTTCGGTTTCCGGAACAGAATTCATCTTTTGTCGCTTTTCACAAGGCAGGGGTTATACTGGAATGGGCTCGATACGGTCGATTTCTATCCTATGACCGCATATGCGCGAACCGCTGTTCTGAGAATTATCCTTCCGGTTCTTGTTCTGTGGCCGATGCCGGGAATGACGGAAGACGTCCGCAGTCGTCCCTTTTGGACGGAGCAAGCGGTATTTCATTTCGGTGACGACGTCTTTTTCACGGGGCGGGCCTCTTGCGCCCCAAGTGTCGAGGAAGGACGCCGGCGGGCGCACGTCGCGGCTGTGCAGGAGATCAAGAATTTTTCACATGTCGGGGAAATCAACGGATTCGTCCTCGATACGCAGATGGTCTTTGAGGAATTTCATTCCGCCGACTGTCCGGTCGGCTCCGTCACCGCATGGCGACTGCTGCGTGTCCCGCGTGCCGTCCTGGAATCTCTCGCAAGGCGATCTGAAAAGCGCGTACCGGAAGATATATCCCCCATCGTCGCGCAGACCCGTGCCATCCGCAATATGACGCCTCACATAGGAATGGTTCGAGAGGACATCTGGCATCGTTATGGTCAACCGCGCTCCGTGTGGATGAATCCGGAGACCGGAGAAGCGTTTTGGGAGTATCCGCAATTCGGGCTCACCTTAGTCTTCGACCACGAAGACCTGCTGAAACAGTGGAGGCTGACTTCTCCGGGTCTGCATCAAGAATCGGGGGGCCGGGGCGGACGGGCTGCTGACGAAGGAATGCCTCATCCGGCCTTACAACTGCCTGCCATTGACCTTACCGGTCGACTGCGTGAACTTGAGGAGAACCAAGATCGCTACTTGAGGCAGCAGGCTCAACTCTATTGCGCCATTCGGTTTCCCGGCCGGCAGCAAGACATGACGATCGAACTCCAGATGCATTGCGAACAGCGCGAATACGAGCGACAGAAGTACCCGCAGCGCCAACACTAACCGCGACCCGGAAAGACGCTCTTACAGGAGCCTTCGATACGGAGTACGATATGGTTGATCTTCCACACAGCAGTCCTCGCCCTCCGACTACCGTGCTTCTGGTCGATGATGATCCGTCCACGTTGCTGATATGTCGAAAGATACTCGAGGCCGAAGGGTTTATTGTGCTCCAAGCTGCGGGCAGTTCTGAAGCGCTCAAGTTGCAGGCCGACCATCACGCCCCGATCGGTCTTGTCGTGACGGACATCATGCTGCCGCCGCCCGGCTTTCAGTTGTCCACTGCGGGCAATCCGTATCCGCGAGTGAACGGACGAGAACTGGCGGAACTGCTGCTTCGCGCCAAAGGAGAACTTCGAATCATCTTCATGTCAACCAGCAGCAAGGAACAGTTGCTGGCCGGCGAGATGATCCCGGCGGATGCGCCGTTTCTCAAGAAACCGTTCGGCACCGAAGCGTTTCGTGACATGATCCACAAGGTCTTAGCCGGCCCGCCGGCAACCAAGCAATTGAAGAACCGCGGTCCGGCATCATCCAAGGATATTGACTGGTTCGGATAAGGGGAATGGTGAGCAGCTATGGCACGAGCGAAGTCCACCGAGCAAGGGCGAGTAAAATCAAAATCCGCCCCGGTCGATGAGATCAACCGCGCTGTTGAAAAACTCAAGGACCTCATGGCACAGATCGAAGATCTGAGCCGGGAAGGGTTCCCCTATCGGGATGCAGTACGGGCTAGAACGGAACTGTCCTTGCGTGAAACGATCCGCCGAATATTCGGTGAGAAATCAGAGGAATATCAAACTCACAAGACCCATAAGGTGCGCACCGGCCACCGTGCGGAATCCGGGCCGACCATCGCAATGGTGAAACAGCTGATCGCCCGGCTTGAACAGCAGAAATCGGACCTGCTCGGCGTCAAATCACCGGCCGTCGACCCATTACCTGAACCGACACCGGCACCCGATGCATCTTTACCCAACACCTCACGCCTCGACGGCGTCCAGCCGGCCGACCATGAGTCCGCCGGCCGAATAATTCAACCGACCGATTCAGGGAGGATTCTTGCCGCGGCCTCGGCAATTCGCCCGTCCACTACACAGCCAACCCAGCCTGCGGCGGAGGGTCCGCAATCGGAGTCTTTATGCGCGACTACCATCTCACAGAAATCGGACTCCGCCGCCATATCACGATCAGCCGGCATGACGGCACCCCCCACCGCAACCGGGTCGTCGGATCAGGGACTCGCTCTTAAACCTGAATCGAGTCGCACTGAAGCCATGTCCGGACGCGATGTGGCGAGTTCACCGGTCTCGGGCGCGAGGGAACCGGCTGACTTTCAGCCGAGCACATCGAATGTCACGGCCTCCGCTGCTGCACCGGTTGAGGCCGGAGTGACCTGCGCCGGTTCACCTGCTTCGGCACTATCGGAGGCACCCGTTTCTCCTGTTGCGGAGACGGCACCCGTACCCTCATTGTTTTCCAGAGACGCCCCTCCATCGACCATGCTTCCCGCGTCCGCCGGCACAGGCGCCGAGTTAACGGTCATCCCTGTCGGCCCTCAGTCTAACGAAGTGGCGTCGACGCTTTACGGCCAAGCATCGTCGGCGATCCGGCACAGACCGGCAGACACGTCTCCCGCCACGGGTCCGGCTTCTGCGCCGCAGGCGACCAATGGAGATGGAGACCTTGTCGGCGTACCCATTCTTGCTGAGGACTCACGACTGGTGGACGGATCACCATCCGCCGATATGGCGCCTGGAAGCCGACAAGCCTCACGCCACGGTGCCGATTCGGTTCCGGTATCCAAGCGGCCGCGTGCCCGTATGGACCCGCTCTTTCATCTCGATGACCCGATGGCGGGGCTCCGGAAGGTCTGTACGCGGTTCCATCTTGTGGCACGCCAACTCCGGCTCCGGCGCGATTATCGTGCCACATTGGAGGTGGAGGATGAGTATGACGTGCAGGATCTCCTTTACGCGTTGCTACGTTTGGAATACGACGAGGTGGGCACGGAAGACTGGTGCCCCGCGTATGGAGACGGAGCGACGCGTACCAGTTATTTATTGCACAAGGAATGTGTCGTCGTCATCGCGAAGAAGACCAAGACCGGCCTGACGGCCAAAGAGCTGGCGGAACAGATCAAAATCGATTCCCATCACTATTCCGGACGTGCCGATTGCCGCACATTGGTCTGTTTCATCTATGACCCGGAGGGAAGAGTCGGCAATCCGCGCGGCTTGGAATCCGATCTCACCATGGTGAGCGATGCCTTCACGCTCGAGGTCATCATCGCACCGAAATGATCGAGGCCCGTCCATGCCGGCCCAAGTGGCGGTAAGGAGATCCGCTCTGTGAGGAGCACATTGACATCATTCGACCGATTCGCTACCGTGACGCGAGCTTAGACAAGATACCCCGCCGCTTGCGGTTCATGTAAAAGGATCGTTGTATGTCCGATCGGGCCTATGTCCTCATCAACGTGCACCCAGGCCAGACTGCCGACGTTGTCAAAGCCTTGGCGGACATCAAAGAAATTAAGCAAATCGACCCCTGTTGGGGGAAGCCGGATATCTTCACGATCGTCGAGATCCCCCATCAGGATGCGCTGACCCAGCTGGTATTGGCGAAAATTCATGCGATCCCGGGGGTCGCCCAAACCGATACACATCTGGTGTATCGCATGCGGGAAATCAAGACCAAATGAGCCGGGGTCGGCATTTTAGCCTTCTGCTGTGCTCCTGTATTTCCCTCGCCGCCTGCAGCAGTGTTCAATCTCTCCCCGATCCAGATGTGGCGGACGTCACGCTACCGGCGTCGGCAGAAGACGTGAAGATAGCATTGATCGAGGTGTTGAACGACGAAGGGTATGATGTGGAACAGCAAGATGGAGAGACATTGGTCACCGGACCGCGGGAAGAAACCCGGAGTCCGTGGGACTGGTTGCTTCGATGGCGGTTTGGCGTCGGGAAAAGCCGCGCAGAAGCCAAAGTCACCGCCCTCGAAGCGAGCAGCAGCCGCATGCGGCTTCAGGTCTTTCACCGCTCCAAGGACGGCATCTTTGACGCTTGGCAGGACGCCGAGCCTCCGCTACCGCAAAGCGCCCACAATCAAGTGCGGCTGGTGAAGAACAGGCTGCATCTCCTCTAAGAGGCTACCCTCCTTTCTCTTCGCCCTCGTCCCCGAGATCGAGACCAAACCGTTCCGCCATCCGATAGAGCGTTCGCCGATCAATACCGAGAACTTTGGAAGCCTTGACCTTATTGCCGCCGGTCTTGTTGAGCACGCGAACCAAATGCCGTTTCTCCACCTCATCCAAGGTCAATAAGGACTCATCGTCCGATGCGGACGGCCGGGCCGCGGCGCCTGCTTCCGTTGGTTCCGGGTGCCGACGGAACGGTTCCGGCAAATCCTCCGGCAACAACAAAGGTCCATGGCTCAAGGAGACGGCCCGCTCAATAGCATTCTCCAACTCCCGCACATTGCCGGGCCAGGCGTACTGCGTCAGCAATGTCATCGTTTCGGGAAGGAACCCCTTCACGTGGGCGGATCCGCCTGCATATTTTTGAAGAAAATGATAGGCCAGCATCGGGATATCCTCGCGCCGCTCGGACAGCGGGGGCAGCAAGATGCGCACGACATTCAGTCGGTAATACAGGTCGTCTCGAAAACGCCCTTCTTTCACCAACGTCGCCAGGTCCCGATTCGTCGCGGCAATGATACGAACGTCGACCTTGACCGATGTCGTTCCCCCGACCCGCCGGACTTCCTGATCTTGCATGACTCTCAACAACTTCACTTGCAAGGCGGCGCCCAAGTCGCCGATCTCATCCAAAAACAAAGTCCCTCCGTCGGCCGCTTCGAACAAGCCGGCCTTCGCGCCGGCCGCTCCGGTAAAGGCGCCCTTTTCATAGCCAAACATCTCGGATTCCAGCAATTGGTCCGGCAAGGCTCCGCAGTTGACCGGCACGAAAGGCTTTTCGCGGCGCGGGCTATTCGAGTGGATCGCACGGGCGATGAGTTCCTTGCCGGTCCCGCTTTGGCCTTCGATCAGGATCGTGCTGCGACTTTCGGATACTCGTGCGACCAGCTTGTACACCTCCAGCATGGCAGGGCTGCTGCCCACGAGCTGCGTCCAGGGTTCGCGGGTGCGGCGCTCATCCCGGAAGCGCGCGTTTTCACGAACCAGCCGGCAATGTTCCAAGCTGCGCTGGACGACTAATCGAATTTCTTCCTTTTTGAACGGCTTGGCCAGATAGTCGTACGCGCCCTGCTTGATACCTTCAATCGCACCCTCGAGCGACCCAAAGGCCGTCAGCAGCACGATGGACGTATCGGGACTGAACCGCTTGAATTCACGCAAGACGGCCAGGCCATCGACGGTTCCCATGCGGATATCCGTCAAGACGAGATCAACCTTGGTCTCCTTGCCGCGCTGAATTGCCTGAGCGCCGCCTTCGAACGCCTCGACCTCATATCCTTCCTTGGCCAACGCGTCCGCGAGCAGATCCCTTGCCACGGCATCGTCATCGATGACAAAGATCTTTGAGTCCGCCATATCCCTATCCAACCTCCGTGGACTCCGGTCTCAAGCCCGGTAGGGCGACTGTCACGGTCGTCCCTTTCCCGACCTCGCTCTCAATAGTGAGCGCGCCGCCATGTGCCAGCACGGTTTCCCGGCTCAAGAAGAGCCCAAGACCGGTCCCTTTTCCGACTGCCTTTGTCGTAAAGAAGGGTTCAAACGCCCGCTGAAGATCCTCTTGGGGAATGCCGCAGCCGGTGTCACGCACCATCAATAACACCATTGCCTCCACTGTCCGGCCGGTACATTGACCGGCTTCCGCCTCATCCGTGGATGCCGGCCGAGATGCGATTGTCACGGTCACCGTCCCCCCCGGTCCCGTGGCGACCAGAGCGTTGCTGAGGAGATTGATGAGCACTTGGTTGATCTTTTCCGCATCGGCCCAGGTTAGCGGAAAAGAGGCCATTTGCTCCACCTGCAACGTCACCTGTTTGGCATGGAAGGCAGGCTCCATTAATGCCACGACCGGCTGGACCAATCCGTCCGGCGCCTGCCACGTGGGCTGCGGCTTTCGCTGTCTGGTAGACGAGAGTAAGTCTTGGATGATCCGCACCACTCGGTTGAGCTGTTCGTCTACGATGCCGATCCGCTTCTTCATGTCTGCCGTGACGCCCGGCTCTTCAGCCAATGCCTGCACATGCCAGGCGATCGAATGTAAAGGCGTCCCGACTTCATGGGCCACCGAGGCGACCAGTTGTCCCACCGCGGCAAGCCGCTCGGAATGATAGAGGCGGTCTTTCATCTCCGCCAATTGAGCATTGGCCTGCAGGAGGTTCTCGGTCTGCCGAGCCAGCGCCGCGCGGGCCGCCTCTTCCCTGGCCTTTCGCTCTTCCCATGTCATGCCGATGTAGGCGACTCCTATCAAGACACACACCACCATCGTGCGATTGATCACGACGGTGGTAAAGCGCTCCTTTTTTTTCGTCGGCTGGAACAGTCCCCCATACGCGACTACGACGCAGAGCAGGACGGTAATATACATCAACTTCCGGTTCCGTACAGTCGCAACCAACAGGATAGGCAGCACAAAACCGTAGGCTCCCACCACATTGAGCGGAAAAAGCACCTCCATCACGGTGATGAGAAGACAGAGGATGCCGGCGATGGAGAGAATGAGGCGGTCCCGATTGTTCATCTTCAATCGGCGCGAGGAGTCATGGCAGCCGTCCACTACGTCGACGCTACGCGCACGGACGGAGTGTCCGCATGAGATCGGCGACGTGGCTGATGCACCGATGGTTGCGTAACTCGCCGAAGGTCAGCGAAAGCTTGCGGGACCAATTGGGATAGGCGTCGACCGTCCCGGGAAGATTCATCTGCGTCACTTCTCCGATCAGGTCGTCAACGTTGGCCAATACGACCGATGAGGCGCTCTTTCCCAGATAGGCATGGATGGCTTGACACAGTTCCTCGGTCATCATCGGGGCGCTGCCGGGATCCTCGCTGAACCCTTCGGGCAATAAACCTTCCATCTTCAGCGCCGCGAGCATCCGGCCCTTATCCCGTTGCCGTTCTTCAAAGGCTTGTCGCTTGGCATCTTCTGTCGCAATAATTCCCAAGCTCGCCCGCACGTAGATGTCCTCGCCCGCCCAATACCCATTCAACGTCGGCAAGTCATGTGTCGTCACCACCGCCAGGGACTGGTTTGGATATGCGGCCGGCGACTTCATCGCGCCCTCCGGCGTCCGCTCGAAGTAAAACACGCGGTAGGAGAGCACTCGTTTCCGGGACAGCTCTTCTCGAACCCAATCCGGCACGGTGCCCAGATCCTCGCCGATGACCAGCGTATTGGCGCGCATGCTTTCCAGGGCGAGGATAGCCAACAAGTCCGTCGAAGGATAATGCACGTACGCGCCGGCCGAAGGAGGCATGCCGCGTGGAACCCAGAACAGCCGGAACAACCCCATGACGTGATCCATGCGTAGGGCTCCACCCTGGCCGAAGTTCTTCCTGAGCAATTGAATGTACGGACCATAGGCCATGGCCTTCAGCCGGATCGGATCAAAGGGAGGGAATCCCCAGTTCTGTCCCTGCGGCGCGAAGTCATCCGGCGGCGCTCCACAATCGGCATTCAGCGCCAGCGCTTCTTGAAACATCCAGCTTTCCGCCCCGCTCCGGTCGCTGCCCAGCGCCAGGTCTCGATACAATCCCACCGCCATCTGCGCCGAGGCCGCCCGCGATCCGACTTCCTTCAGTTGGTCGGCCGCAATCCATTGAACGTACTGAAAGAATCGCACGCGCTTTCTATGGCGGCGCCCGAACTCCCGCACCGCCGGTGAAGCCGGAGATTGGAATTGCTTCGGCCACGACTGCCAGACCGTCGCCTCCGGATCTACCAGACGGCGCTCCTCCTCGAGGGCCTGAAAAACGGCATAGCGTTCGAGGGCTTCTCCCTCATCGCGAATGAACCGCTCCAGGAGCCATCCCCGAGCCGTGGTCGGCTGAAGCGCGGGCTCGTTGCCCGTATAATTCTCACGAAGAAACTGCCGATACGCCAAATCCAGCATCGTCCGCTTGGCCGAGGCGACCGCGTCATAGTCCACCCGATCGTTTTTTCTGGCGCCTTCGAGCATGGTTTGGAATTCCCGGCTACTACGGAGTCGCCTGGCATCGGCAGACGAATGGAACTCCGGAAGGCGCTCCAAATCGATGTATAGTTCGTTCAAGTAAAGCCGGCTGTTCGGCGCATAGGGACTCAGATGATGCGGCCGGCTGTTTTTCAAGGCATGCAACGGGTTGACGCCGATGAGCGCGGCCCCCAAGTCTCGCCCCGCCCAATCGACCAATTCTCGCAGATCGGTAAAGTCGCCCGCGCCCCAATTCGTAGCCGACCTCAATGAATACAGTTGGACAGCAAGACCCCAAACCTTCCGCAATCGGACAAAAACCTCCGGCAAGTAACACTGTGGCGGCGCCACTATCAATCGTAGCGAGCCCTCGACCGGTGAGCGGCAATCTTTGGCCCAGGCCTGCAGATCATAATACCCAGCCGCCAAGGTACCGGGCAGAGGAATCGCGAGTCGCACGTGCCGACTCCCGCCCACGTATCTGATGTCTTGCGGACTAAGACCCGGCCCTGCTTCATGCTGATGAACCACCGTCCCTGCTTCATCGCGAAGTTCCCACGCGATCCTCACTTTTTGCTCCTCGGCTCCCTCAGAGGCGAGCCGAAACGTCCAGTGAGCCTCATCTCCCTGTTGAACCACTGCGACCGAGTCGCAGGCGCTGCTCCACGACGCCTCGTCAAGACGGATCAATTCTCGGCTCAATCCTTCATGGGAATCGACGGTGAAATCCATCGCCCGCAGAATGGCCCGTTTCGTCTCGGCCGATGTAACGTGACGCGACCCCTGGATATCGTAGTATTCGGAGGCGATGCCGGCTCGTTCCGCAAGAAGATCCAATAGTTGTGATTCATTCCGTTCATTCATAGCGCTGAGTCTGAGTGAACACCCGATGCAAGTCAAGGCATCCATGCCTCGCGAGTCCGTTGCCGGGCTTGCGTCGCAATGGCTATCACCGACGTGCGCCGTCACGGGCCGCCGGTCAGCCTTTCCATCCGACCGACGCTCACGAACGAGCCCTCCTTGACTCTATCGACTCGCATTGCCGCCTGCATGACCGCATGGTAGCATGGAGGCACATGCTGGCAGTCCCGGCCGAACGGAGGCCTTATGAAGTCTCTCTCCACCACATTGGGCGCGCTGCTCGCGGTTTTCCTGATCGGTCTTGTCCCCGTCACGGCGCCGGCCGGCCATGCGGCAACTGAATCGCCGTCGGTACGGATCACCGGCGACTATCGCTATGCCTACCATGATCCGGAAACGGCGGCTCAAGCGCAGGACATCGCCTGCCGAGAAGCGTTACGGCTCGCGGTCAGCACGGCTGCGCCGGTTCGTGAACAGGTCGGATCCGTCGTCGATCCGACTCTTTTTCGACAACTAGTCCACACCCTCGCGGGTCAGCACGTCACCGACTATCAGATCCTGGAACAATTTCAAAAAGGCAAGACGGTCTACTGCAAGGTCAGCGCGGCCCTCCAGCCGGAAACGGTAGCGTCGGTATTCCTGGCTCAGACGCACACGGCGATTGAAACGAAAGGAGCCTCTCCCTTATCAGACGGAAGCGGTCTGGACCGCAACCGGGTCCTGCAGTTGCTCGCGGTGGAAGAGCAGGACGGTACGATCGTCGTCACCTACCAATCCTTGAGACGTCTGGATTGGTCGACGACTGCCTACGACGGGAGCTTGCAAGGCCTGGCGGATGTCATGGTGGATTTTTATGACAGCGAAGGAATTCTGATTCGAACCGTTCGTCATCCGGCCAGGCGAACGCTGGCCGGTGACGATGTTATGCAGCCGGGCCAAATCGGAGTATTGAAAGTCCCGAGGCCCTTGAACACCAAGAGCTACAGGGTCTGGCTCGTCAAGTAGTTGATCCTATCTCTCCGTGGCAAGCGGCGGCAGATTGATGCCGAACCGTTCCAGTCCCATGATGACCGTCAACGCCGAAGGCGAATGCTGCACGATTTCTTTTTGAACTTCGATGCGCCGCAGATCGACGAATTCCGGGGCCGTCAAGCCCAATGATTCGCGATAGGCCCGGTCCGCGATGCCGCGCTGTTTTTCCGCCTTTTCGCGGGATTCCTCGGCTTTCTGAAATTCCACCATCGTCAACCGTCGCTGCTCTTGAATGATCGTCTGGGTGGTCTGCTCCACCACTCCTTTGGGCGGCAGGATGCTGCCGACCACCACCCGGTTGAGTCGCACCGGGATGTTCTGTTTCTCAATCAATTTGGACTGGACTTCCCGGCCGATGGCTTCCTGTAACTTATTCCGTGTCGTCGGATCGGTCGTCAGTTGGAAGAGCGGATACTTCTGCACCTCTTCACGAACAAACGTGCGAAACGCCTCTTTGACATTGTTCTGATACCAATTCGGTCCGAACCGGTTGATCAGTTCGGGCGACCGACCTTCCATCACGTTCGCAATGAGGAACGCGTCGAACGAGACCGGCGCATTCTCTGCCGAAATAATATCGAAATGCTCGGAATACTGAAGCGGCCGGACATCGACATCAATCACCTTGGTGGTCGGCGCGATCCACACGCGTCCCGTCTTGGAGGGAACCGGATCGACACCGCCGTGCCCGAAGAAAAACGGCTGTTCCACCAGTACACCTTCATGCCCGGCATCAATGGCGACGCATCCTCCAGCCGACAGGACAATGGCTCCGATCACCAGGTACAGGCCCATCAGCCGCGCGATGTCGATCATAGTCGTCCTCCTTCGTAAGCTCACACCGTTGCCACTGCGCTGGAGTACCTTACGAAGCGAATTCGAAGAATGTCAAACAGCGAGCAGCGCTCTGCCAGGCGAGGTTCCTGCGGGGGGATGGCGCGGGCTAGAAAATACCGGCTTGGCGCTGCAACCATCGGATATACTTGATGATTGCGTCGACGTCATCGGGAGACACCCCCTCGACCTTCGGCATATTGCCGAAATCCCAGTGGTGAGCCCGGACACCGTTGAGTGCCGCACGCTGAAACGCGATGTCCGCATGGTGGTTGGGTTCGTAGATCTTGTGCACCAGCGGAGGCCCTTGAGCCGTGCCGACCGCTCGTACGCCGTGGCACGCCGCGCAACGGGCTGCAAACTTCTGCTCACCGGACTGAAACTCCGCCGGGGTTGCGCCGGAGACCGGCGCGGCGCCTCCTTTGTCGGCCTGCAATTCGCAGGCGGCGCAGAGTGCCACTAGGAGAAGGGAGATGGCATGCACCGCGACGCGATTCAAGAGGGAACGCATCTGATTATCGCTCTTGTCGCGGCGAAGCATGGCCGGACGGTTCCGCACCGCGGCCGGAACCGAACTCATCATGCAGCATCCGGGTCGTTCGCTTCAGCGTAGCCCGTCGGTACAGCCGGGCCACCACAGGCGCTATCACGATCAATCCGATCGTGAGATACATGAAAAATTCTTCTCGCGTCATCTACGGGGCTCGTGTGTACCGCTACGCCGTGCGTCGTGCATCGTTAAGGTACCGCATATCGAATGGGGTCCACAACTCCCGCCTGACGAAACCCCTCCTGCCGGATCAGGCAGCTATCGCATTGCCCGCATGCCGTGCCCGAAACGTCTGGATCATAACAACTGTGGGTGAGTTCAAACGGAATACCAAGATCGGCGCCACGCCGCACGATATCGGCCTTCGAAAGCAGCAAGAGGGGTGCGCGCACCTGAATAGGCTTCCCCGCCGTTCCCGCGCTTGTTCCCAATCGCGCAACGTTGTCGAAAGCACGGATGAACTCCGGACGGCAGTCGGGATAGCCCGAATAGTCGAGGACGTTCGCCCCGAAGTAGATCCAGGACGCCGACCGGGCTTCCGCATGAGCCAGCGCCAGAGAGAGAAAGATCGTGTTCCGTGCCGGCACATAGGTGATCGGAATGCCTTCTGCGCGCTCGGCGGACGGGCGATTCTTGGGAACTTCGCTCTGGCCCGTCAACGCCGATCCTCCGATGGAGCGGAGATTCACATCGATGACGAGGTGCTCGGCCGCCTTCAGAAACCGCGCGACGGCTTGCGCCCTGTCAATCTCGATCGCATGCCGCTGCCCATACGCCACGGTTAAACAGTGGAGTACCATCCCGTCTTCGCGCGCTATGGCGGCGGTGACGGTGGAATCCAACCCCCCGCTCAGCAGAACCACCGCCTTATCGACTTCCGGATTCATGGACCTGGGGGCTGCGAAACAATACCCGCCGGCCTCCGGAATAGACAAAGAAGAGGCGCCCTGGCAAACGGCAGGCGTTCAGGTTGTTCCAGGGAGGCACGCTCGGCTCAGGCAGGCCGAACCGGTGGGACGTCAGTCTCGTTCTTCTTCCTTCTCGATCTTTTCGAGCAATTCCTGCCTGGACTGGCATTCGACGCAGAGCTTGGCAAACGGTACCGCTTCCAATCGCTTCTCGCTGATCTCCACACCGCACTCCGCACAAATGCCATAGGTCCCTTCGGACAGCCTTACAAGCGCTTCATCAATCGACTGGCGGCGGCGATTTCGCATTTCCATGAGGGAGATGCCGAGTTCCCGCTCCAGGTCCATGAGGGCTTGGTCCCCCACATCCCGGGCCGATTCCAGCCGTCGCTGCTGATCCTCCGTCAACGACTGTCCCAGGCTTTCCTCGATTTCACGGAGGATTTCCTGCCGCTTGCTGAACAACATCTGCTGCAGTGCGTCGCGACGCCGTTCGCGCGCCTCTCGTTCCTTCGGCGATTCCTTGATTCCGATGGGGGCCATCACCCGCACCGCCACGCTCTCCTTTTCCTCCTCACCCGGATCTTCGGCCTTTTCAGCCGTTTTGGCGGGCGGTTTTGCCTTGGATGGTGTCTTTTTCTTGGCTTGGACTTTGGTCGCCATCGGAGCGTTGGATCCTTTCGTCAGTAGGGTCCGGCGAAAAAGTTTGGCTTCTATATCATGGGATGGGGCATTTGACAAGCCCCTTGGGATGAGGAAGACGGGTCGAAGGGAAGGGCCTTAGGGATAGATGATGGTGGAATGGACCTCGTACCCGGTCAATTTCTCGCGGCCCCCGAGGCTCTTGAGCTCCACGAGAAAATCGAGTGCGGCAATCTCTCCTCCCAATTGGCGTATCAAGTGGACCGTCGCAGCCGCCGTACCGCCCGTGGCCAGCAGATCGTCCACGATGAGGACCTTTTCTCCGATACCGATCGCATCCCGGTGGATGGCAAGTGAGCTGGAACCATATTCCAGGTTGTATTTGACCTCATACAGATCGGCCGGCAGCTTCCCGGGCTTACGCACCGGGACGAAACCGGCGCCAAGGCGGGTCGCCAGCGTACCTCCCAGAATGAAGCCACGCGACTCGATTCCCACGACCTTGGCAATGCTCTGACTCAGATATCGTTCGGTGAGTTCATCGGTAACCCTCCGCAGCGCCTTGGCGTCTTTCAAGAGGGTGGTGATGTCGTAGAACAGGATGCCGGGCCTGGGAAAATCGGGGACTTCTCTGATGAGTGCTTTGTAGTCCATGAAGCGGGAGCTGTAGCGACGAATGCCTCAGAGGAGGTCGGTTCGCTTCATTGTTTTTCGTTCAATAATGCCTCGCAGTCGGACCAGGGCCGCCGTTTCGATCTGGCGCACGCGTTCTCGAGTCAGTCCCATCTCTCGACCGATCTCCTCCAGTGTCCGCGATTCTTCCCCGTCGAGGCCAAACCGCGCAAGGATAACAGTTCGTTCTTTCTCGGGCAACTCTTTTAACCAGGCCATCATCTCCGACCGTCTCAGCACCCCTTCGGCGGTATCGGCTGGAGACAAACAGAACGGATCTTCAATGATGTCCCGGAGAAAGGTATCTTGCCCCTCGTTGATCGGGCTATCGAGCGAGGAGGTCGTCCGCACCAATTGCTTCAGATCTTCCACTTCCTCCAAACTGGTTTTCAGCCGCGCGGCGACTTCCTCCGAGTTCGGCTCGCGTCCCAGCTCATGGACGAGTTGCTCCACCTTGCCGAGATACCGGTTGAGCCGTTCCACGACGTGGACCGGAAGGCGGACCAATTTCCCCTGATTAATGATCGCCCGCTCGATGAATTGGCGGATCCACCACGACGCGTAGGTGCTGAACCGAAAGCCCTTCTTGTAGTTGAATTTCTCCACGGCCTTGATCAGCCCGAGGTTGCCTTCCTCGACGATATCGGCGAACGGAAAGCCCCGGTTCATGTAGCGCTTGCCGATGCTGATGACCAAGCGAAGATTGGCTTCGATCATTTGCTGGCGAGCCTCTTCGTCGCCGGCCATGACGCGTTTGCCGAGTTGCTGTTCTTGTTTGAAGGTCAACAGCGTGGAGCGGCGCACCTCGCGGAGGTAGCTCTTGAGGGTGTCGAGACCTTCCGATCGGTCCACGTCGCCGGCTGCGTGCCGGCTATCCGCGCCGTCGGACGCTTCCATTTCAGACACTTCGTCACGAATGCCCGCCCGTACACGGCGCCCGGCCGCCCGGTTCATCGCATCGCCCTCATCGTGATCTTCTGCATTCGGTCGCCGAACCATCAGAGACAATCTCAATACCAGATGTGAAAACCCGTGAAGCGTCCTGAAGCCGGCGCCCATTCGACTTGAACCGCCTGCACGCGCGCTCCGGGAGGGCCGATCTTCAACTCGCGGATCATCGCTTCGACCACACTTCTCATTCCTTCCACTTCGGCTTCGACGCCGCCGTCATCAAGATTTTTCACACCACCCACTAACCCCCGTCGAGAGGCCGCATGCCGCGCAAACGCGCGATAGCCGACCCCTTGCACGTGGCCGGTGATGAGGAGCTTCGCACGAACGAGTTCGTCTGAAGCAGGATCGTTCATGTCCCGGCAGGTCCTTCAAGGCGAATCTACACGAATTGGAGTGCATATAGTTAGTATGGTCAGGATATTCTCACACCTCCCCGCTGCCGTCACGCGATTTAGGAGTTTGCGCCCGGCGACAAGAAAGGCTTCGCCTGAAGAGCCGCCGGCCCACACGAAGTGCGGGCCAAGACAATCATTTGAGGCACTTCTCCGCCTCGCACAATTGGTAGCTCGGCGGCTCAACCGAAGGTTGGTATGGAGGACTATCCGCTGGCCTCAATAACGATACGTAGGCCAGCGGCCCACACGAAGTGGAGGAATAAGAACGAACCTTACTGGAGGCGATTATCCCGTCGCCAAGAAGCATCATGAGGGCTCCGGGTCGAGCAAATACAGAACTACTACCACTGGAGGCGTTCATCCGGCGGCGCGAGGAAGAAAGGCTTCGCCTGAAGAGCCGCCGGCCCACACGAAGTGAAATTCTACAAAAGACAAGAGTACTGGAGGGACTTATCCGCTCGGTTCAATTATAAGCCTCGCGGTCGAGCAAGCTTTGTATGGTCGGGGCGAGAGGATTTGGCCTCCGGCCCGGCGGCTTCGCAGACGGTCCGGCACAATTCGTAATCTCTCGAAGTGAAAAGAAAATAAAGGCCCAACACTGGAGGGACTTATCCGGTCGGCCCAATCATAGCCTCGCGGTCGAGCAAGCTCATTTGAGAATGGAATCACTGGAAGGTTCTATCCCGTCGCCAAGATCCATCATAAGGGCTCCGGGTCGAGCAAATACAGAACTACCACTGGAGGCGTTCATCCGGCGGCGCAAGGAAGAAAGGCTTCGCCTGAAGAGCCGCCGGCCCACACGAAGTGCGGTATGGTCGGGGCGAGAGGATTTGAACCTCCGACTCCCGCGTCCCGAACGCGGTGCGCTACCGGGCTGCGCTACGCCCCGACGATATCAACGTGTGGAACGGACGGTGTAGTGTGTTACAGGAGAGGGTCGAAACGCAAGCCGTGCGCCTCTGCTACTCCCCGGTGCGTGACCTTGCCGTCCATCAGATTCACGCCCTTGACAAGGCCCGGTTCGGAGAGGATCGCCCTCCCCGCCCCGCTCGAAGCCAGGCGGACTATAAAGGGTAGTGTGGCGTGGGTCAAGGCCAATGTGGACGTGCGGGGAACAATGCCGGGCATATTCGGAACACCGTAGTGCACTACGCCGTCCACCGTGTAGATCGGATCCGAATGAGTGGTGGGTCTTGTCGTCTCGGAGCAGCCCCCTTGGTCGACTGCGACGTCAACGATCACCGATCCGGGTTTCATCGCGGCAACCAGCTCCTTAGACAGCAGCTTCGGGGCGCGGGCTCCCGGCACGAGCACGGCGCCGACGATGAGATCGGCGCCGACCACCGCGCGGCGGATATTGTCCTCCATGGCCGCCATCGTGGTGATCCGCCCGGGATAGCTATCATCCAGACGGCGCAACCGTTCGATGTCCCGATCAATCACCGTGACGTTGGCTCCCATTCCGACGGCAATACGTATGGCCGATTCTCCGACGACCCCGGCTCCCAACACCACCACATTCCCCGGTTCGACGCCTGGTACACCGGAGAGAAGCACACCGCGTCCTCCCTGTGGCCGTTCGAGATATCGGGCGCCAATTTGCACGGCCAGCCTTCCGGCTATTTGGCTCATCGGCCGCAGCATGGGGAGACTGCCGTCCTTCGCCTCGGTCGTCTCATAAGCAATCGCCGTCACTTTCGCATCGAGTAGAGCCTTTGTGAGATCGGCGGATGAAGCCAGATGCAGATATGTGAAGACGGTCTGCCCCGACCGAAACAGATGACATTCCGAGAGCTGCGGCTCCTTCACCTTCACAATCATGTCGGATTGATCAAACAGCTCGTTCGGGGACGCGGTGAGTCTTGCCCCGGCAGACCGATACTCTTCATCGGAGAATCCGCTCCCCACACCGGCCGAGCGTTCAACCATGACCTCATGGCCGGCGCCACGCAGTATTCGCACCCCTTCCGGCGTGATACTGACCCGGTATTCGTGATCTTTGATTTCCTTCGGAACGCCGATCACCATGGGTCCTCCTACATGGAATATGCCGCTCGAGCGATACACCATTATACCAGCGCCGGCTCGGTCCGGATGAAGCGAGACAATCCTGTTCGGCAGGTGGACATTGGAAAGAACGGTGCGGTAAGATTTCGCCCGGCCAGCGACATTCCAGAGAGGATGACATATGAGTGCGGCAGGCTCTTGCAACGGCTGTGGGACGACGGGCAAACCGTTAATGAAGCTTTCGCTCGGCAAGGATTTTTTTGGCCGCCCGTACGACCGACTGTCCCCATCGGCCGATCAGAGTCCCAAATGGTACTGTGAAGCCTGCTCGATGCTGAAAAACCTCCAACGGGATTTCCGCGACATTCGCTCCGAATTCGACAAATTGTCGAGCGGAGAATCCTCGGCGTTTTCACATATGGAGGAGCGTCAGCGGGCTCAACTGCGTCTCCGGGAAATCGTCACCATCGCCGAAGGCCAGCCTGGTGAATCACCGTTGCTGAATCCCGGCGAAGTTCGCCGATTCATCGAACAGTTTCACACCGCTGTATAAGGACTCCGTCGAGAGCGATTCCGGTCACATCATGACAGACTTCAAGCGGCATATTTTTGTCTGTATCAATCAACGACCCAAGGAGGACCCGCGCGGATGCTGCGCCAACCAAGGGTCGGAACGCCTGCATGCTTTCTTCAAGAAAGAGGTCGAGCGCGTCGGGTTAAAGGGCATCGTGCGCGCCAACAAAGCCGGCTGCTTGGATCATTGCGAGTATGGGCCGAGCGTCGTGATTTACCCGGAGGGCGTCTGGTATTGGGTCGGAACCGAGGCCGATGTGACCGAGATCATCGAACGCCACGTCTTAAAGGGTGAAATCGTCGAGCGCCTTCTCATGCCCGATCATCAACCCCCACCCCGACTGGAAAAGCTCGGTTAGCTGTTTGCCGACACATCTGGCACCGCGGAAACCTGCGTATGGCTCCTCTGAGCGCGCACCCGTCGCCTTCGGCGGCGATCACGCTTTGTCGCTACGGAACCGGCAAGGATTAGGACAATGACACCGGAAGACAAGTGGAAGGCCAATATGGAAAAGGTGGCCTTCATGAAGCGTTTTCCAGGTCTCATCACGAACTGGGAGGCGATTACCGGCAAGACCGTCGAAACCGTCCGTCCGTTGAAAGGAAAGGACGGAGCAGCCGTCATTATCTTCACCGATGGAAGTTTCATTCCGACACCGCCCTTGGCTCCCGAGCCCTGGGAACTCGGAGAAGCCTTGCATGCAGCGCGGCCATATGTGGAGCAGACTCATCATGAGGCCTACGCCAATTATGATCTGCTGCTGGCGAAGGATAAGGAAGCGGTTCGGGCAGCACGACTCGAAAAGATTCTCGGCGCCATTCAAAACAATCTCGACCAAATTCCGGAATTACGCGATCGCCTCAAGCAGCTGGTACAAGAATGGAAATAGGCAGCAGACATGTACACGCCCAAGGCTGATTGTTAATCCTCTCCTTCGTCTAGTAGAGTACATCCCATGTCTAAGAACATGTTTGAAATTTTCTCGCAAGGTCTCTTTGAAGGAGTCAAACCTATGATGGTCATTCGCGATCACCTGGTTCGCCATCCCGACCGGTGCACGCACCAGGCGGTCTGCATCCCTGTCTGTCCGACCGGCGCTTGGCTCTCAACGCCGCCGTTCAAATTCGATCCTTCTCGTTGCCTGGAATCGTGCCGCCTGTGCCTCGACGCCTGTCCCTCGAACGCCATCTACTGCGTGTATCGCAAGGGGGAGAAGGTGTTGGTGCCGCAAAAGAAATGAAGAGTGCGGCTGACGAACGGCGCTGGGGTCGAGGAAGGCGGCCGCTTCAAACAATTTGCTTTCGCAAGCGTCCCCAATAGGCCGACCCGACGTACCCACAGCCGCCTGTCACAATAGTGAGGAGCATCACCCGATAGACGGCGCTGCGGGGCGCCTTGATATTGACGCTCGGGTCGAGCAGCCTGGATGACGCCGTGATGCGTTTGAGCGTCTCACCTGCAAGCAAAATAGGCCACATGCAAGCCAAGCGTTGGCGAATCTCCCTTCGAGGGATGGCCATTGTATAGGCCCATCCCTGATCCAGATGTTCGACGGCGATTCGTGCCAATTGAAGCAGGATCGGGCGAAATTGCGGCAAATTTTTCTGCGACAGGAGATCGGCCGGATACAGGCCGGCCTCTTTCAACAAGGCGCGCGGAACATAACAGCGTCCCCGGTGAAGGTCACGCGCGAGATCCTTCAATATATTGGTGAGCTGGAGTCCCTTGCCGAAGCGCACGCCTACGGCGGACATCCGGTCCACATCCCATCCGGCCATCACCCGTCGATGCGCGTAGACCATTCTCGTCCAAAATTCTCCGACACAGCCGGCGACGTAATAGATGTATTGGTCGAGCTCCTTCATCGTGTCGAAGGCTGCCGGCGCCGAAGCGGAACCACGCGCGAAGTGATCGAGATCCATTGCCATCCCATTGGGCAGCGTCTTCATCAGGTCGTTGATCCGGCACCGATCCTCTGTCGAGAATTGTTGATAGACCTCGAAACAGTCTCCCAGCCGTTGAAGCAGCACGCGTTCAGCGGACTGTTGTTGAACGGGACTCAGTGCGGACTGGATGGTCTGAATCTCTGCTCGGTCCGCCGCACCGGAGTCGAATTGCCGGCGGAAGCTGTTCAAGTAGTGCATCCGCCTGGCGGGCTCGATGAGATCGCTGTCCGCGATGGTGTCCGCCGCACGCGCAAACAGATACGCCAAGCCCATTTGGTCACGGACATCGCGCGGGAGCACGTTCAACGTGAGATAGAAGGACCGCGACACCTGTCGGAGAATACCGTGAAGCAGCTCTTGTCTGGCGTGATGCGCTGCCGTGGAGCGACCTTTCCTCACCGGACTTCCAATTTGCCTTCCATTCCCTTTTCACGATGGCTGGCAAAAAACAGCAATTTCTTGTCGCAATAGAAGGAAAAGATCCCCTTCTGGTTCGGCGTGAACCTGAGTGTCATCTTCTTCCCCGCGCCGACGTCGGCATCCAGGGACAAACCGGCCGCTTCATCCTTGAGGACGAAATTATGCGGTGTGAACGTGGTCACACTCGTGAGGAGCAATTCAACGGGATGCCCCGCCTGGACGATGATATGGTTGGGCTTGTATGAATAGCTGTCCAAGACCATGCTCAGACGTTGTACTCCGTCGGCATCCATGGGCACGACGGTTCCGCGCTCGGTGGCCGCATTATCCTGAGCAGACACGGCGGCCGGACCGAACATTCCGGCTGCCACGAGCCAGGATAAGAATGAGAACGACAGGATAAAGCCCCTATTGCCGTCCCTCAATCGCATGGAAATCCTTCTAACAGAAGCTAGGAACCCGGTCAACCGAACCGCTGGACGAGACGGGCTTGACCAACCGGGCGGGTGGTATTATCTCGAACAACGGGTTATGGTGCATCGCTCCATCGAGCTTTTTGATTCGACTACTTGTATAATGCATTCAGCAATCCCGGACATAAGTGTGGAGCATCCGGGAACCTGTCCTAGAGGAGGAATTGCATGAAGTGGCTAAAGGGTATCGGCCTGTTCCTGATCGCGAACTTTCTCATCTATCTCACGTTATCGATCACGGTAAACATCCTGATCAACGTGGTGTTGCCCGCGTTCGGCGTCGACGTGCGGGGCGTGTTCAGCCAAGAGCTCTTGATATGGTCTCTCGTGATCGGCTTCGGTGGAGCATTTCTCACGCTGGCCTTCTCGAAGCAGGCGGCCAGAGCCATGTTGGACTGTTATCAGATCACCCAGCCGCGCAACCATGCCGAACAGGTGATCTATGGGTCGGTCCAGGAAATCGCACAGCGTCTCCGCATCACCATGCCTGAAGTGTGGGTGTATGAATCACCGGACCCAAATGCCTTCGCAACGGGTCCGAGTAAGAATAATGCAATGGTGGCGGTCTCCACCGGCTTGCTGAACAATTTGAAGGAAACGGAAGTGAAGGCGGTCTTAGCCCACGAAATGGGCCATGTCTTCAATGGAGACATGTTCACGACGACCGTACTCGCAGGGCTGATGAACACGTTCGTGCACTATATCAGCAACTTCGTGTACCACATCATCGGGCAACCGAGCGGAGATCGCGAGGAAGGACAGGCGGGGAACCCTATTCTGGGATTTGTCGTCTATATCTTTCTCCAGGTCGTCCTATCGTTTCTCGCCATGATCGTCATCAGTTGGCATTCACGACGCCGGGAGTTTGCTGCGGATGCCTTCTCCGCCAAGGTCTACGGCCGCGACTCTATGATTGGAGCCCTGCAGGCCATCGACCGCTGGGTGAATAGGGCGCAGGTGGAATATTCGACGCAGGACGCACTGGCCACGATGAAAATATCGGGAAAGACTTCCGGATTCTTGCACCTGTTTGCCACGCATCCGCCCATCGAAGACCGGATTGCAGCCTTGCAGCGGCTTTAGAAAGGAAGTGCTCGATCACGTCTTCTTCAGGAACGAAATGTGGTCGCGGTATTCCTGAATGGCCGTGCCCAGAGCGTTTTTTCCCAGCGGAATATTCGCTTCCAATGTGGCCTCGACTGCGGGGTCGTCGATGACGACCTCGTAGCGATCCTGCACATTGGTCCTGACGGCCACCCCCTGCTTGATCTCTCGCGGCATGAAGATCTCCGTCCACACCTCCTTTTCAACCAAACAGACATCTCTGAAGCGCTCGTAGAGCAGGGTCAATTTTTCAGGATCTTGCTCTTTCATGGACAAACTCCCGACCATTTCTTCCGTTGTTCCTGAGTACGGTCCAAGCGGCGTAAAAATAGCCGACCGACGGCCAATTTTTCAACGGCTGAGAGCGGTGGGAGTCGGCGGCAGGACTGCGGTGTCAGCGGAGAATGAAAGGGCTACTCGGAGATGGTAAACCGCATCGTCCCGACTTGGTTGACCGCGTGAAACGATTGTTGTCCGAGCGGAGTAATGAAAATTTTGACCAAGTATGTTCCCGGCGACCATCGTTCAGCCGGCTTCTTGAGCTCCAAGAATCCATACCGTTCGTGTCCCGGGACCTCCAGCGTATCGCGGCCGACGGGACTTTCGGTGCCCGCTCCATTTTCCCCGAGCAAGAACCATTGAGCGCTGAACTGGGCGGGATCCTCGAGCGGCGCGACTTCAAAGACGATATAGATGGCGGGGGTGTCCGGCGTGAATTGGGTCGTGCCTGGATCGATCGGCTTGAGCCTCGGGTCTTGAGTGTACCAACCCTTGCGGCCGAAACTGTCCCATTCCACCTCATATCCCTTGGCCATCTTGATCCAGACGAATATGGACTGGGGCACGCCCTTCCGTTGTTCGTCGAGCGACGGTGCGACCGTCGGCTCAAATTCAGTGGTCTCTTGCTCCTTAGGAGCCAACAGGTCCCTCGCTGCAATCGCCGGCGAAGCAGGCCAAATCATGACCAACCAGACCATCACAGCGCAGAGGCCCAATGTCGACATCACGTCGATCCGGGGGATGAGACGTGAGGTTCGTCTATGCAGATCATGGAGCATATGGCGATCCATTGAACCATCCAGGCGGAACCATCCTCAGGATACTCTCAACTAATATCGTACTCACTGTTGAAGAACCGGTCAATGTGGTGCAAACCGGCGATTCTGTAGCGTTCTGACGCTTCTTTGCTATAATGACCTGCATGGCGACAGGTGCTTCACATTCCCTTGCAACTCTTCAGACTCAGTGAACGGGAACAAGACTTCAGCATCCGAGACACCCCTATCCCCCGCAGGACCAGACCAACCGTCCATTACCAATCCCAATAGTCAGGGCCAGCGCTACGGGATCCGAGACGCGGCATTTCAAGCCGTCACACAAGGCGGCGGGGAGAACTACTTCTCGGCCTTCGCGCTGCTGCTCCAGGCTTCTCCA
>DATFFC010000175.1:0-3772 GCA_035250505.1 Nitrospiraceae bacterium | reverse complement strand
TCTCGCGTCATTCAGAAGACACAGGGCGCTCACCGTCTCGCGCCCGTGCGCAAACTTGAGGCGACTTCTTCGTCGCCTCGCGCACCTCAACGTACGGACCCGGGAAAAGAGCCCGTCTCGGTGGGCTCGGGGCGGGTAAGAAGGCCACGCTTCGCCTCTTCATTCGCTGCCGCCTTGCCCGCGGAAGGGCGCGTCTCGGCGCCGGGGCCGGGCGGGTGAGAATGACGACCTTTTTGAACATCCTGCGGGCTTAGTTGATTCGGGCCGTACAGCTGCTAGACGGGTGAGAGCAGTGGATACAGCCCGTCCAAAGCGCTGATGACCGGAGCGCCGCCCGTCTCCGATGCACCCTCTCTCGCCAGCAACACTCCCGTGAGTCCCGCCTGGCGGGCCCCTTCGACATCGTCCTTGAGACTATCTCCTACATGCAACGCATCGCTTGGGTCGACCGCATGTTTCTCCAGCGCCTGCTTGAAAATCCGGCCTGACGGTTTCGCCGCGCGAGCCAGGCTGGAGATCGTCACGGTCTGAAAGAACTCTTCGATTCCGAGACCTCGGAGCACGGTAAACAGCCGTGAGTCGAAATTCGAGATGATGCCCAGCTCAATTCCTCTTTCCTTCAAGGTTTTCAACACATCCAGTGTCTCCGGATAGAGCACCCAGCTCTCCGCTCGGCCGAACCGGTCGAACACTTCGTCGAAGAACTCGTCGAATCGCTCGAACATCCCCACGCGGTAGAAGACATTGTGCACAATATCGAACCACCATAGGCGCTCGCATTGCTTGATCTCAGCCGGCTCCGTGGCGGCAAAGACCGGCGGCGGCGCGTCATGGAAGGCCCGCGCAAAGGCGCTATTGATGGCGGACAGGGACGAGCCGGTTGTCCTGAATCCGTGGCGTTCCGCATGGCCCAAATAGATCTCCGCCACCGATCCGTTCACGCGAAACAGCGTCCCGGCCGCGTCAAAATACACAACTTGAAATCGAGTTGGGCTCATGTCGCAGGCGATGAATCAAAAGAGACGTACGGTGACCCAGGAAACATTCGCGTTGACATCCCGCGACCTTGTACAGCGCTCGGATTCTATTGAGCCGCACCGTCGAAGTCAAAACGCTCGGTTCGCGCTTTTCTTTGACAGCCCGGCGGGGCTTTGTTAGCTTCGCAGAGAACGGACCTAACCCGCATTATTCATGATCGATTCTGCTGCAATCACGAATTCGAACGATCAGTGAGCAAGAAACCAGGTAAGGTGTCTACTCTCGCGCGAGATCAATCAGATAGCGCTCGACTTCGCAAGCGCTGGGACGACGCACCTGCATGCAGATGTCAAGGCATGCAGGCGAGCGGGCTCGCCGCTCAGGTCCAGCCACCTCACCGACTCGGCGGCGCGCACAAACGTGGCGCTCATTATTCTTCGCGCCGTGCGCCCCTCAACATACTGTTTCAAGTATGCTTCGGGCCTTCGCAGCTCCACGCGCAAGACACGGCCGGCTCACCGACTCGCCGGCGTCTACAAACGTGGCGCTCATTATTCTTCGCGCCGTGGACCTCGCGACGCGACTGCGCGATTTCGCAACGAACCGCCATGAATAATGCGGGCTAAAGGAAGCACGTGATGCCGGCCTCCATTTTCGTCGTCGACAGCAGTCCCGCCGTGCAACGCATGATCGAACAGATTTCCTCCACACAGGGCTATGAGGTGGCGGCTTTCCAGGACGGCCCGACCGCCCTAGAAGCTGCGCGGCGCATGACGCCCGCCCTGATCATTGCCGATTATCATCTTGCCGATATGACATTCTCGGGGTTCTGCAAAGAGGTCAACAAGCTGGATCATCTGACCGAGACGATGCTGGTGTCTCTGGTCGACTCATCCGAGCGATGGGACGAGCAACATCTGCGCTCGCTCGGGGTACACGCATTCCTAAAGAAACCGCTCCGGAGCGATGACGTGCTCGACACACTCAACGGGCTCAAGAACGGCACTCATCACAAATCGGTGACGCCGCTCAAGAAGCGCGCATGGCCGCCTGATTCCACCGCTACCGACCTCAGCGCCGGCGCCGAAACGTACGAGGACAGCGATGCGGAAGCGTCATCGGAGCCTGGCGCTTCCGCCACAGAGGAGCCGCTCATGAAGCAACCGACGTCGACACAGACGAGAGCAGCCGAGACGGCGGGGTCAATACAGCGGACCCCTTCCTCCGAAACAGCCGCCGGAGAAGATGCCCTGCGATCCCTGCTCGACTACTTACTCCAATCCGTTGTCCGGGAAGTCGAGGAAAAGATTGCGACGCTCCTTCCGTTGATTGTCACACGGGAACTCACCGCTCATCTGGCCGGACCAGTTCGCGAGGAAGTACACAACCAACTGACCTCAGCGCTTTCAGCGGACCGGATTGAAGCGGCGCTGCACGGGATCGTCATGCCGGAACTGACGAAGCAGTCGGCGGCTCAGGCGACTTCAGTGGAGAATGCCGTCAAGCAACAGGTTGCGCAGATCGCTCCGGCGCTGGTGGAGAAAACGACCGAAAGCCTCCTGCGCCGGTCGATCGATCCAGGGCTTGAAAAATACGTCCCGCAGGCAGTGCGTACTTATCTTGGGCCGGTGGATACCGTGGTCAAGAACGAAGTTCGCGAGGCGGTCGCAGGCTGTGCCAGGCAGACCACCGAAGAGATCGTCCGAGAGATGGCGGGTCAACGAATCCACGAAGCCGTTCAGCACATCGTCCCGGACATCGCGGAAGCCCAGGTCAAAGAAGAAATTCGACGCCTTACCGCGTCTCAGTAAATCAGCCGTTATCGCTTCCCTTTTTTTGCCACCGCCCGCCTCGCCTTGATGAGGCCTTTCATACGCTGCACGTTCTTCCGGTGCTTCTTCCTGGTCTTGCGATCCTTCTCCCGTCCTCTCGGCATAAGATGTTCTCCTCGTTCAACATCGCGCAGTATCGCGCCGGCAGATAAGCCGGCGCGCGATGTATAGCACACGCCTGCGCATCCTCACAACCTCGGATGCGCGTCCGCCGCGCCAGTCCGTCTTGTGAGGGCCTGGGTCACATGGTAAGATGCGCGCTTCCGGACACTGCCGGCTCACGAAGACACTGCTGCTTCACCGTCTCAGCGGCGCTCACAAACTTGACGCTCCTTATTCGGCGCGTCGTGAACCTCGCCGGCGTTCACAAACGTGACGTGCCTATTCGGCGCGTCGTGAACCTCGCCAGTGCCACATGTCACAGCCGCAACTCGACAAAGTTTACGACCCCCAGCGGGTTGAAGAACGCTGGTATCGCCGCTGGATCGAACAGCGGCTGTTTCACGCCTCCGCCGCCGACTCGCGCCGGCCCTATTGCATCGTCATCCCTCCCCCTAATGTCACCGGCTCCCTGCACGTCGGCCATGCGTTGAACAATACGCTGCAAGACGTTCTCATTCGATGGCGTCGCATGCAGGGATACAACACGCTCTGGATGCCCGGTATGGACCACGCCGGCATTGCCACACAGAACGTCGTTGAACGCCAACTGCTCGCGGAGGGGACCTCCCGGGAAGCGATCGGCCGGGAGGCGTTTCTGAAGCGGGTTCAGCAATGGAAGGAGAAGTCGGGGGGCACGATCATTGCGCAATTGAAGCGGTTGGGCGCGTCCTGCGATTGGGAGCGCGAACGCTTTACGATGGACCCCGGCCTATCCGAAGCGGTTCGACTCGTGTTCGTGCGCCTCTACGAAGACGGCCTGCTCTATCGCGGCGAACGGCTCATTAATTGGTGCCCTCGTT
>DATFFC010000174.1:0-8414 GCA_035250505.1 Nitrospiraceae bacterium | reverse complement strand
AGCGCGGCAGGGGATGCAGTTGAAGGCGCTGGAGGCGGCGGAACAGACACGGGAACTCACCGATCAGGAAGTCGACCAGAAAGCCTGCCTGGAACATTTTTCATCCGTGGACGTGTTCGAGTTGGCCGATCGGGCCGACCGGGCAAAGGGCATCGTCCGCGGCGAGGCCTTTTACGACGCGAACCAATTGGAATGGGCGCTCAACACGTTCCGCGAAGTCATGCAGTATATTTCCGCCGCGTACTATCCGGCCTCGCTCGTCTTCTATCCGATGGAAAGCAATCTGGGTTATCGGCCCGGCGTGTCGAAGGAAGTGTTCGCCTGCCTGGACGACGAGCAAGTGAACGTCTATCGCGACATCTGCAACGAACTCGTGCTGCCGGCTGTCGCGAAGGAAAAACCGGACGTGATCGGCGTCTCGATCGGGACCCAGATGCAGCTCATGGCCGGACTGACCTTCTGCAAGATGGTGAAGGAAAGCTTCCCGCACATCCATGTCGTGGTGGGCGGCAACGTGATCACCAGACTGCAGGAAGAATTGCCCAAGCACGAGCGATTTTTCACCGAGGTGTTCGATTCCGCCATTCTGTATGAAGGCGAGCATGCGCTGTTATGGCTGATCGAGGCGCTGAACGGCGAGCGCGCGATGGCCTCGGTGCCGAACTTGATGCGTCGCGATGAGACGGGGATTCATCTCAATCAGGACGTCTATACAGAGAAGACCACCGCGTTGCCCTTGCCCGATTTCGACGGACTCCCGCTCGACCACTATTTTGTTCCGGAACGCATCCTGCCCTATCTCGCGACGCGCGGCTGTTATTGGGGCCGCTGCACCTTCTGCGACCACGGCCAGGGGTACTTCGATCAGTACCGCGGCATGCCGGCTCATCTGGTGATCGAGCAGGTGAAGGCGCTGCGCGACAAATATGACTGTCGGCACTTCCTGTTCTCCGACGAGTCCTATCCGCCGGCTCTCCTCAAGAAAGTCGCGCAGATGCTGGTGGAGCAGGACGTCGGGATCAAATGGACGACATTGATTCGATTCGAGGAGACGCTCCAGGATCAGGAGATCTGGAATCTCGCGGCGAAATCCGGCTGCTGTACGCTCTACTACGGCATGGAATCGGCCAACGAGCGGGTGTTGAATCTCATGGATAAGCACGCGAAGAAAAGCGTGATCGAAACCAACCTCCGTCTGGCCGCGAACGCCGGCATTTGGAACCATGTCATGGCGTTTTACGGTTTTCCCGGCGAGACAAGGGACGAGGCGCTGGAGACACGGCAGTTCGTGATCGACAATCAGCCGAACATCCACTCAGTGGAGTTGTTTTACTTTGTGGCCTACCGCCATACGCCGATGGTACGCAATCCGGATAAATTCGGCATCACGATTCACAAGCAGGAAGAATATGACCTTCCGCTCGACTATTACTACACGTTGGACGAGCCGGGGGGCCTGACCTGTCTCGATGCCATGCAGCTCTGCGAGGAATTCTATCGAAATGATTTCCATCCCTGGGCGGTCCGGGTGAACGCCCGTGAGCACGTGTTTCTCTATATTTCGAAGTACGGGACAAACCGCCTGCCGCAGATCTATGCAGCCACCAAAGCCGGCGCCGCGGCGGAAGGTGTGTCCGGTCTTGTGACCTGGCCTGTGGCGATGGGAGAGGGCGAGGATGGGAGGGAAGGAATGAGCCGGGTCGTGTCCCACGGGGTCAGCTAGGCGACCAAGAGCCTATGGCTAATGGCATATGGCGTATGGCACATGCAAGAAAGAGCTTGTGGCCTCTCGCTAACGACTCACGACTCGCTATACGCTCTTGCCTATGACGTTGCGAAGCAGCAGTTTGTAGGCAGCCTCGATCTCCTTCGTCATGGCTTCGCCTTTCTTCACCATCTGCATGTACTTCTTCGGATTGTTCGTGAGGTTTGCAAACCGGTGAGGATCCCACGTATGCAGCAGCTCGCGTCGCTTCTGATCGAGCTGCTCCCGTGTGATCGGCAAGGTGAGCTCGAATGTTTCCAAGGCCTTTGCAATCAAATCGTCCGGCATCGCGGGAAGTCTGACGACTCGATCTCGGTTCTGTCAATGCAGTAGACTCGTTCATCGATTGACTAGCTTGTGATCCATGGCTACTGCTCTTCCCATCCTGCAGCCGACCCCGATCTTCAAGGATCGCACCGATTATCGACAGGTGCTGATCCGTGAGATGGAAGGCGGCAAAATTCCCTTGAGTCTGGGGAAGAGCTGTCCGGTCAAGTGCGAGTTCTGCTACGAGATCGACCATTCCTATCGTGAGACTCTCGATCCGCCCAAAACGACGGATGAAGACTGGGCGTTCATCCTGGATTACATCAATAAGAAACCGACCGACCCGATGCAGTTCTGGTGTATCGGCGGCAATGAGTACATGGAATGGACGGATCTCTTCCTCCACCCGAAGGCGATGGAGTGGCTGGAGGATTTTCTGAAGTATACCGACAAGAACGTGACCTTCTTCACGGTGGGTTACGTGCACGTGCCCAAGATTCATCAGCTGGCGGCCCAGTATCCGGGGCGGATCAACTTCGAACTCTCGGCCATCACGCTCGGCGCCTGCCGTGAGCGGTTGATGCCGCATGCTCCGTCGGTCAAACATCTGATGAAGGTCCTGGACGGTCCCGCCGTGTCGTCCGCCAACTTCTATTCTTTCGACGTGGGCACGATGTCCGAAGATGCACTGACGATATCCAAAATCAATCAGCGATGCGTGCTGTGGATGGGTTGCCTGACGCCGTTGCGCGGTATCAAGGACGACACGGCCGCGTTGATGCGGCAGGGACGAAAATATCTCGCCGAAGAGGCACAGCGCATCTACGATATGGGCTTGCCCAACATTCAGACGATCCAAACCGAGGCGCCGATTACGGCATTCTTGAATCGCCGCCGTATCGTGAGCGCGTTTGATTCTCTTGAGCTCGAGAAGCGCGATCCGGTCGTCATGGCGAAGAGTGTGTACAAGGTCCTGACGATGTATCGACCACGCCGGGCCCGCTATCGGATGGTGCCCAATGCGACGTTGGGCGGCGACTCGGATTGCACGGTGCTGCTGACGTTCGATGATATCGCCAAGTCATTGAATGGAGAAAAGTACGTCTATATCCCGAAATGCATGATGCAATCGGGGCGGGGGCACTACACCGACATCGCCGGCGTCACGGTGGAACAGTTCATGCGGAAGACCGGCGTCAAAGCCAGAATTCTCCACAAGATCGATACGCGGTTCGCCAATAAGCTGCTCTGGCGGAACGGGCTCTTGAAAAACTACGTCGAAGATTATGTCCGCAATCCGCTGACGCAGTCGTATGAATCCCTCTCTGTCCCGGCGTGACAAGTTTTGAATCTGTCGGTCTGTCGATCTGATAATTCCGGGCATTCAACAAATCGTCAGATCAACAGATCATCGGATGCCGTCACGTCTTGCCGGTCAAGAGTGGTTCGAGGTTGAACGCGACGCTGATGCGGGGGCGGTTGCCGTTGTAGGTATTGACGGCATGAAAGAGCCATCCGGGAAACAGGACGCACTGGCCTGCCGACGGGACGAAGGAAATATTCCTGCCGGCGTCATGCAGTTCCGGCATGCTGTATCGCAGATAGGGAGCCAGCATGCGCGGTAAGCAGCCGCGTGGATCGTACAGTTGCAATTCTCCTCCGGTCTGCCCCTGGCCCCCCACGTCGCCGATATCCACATAGTAGACGCCGGACCAAAAACTGCCGGGATGCGGGTGGGCCGCGTTGCTCCCACCTTTTCGTTGGACGTTGGCCCAGACCTCCACCACCTGCCAATCCGGATGACCGCTGCGCTGGCCGGCCGTACGCTCGGAATATTCAGTGACCTGTTTGGCAACTTCGATCACGGGACCGAACAATTCCTTGAGCGGTTTTTCCGCCCACTGGAGCATGGAGAGGTCGTGAGGCGACGACCAGCCGACTACTTCATAGTCCGAAAAAGTGGGCTGGGACGCTTCACGCTCGAGAATCAGGCGGGACAATTCCGCATTGATGCGCTCGTGCTCGGCCACGGTGAAGACGAGGAGGGGGGTCGAGAAAATGGGGCGGACATTGATCTCTATTTCCTTCGGCATGCGCGCCTCGAGTCCATGAAAACCGGATGCATGAGGGCCGTACGGTAAGCCTGCATGGGTCGCATGTCAAGGCAGTTTGACAAGAGTCGGAGCATGTCCTAGAGTGAACGGTCCATGACCTCCGAGCGACGCACGTTCCAGTTCTACCAGGCTGATGTCTTCACCGATGTGCCCTTCGGCGGCAATCCGGTCGCGGTGATTCCCGATGCGGCCGGCTTGACCGATCTTGAGCTCCAACAGATCGCCCGTGAGATGAATCTGTCCGAGACGGTCTTCGTGTTCCCTCCTTCGGATCCGGCGGCGGTGGTCAAGATTCGCATCTTTACGCCGACACAGGAAATCCCGTTTGCCGGCCATCCCGTGATCGGCACGTTTTTCGTCCTCGGCACACTCAAGCGCTTAGCCTTGCGCGAACCGATGACCCGGGTGCTACAGGAATGCAATCTGGGATTGTTCCCGGTGGACATTCATGTGAAGGACGGACGGATTGCGCATGTCGTCATGTCGCAGCCCCAACCCCAGTTTCTTGAGGTAGTCGAGAGCCGTGAGGACCTCTTCTCCATCGCACGGGCGCTCGGCGTGGCGAGGCAACAAATCACGGACACGAAGTGGCCGGTCCAAGTGGTATCCACCGGCCTCCCGGTCATGATTGTTCCCATAAGGACCTTGACGGCGGTCCGCTCCATCGTGCCGGATGTGTCCGCGATCGCGGAGCTTTGCCAGCAATACGGCGCCAACGGCATCATGACGTTCAGCACCATGACGGTCGAGCAACAGGCCACGGTGCACACGCGGATGTTTGCGCCGTTGATCGGCATCATTGAGGACCCGGCGACCGGGAGCGCGAGCGGGGCCCTCGGCGCCTACCTGCTCCAGCACGGCGTCGTGGAGGTCGCGCCATTGACGGAGGTCATTGCCGAACAAGGTTATGAGATCGAACGGCCGTCGCGGATTCTCATCCAGGTGGCATCGGAAGATGATGCCATCCAGACGGTGAAGATCGGGGGCCAAGCGGTAATGGTCCTGGAAGGAACGCTGACATTTTGAAATGAACGCGGTTGTCTTTCACGCACACGGAGGAACAGATCAGCTTCGCTATGAGGCGGTCCCCGACCCGACAGCCGGACCCGATGAAGTCCTCATTCGGGTCAAGGCCTGCGCCCTGAATCATCTCGACATCTGGGTTCGCCAGGGAATTCCGGCCTACAAGTTGGCGTTTCCCCATATTTCAGGATCGGATGTTGCGGGGGTTGTCGAAGCGATAGGGACTCAAGTGACCGGGCTCGTGCCGGGGCAGCGTGTCTTTATCTCGCCCGGCTTGAGTTGCTGGCGCTGTGATTACTGTTTGGCAGGACGGGACAATTTCTGCTCTTCTTATGGCCTTGTCGGCGCCAAAACAGCCGGAGGCTATGCCGAATTCATCAAAGTTCCCGCTCGGAATGCATTGGACATTCCCGGTTCCTTGTCCTTCCGAGAAGCAGCCGCCTTTCCTCTCGTGTCCGTTACGGCGATGCATATGCTGTTCGCACTCGGAAACCTCCAGGCCGGTGACGACGTGCTCATCATGGGCGCCGGCAGCGGGGTGGGCAGTGCAGCCGTGCAGCTGGCGAAGCTCGCCGGCGCGCGTGTCGTGACGACCGTCGGAGCACACGACAAGATTGCAAAAGCGAAGGAGCTCGGCGCCGATTTCGTCATCAACCACGCGGAGGAGGAAGTGGCCGCGAAAATCAAAGATTTCACCGGCGGCCGCGGCGTCGATCTGGTGATCGAGCATATCGGGCCGGCTGTCTGGACTCAGTGTGTGCAGTCGTTGGCGAAAGGCGGGCGGCTGGTGACCTGTGGGGCCACGACCGGTGGAGAAGTGACGCTGGATCTTCGATATGTGTATTCGCGCCAGCTCACTATTCGCGGCTCCTACATGGGCACCCGCGCCGAGCTGGTCCGAGCCGCTCAGTTGATGGGGCAAAGCAAGCTACGCGCCGTAGTCGATCGTGTCTTTCCTTTGCAGGAGGCGCGAGCGGCGCAAGAATATCTATTGAGCCGTCGATTCTTTGGCAAAATCCTGCTAGAAATAGCCTGACACAGGCGCCATTTACCGCATCACGATAGTTAAGATCATTCGTATCTAAGGAGGCTTCATGGGAACAGTTGCTCGGATCATGACGAAGGACGTCAAAACCGTCGATCCCACCACCACGGTGCGGATCGCGGCGAAAAGCATGAAGGATGCCCGGCTCGGTTCATTATTCGTCAAGAAGGGGGCGGGGATCGTCGGCATTGTGACCGATACGGACCTGGTCCGGCGGGCCTTGGCCAGCGACCAAGACCTCAATGTCCTCACCGTCGAGGAGATCATGACCAGCCCGCTCTGCAGTATCGAGGAGACCAGGACCATCGGTGATGCGCATGACATGATGGGCGATCTGGGCGTGAGGCATCTGGGCGTGACGAAGGCGGGAGAAGTGGTCGGTGTGATTTCGGTGCGGGACCTGCTGTCGTACTATCAGAGGATCTCTGAACCGAAGATTGCTCAGGATTGAGCGGAAGCGAAGTCGGGAAGGCGCCTATTTGGTGAGTTCCTTCACGAGGTGTCCCAGCTCCGGCAGGATCAACTTTTCCATGGCCAACCGCACGGCGTTTTCCGAGCCGGGGGTGGAAAACAGCACGCGGCCTTTCACGATGCCGGCGGTGGCGCGGCTCATGATTGCAGGGGAGCCGATGTCCTGATAGGTCAAGTAACGAAAGATCTCGCCGAAGCCGTCCAGCCGTTTCTCCAACAGCGCATCAACCGCCTCGAACGTGGAGTCGCGCCGGGAAATTCCGGTTCCCCCGTTGACGATCACGACCTGTACCGCATCATTCGCCAGTCCGGCGGCGATCGCGGCCGTAATCTGCGCCGGCTCGTCCTTGACGATGCGGTAGCCGGCGGTCTCATGGCCCCGTTCCGCCAGCAGCTTCATAATCAGTCGCCCGCTGGTATCGGTCTCCGTGGTTCGGGTGTCGCTGCACGTGATCACCAGGCAACGAACTGTTGTGGGCGCGTGAGCTTTATGCTGCTGATGGGATGGCGCGTCCATGAAGAGGATCAACCCCAGACGGAGTCGGGTTTGAGCGCTTGTACGGGCGTGCCCTTTCCGATGTGCTCGTCGAGAATGGCCGCGACATCGGCTTCAGTGACTTTGGAATACCACGTCCCGTCGGGATACACGACGACCGTCGGTCCTTGCTCGCATGGCCCCAGACAGGAGGAACCGGTGACCAACACTTCGCCGGGCGGGAGACCTCGTTGCATGAGGCCCATGTTGAAGGCCATCAAGAGTTGAGCCGATCCCTGGCCGCCGCAGGAAGGCTTCGGATGGCCGGGCGGGCGCGCATTGGTACAGACCACGATATGGTACTTAGGCTTCGGCATGCGTCCTCCTGTTCAAAGAGCAGATGGCGTATGGTTCACGAAGAGCTAATAGCCTATGGCGTATAGCTTATGGCGGGAGCTGAAAACCGCCGAGTCCATGTCAGATGCTCCCACTCCGTCAATCTCCTATACGCTATACGCCATACGCTCTTGGATTACCGCGGCTTGTACGACTCCCATTGCTCGACGGAGTCTTCGGGCAGTTTCCAGTGTTTGATCCCCTTCATGACCCAATCCAAGTAGTGTTCCTTGGGTTTGAACTTTCCGATCGGATTGGCGGCGTGAGCCGTCACGAGGACTTTCTCGCCTTCTTCGGTGATGACCGTGACGGGAACGTGCCGATAGGCTCCTTGCGGCACATCCCCTTCAAATTCATCCATGATCTTCAGGTCCTCGTCCGTGATCTCGAAGACGGCCCCCCAGACTTTCTCTCCCGGTGAAGGAACCACGCTGGCCAGCCCGCAGCGCCATTGCGACGACCAGCGGCAAAACTGGATCGTATGCTCGGGCAGATAGGCCTTGAAGAGGAACTTATGCTCCGGCGCGCGCCGCTTGAGTTGCGTCGGATTCAGGTTGTCCGCGTAAAAGAAAAATTTCATGGCGACAGAAACGCTTTCGTGTGCGTGTGAAAAAGACGAGCGGGTACTTGTAGCATATCCGCTCGCAGGATTGTCAAGGGTACCGGGGGCGTTGACTTCATTGCCGTGCGATGACTATGCTCCTGTTGAACCGTGCGGGCAATCTCGGCAGTCGGGCAGCACCCGGAAGCTTCGCATCGTCGTTTCACTCAGGTCAGGCGCCTTCGTTGTCTCTCTCGAAGATCCTTCATTATGCGGTCCCCGCAGTATTGATTATTGCCGCGCTGGGCTATTGGCTC
>DATFFC010000173.1:0-5490 GCA_035250505.1 Nitrospiraceae bacterium | reverse complement strand
TACGGCCAGCGAGCGTCTCCGCGAATACGATCTCCCGGTCGATCTGGAGCCCACTCACCCCAAGATGGGCATCCTGGTTAAAGAAGCAAGCGAGCAGGCCGCTCGGATACTTCGGCAAAAAAATAGTAGATAGCGGGTCGGAAGCTCAACGTAGGCTCGTCTGCTGGGTGTTTGCGTCCGGCTTCACCTCCCCTCCTTCTTCCTTCGTGTCTCGCGCGCAGCGAAATCCGATCCAGTTCATCTTCGTATTGGGATCGGTCCCGTTGCGCTGCGTCACGCGCACGGCCGGGGTACTGTCGATCCACCCGCCGCCGCGAAACGCGCGCTGCGTCCCGGTTTCCGGGCCTTTCGGGTTTTTCTCGGGCGCAGCCGCGTAATATTTGGGGTCATACCAGTCGGCCACCCATTCGGAGACGTTGCCCGCCATCTGAAAGACTCCATACGGACTCACGCCGTTGTCGTACTTGTCCACGGAGATGATCGGCGGATACAGTAAGAGCCGCTCGGGACGATCCCGCACCGGTCCGGACAGCCCGGTCCGTCCGAAGTTCGAGCGCGACAGCCCGGCCGGCTGATTGCCCCAGGGATAGATGCGCCCATCCTCCCCTCTGGCCGCTTTCTCCCACTCCGCTTCGGTCGGCAGTCGTTTGCCCGCCCATCGACAGTACGCATCCGCATCGAACCAGGACACGTGCATGACGGGATGGCCGGCCATCTCTTCTTGAAAATTCCCGCCGTCATACTGCCAATCAATGAGCGGGTTCCGGTTCGTGGCCAAAACAAACTTGAGGAATTGCACCGTGGTGACTTCATACTTGTCTATCTCGTACGCATCTAAGTACACCTTCCGCTGCGGCATTTCCGCGGAATAGGCGTTCCGATCGGTTTTCTTCGTGCTTCCCATCAGAAACCAGCCCTCGGGGATGCGGACCATCTCGTCGTGGGCGGGCAATTTGATCCGTTCTGCAGCAATCTTTTTTCCATCGGCAGTCCATTCCCTGGTCACGTCACTGACATCCAGTGCCTGAACCGTCCCGTACAATACGAATGCCCCGACTCCCATCATGAAAGCAGACGATACTCCCTTGATCACTTGCACGGCTTCAGTCCCTCCTCTGTAACGTTACATGTTCCGCTTTGGTTCACTTTGCGGTTGGTCCGGAACCCGGGTCTTCTCGTTCTGCCGGTCAAATTCTTCCAACGGCTGAAAATTGACCGGCAACTGAAACAGATAGTCGGAGACCGGCCTGATCTTCACATGTTGATATTCGACGATCCAGCTCCCGTCCTTGCGCGCCAGCTTCATGGGGAAATGGATATCCGTCGCCACCCATTGGTAATACACCTCCACGCGCTCCCCCTGCTTGGTCGTCACTTCATACAGGATGGTGGGATGTCCCTCCCGGATCTCTTTCCCGATTTCTTCCCGCGCGACTTCGCCTTCGAGTCGTTCCGATACTTTGAGATCGTGATCGGCCGCGTACGGAACGGTTTTGAAATGTCTCATCCTCGACAGCAGCATCCACACCACCTGCTTGTCCTTGCGGACAATCGTCACATTGACCGGTCCCATGCTGTGGTGCTCGATCCGCCACATGTCGTCGCGGTAATAGATGATCGCTTTCTGGACGCGGCCGTCGGCTTTCGTGATTTGATCCGCGGTAAATTCCAAGGCATGGCCGGAAGGGGAATGCGCGAATATGGCGCACAGGATCAAGCCCGCAAGGAGCCTGCCCGACGTTGCCGTTCGTGACGAGGTGAAGGAGGTGCCGGCAGATGCAAGGCCGCAGGCCACGAAAACCCGGAAGCGTATTCGCTGGAATACGTTAAGGATTTTTTGGGGCCGAGAACGAAGCAGATGCCGGTACATCGTTCACCGCAGTAGAAAGGTCGTCGGACAGGCTCCTAACAAGGGTAGCGCATGGAGGCTATCCTACAGAGGCGGAATCATCGCAGTCTAGACGGCCCACAGCAGCCGGAAGAGCGGCCGGGCCATTAACCCATCGCCAGGACGGCCGCGCCCCGCACGGTTCCGGCCTTTAAGGCTTGCAGGGCGACGTTGGCGTCCCCAAGGCCAAACCGTTGCGTATGGGTGCGAACGGGGATCGCCGCCGCTTCACGCAAGAGATCCATCCCGTCTTGCCTCGTATTAGCGGTCACGCTGCGAATGACCCGTTCGCCAAAGAGCTCCCGATTATAGTCCAACGACGGGATCGGACTCATATGAATTCCCGCCAAGGCTAGCGTGCCGCCCCGGTCCAAAGCCTGCAAAGCGGCCGGCACGATCTCGCCCGCCGGGGCAAAGATGATCGACCCGTGTAATTTGTCCGGCGGCTGATCGGTCGCCCCACCAACCCACACCGCGCCGAGTTCCCGGGCCAACGTGCGATGATGCTCTTTGAGCGAACAGACGTAGACGGAACACCCCCAATGGCGTGCGAGTTGGATCGCGATATGGGCGCTTGCGCCGAATCCATAGAAGCCGAGCCGCCCGCCCGGCTTGATACCGCTAAGCCGCAACGCGCGATAGCCGATGATGCCGGCGCACAACAGCGGCGCCACTTCTTCATCGGTGAACCGAGCCGGTATCGGATACGCATACCGCGCAGCGACCAGCGCATAGTCGGCGTACCCTCCGTTGACCTGGTATCCCGTGAACGTTGCCCGCAGGCACAGATTCTCCCGGCCGCTCAGACAAAATTCACACCGGCCGCATGTATCCTGTAGCCAGGCGATCCCGACTCGGTCCCCTTCCTTCAAATCGGTCACATCCCGGCCGACCCGCTCTACCGTTCCCACCGCTTCATGTCCGGGGATCACATCCGGCTTCACATGGGGCAATTCGCCTTCCACGACATGCAGATCGGTTCGGCAAACGCCGCACACCCGGATCCTCACCCGCACCTGGCCAGGTCCCGGCTGGGGCGAGGCCACCTCGCGGAGAACCAATGGGTTCGTCGTCACAGGTGCGGTGTGCGCCAACACCATCGCGCGCATTATGGACCCACATTATTCATGACAGTTCGTTGCGAAATTGAGGAGTCGCCAAGCGAGGTCCACGGCGCGAAGAATAATGAGCGCCACGCTTGTGGACGCCGTCGAGCCGGTGAGACGGCGGTGTCTTGCGCGTGGAGCCCGGGGACTGGCACCCTTCCCCGCGTCTGCGCGTGGTGTCTGTCCCCGTCCGAACTGGGACGGCGCCATCGCGGACGACGGAGCCCGGCCCGAAACAGTCTGTCTTCAATCGCACCCACCCACCCCGGCGCACCAGGATGCGCCCTTCCCGAGGCCGAGCGGCGAGCCCGCCCGCCAACGTGCCGCCAAGCCGCATGTTGGCTTGTCGCAGCGGCGAATCCACAATTGCAGCAGAAGTGCTCATGAATAATGTGGGTTAGGACATGCTCCTGCCGGAAAGCGGGTCAGCTTGGCCGACATCGTCTCGTTCATTGCGGTTTGCCCTTGATGCACTCGATATCCAGTTTGATGTACACGTCATCGCCGACCACGAGTCCCCCGCTGTCCAGCGCTTTGTTCCAAACCATCCCGAAATCCTTGCGGTTCAACTTCCCTTCTGCGTTGAACCCCGCCCGGACATTGCCCCACGGATCCTTGGTGACCCCGTTGAAGTTTCCTATCAGCGTAACTTCCTTCGTTACCCCGCGCAGAGTGAGATCGCCGACCGCTGTATAGTGCTCGCCGTTCTTGTGGTACTGTTTGAGCTTGTAGGTCATCGTCGGAAACTTTCCGGCGTCGAAGAAATCGGCCGTGCGTAAATGGGTATCACGTTTCTCATGGTTGGTGTTCACCGACGCGGTCTTGATCGTCGCTTCGATCGTTTTCACAGTTTGCGCCTCCGGGTCCATTTCGATAAATCCGGAATAATCCTTGAAGTGCCCCGTGGTTTTCGAAATCACCATATGCGCGACCCGAAATTCAATCGTGGAATGGTCAGGATCGACATCATACCGCGCCATCTCCGCATGCACGGCACCGGGCACGCCGAACAATCCGTATGCGCCGTATGCGGCCAGAACCAAGACACATACAACACCGTATGCTTTCATCGGAATCTTCCCTTCTACGTGGAGTAAGTGGAATAAGAAGCGATGTGATCTCGACCGACGGTTTCCTCATTGAGACTGCGATTTCGGCGCAGGCTGTGCCTTCAACGGTTTCTTGTCGATGGTCGTCTCCACATCAGCGGACCCGACCTTGACGCCCGTGCGCATGCGGACATGCACGTCCACCAATTCCCCGCTCATGTCGGCCGGCAGCGGCGGGAACGGATGGGCGTGGATGATGCTTTGAATGCCCGCTTCATTGATGTCGCGCGCGCCGGACCCCTTCTCGACCTGAATCAATTGCGCAACGCCGCTGCTGTAGAGTTTGAAGCGAACCCGCACGGTTTCTCCGCTGGGGGCGCGGCGGATCTGCCGAACATGCCGGCTCCAATTGCGGCTGATGAGGCCGCTGACCTGTTTCCAATAGGCCTCGGCCTCGGCCGGCGCGGGAAGCGGCAACAAATCCTCCTCTGCAATCATCACGTGCGAGGCCGGTCCAGCCGCCGGCGGCTTCGGCGATGTCGTCGCATCCGGCTCGACCTGCTCCGGCATGACCGTCTTAGGTGAGTCACCATCGTCCGCCTCGTCATTCTTCGCCGGTTCACCCAACGTAATGTAGACGTCCCGCTTCATGAATTCCTCGAGGCCGCTCGCTTTCGCGCGCGCAAGCGTCACTCGGATGCGGGCTGCCTTGGGATGCACCGTGGTCAAACTCTTGCTGGTCGATTTCGGCTCGAGGATCGCGGTGCCTTGATAGGTTGTCGGATTCGAGTCCCGGATAAGCGAGACGGTCTGACTTTGAAAGGCGGCGGATTCGATAACGGCCAAGATGGAATCAGCCGTTGAGGCGACGCCGCCGACGGTAATCGAGAGGATCAGGTCCTTGTCTACACGGACCACCCCGCTTGCCTCTGATTCCATTAATTCGAATTGTATCCACCGCTTCAGGGGAGGAGTCGAAGCCTGCATGGCCGCACCGGCCGGCCATGACAGATTCACGGCGCCCCATACCACAACCGCCGAAGCAGAAGCGAGGAACTGCTTCGCCACGTCCGTATTTCGCCCCAGAAACATCCCGGCATCCTACCCATGGCCCTGCCGTAGATCAACTCGTTTTTTCCCGCAAATGCCTATGAGACCGCAGCGGTCTTGCTATAATGGCACCATGCATGCCGCGGTAAAGACGGGTCCCGGTCCCGGCCTGACATTCACCGAGATTTCTGATCCGCGACCCGCTCCCTCCGAAGCCGTGATTCGCGTCAAAGCGACGTCGCTGTGCGGGACCGATGCCCATATCTATAACTGGGATGAATGGGCGCAAGGCCGCATCCAACCCCCTCGCATCATCGGACACGAAATGTGCGGGGAAGTGGTGGAGGTCGGATCGGATGTCACGCTGGTGAAGCCCGGCGATTATGTCGCCGCGGAG
>DATFFC010000172.1:0-3610 GCA_035250505.1 Nitrospiraceae bacterium | reverse complement strand
CTGGGTTCTGGAAGCTTCCACGCCCCAAAGACCGAAAGCGACGGGCCCTACAGGCTTTACTTACCGATCGTGCCGAGGGTCGATGAAATTCTGGGACGCTTCCGCCATCATCCCACTCTGCTTGGATGAAACGCAGACCGCCTCGTTGAGAAAACTCGCGGAGGGGGATGAAGCAATTGTGGCCTGGTGGGGGACATCGGTGGAATGTTATTCGGCCTTTGCTCGGCTGAGACGGGAGGCGGTCCTGACGACCACTGACGAAGAACAGGCGCGGACTGTTCTCACGGCCTTAGCGGTGGAATGGACGGAAATCGAACCCAGTCGTGCCGTCCGTGAACAAGCCGGGCGAGCGCTTCTGCTGCATCCGCTTCGCACAGCCGATGCCCTTCAACTCGCCGCTGCGCTGGTATGGAGCCGTGGCCAGCCGGCAGGCCATCACTTCGTCTGTCTCGATCAGCGCCTCCGGGAAGCAGCTCGACGGGAGGGATTTGCTGTACTCCCAAGGGCGGGTTAAGGACTCGTAACTCGCGCTTCGAATCCCAGTTTCGACTCCTACGACTTCCGCTTTACTCACCCTTCAGACTCGCAGGCTCATTGCAGACCATCCTTGTAGTTGCTAGCATGTCAGGTCGTTCTGCGGCAATGCCGCTCCAACGGTCTATCCTATGTCTACAGACTCGGCCTCCGGCGACCTCATAATCGAAGGCGCGCGGCAGCATAACCTCAAAAACATTTCCCTTCGGATTCCGCACAATCAGGTGACGGCCATCACCGGCGTGTCCGGCTCGGGCAAGTCCTCATTGGCTTTCGACACCTTGTTCGCGGAAGGCCAGTGGCGCTACGTCGAGTCGCTCTCGACGTACGCTCGGATGTTCATCGAAAAAGTAGATCGCCCGGATGTGGATCGGCTCATCAACATCCGGCCGGCCATCGCGATCGAGCAAAAGAACCCGGTCCGGACGGCCCGTTCGACGGTCGGCACGGCCACGGAGCTCTCCGATTTGCTGCGGTTGCTCTTTGCGAAAGTCGGTAAGCCGGTCTGTCCCGACTGTGGGATCGAGGCCCGCGGCTACCATCCGGGATCGGTTGCCGAGGATCTCCTTTCACGCTTTCCGGACGCGCGCGCCATGGTGCTCTTTCCTCTGCACGATCTTGGGCCGGGTCACGATCGCGCGCTTCTCGATTCACTCCTGATTCGCGGATTCACGCGGATCAAGTGCGGCGACGACATCATCGACCTTCACGGCCAAGCCGCCTTGCCCCACCGGAACGAAAACGGCTTCCACGTTGTCCTGGACCGACTCATGATCCGTGAGGACAATCGGGCTCGATTGAGTGAAGCGATCGAGACGGCCTTCCATGAGGGCCAGGGCGTCTGTCACGTCGAGATAATCGGCCGCGGCCGCCAGACTTTTTCAGCAGGCTTTTGTTGCCAGCGCTGCGGGAGAACGTTCGAGCCGCCGCGTCCTCTGCTGTTCTCATTCAATCATCCACTCGGCGCATGCCCTGAATGCAAAGGCTTCGGGAACATTCTCCGCTACGACCGGAGCTTGGTCATTCCCGACCCGGGCCGCTCATTGGCGGATGGCGCCGTCGAGCCCTGGAGTAAACCGGGGTCCGACTGGTGGCAGCAGCAACTGCTGGTCGCTATGAAGAAGCGCCGTGTCAGTCTGACGACTCCATTCAAGGACCTTCCTCCCGCTGTTCAAGAAGCAGTGTGGGAAGGTGACGCCACGCTGGAAGGCGTCCGTCAATATTTTGAGTACCTGGAGACTAAGCGCTACAAGTTGCATGTCCGCGTGCTCCTGAGTCGATATCGAAGTCCGTTTTCCTGCCCCGCGTGTGGCGGAAGCCGGCTCAAGCCCGAGGCGCTTGTGACGAAACTCGCTGGTCAGGACATTCACCAAGTGTCCGAGCTCACCATCGGAGAAGCCTTACGGTGGTGTCGGGAGCTCAAGCTACATCCCGCTGATCGGGAGGTTGCCGAGGATATTCTTCGACAGATCGACGACAAGCTCGGATTTCTTGTGCGGGTGGGACTCGCCTATCTGACGCTCGCGCGGCAGACCAGGACGCTTTCGGGCGGAGAAGCGCAGCGGATCGCCTTGGCGAATCAGTTGGGATCCCGGCTGGTCGGGACTCTGTACGTTCTGGATGAGCCGACGATCGGCCTGCATCCGCGCGATACCGCCACCTTGGCCGGGATTCTTCACGACCTGGCCAAAGCCGGCAACAGTGTCGTGGTGGTGGAGCATGATCCGGCTATGATCCGCACAGCAGACTATCTGGTCGAATTGGGACCGTGGTCCGGAGAGAAAGGGGGCGAGGTCGTCTGTGCCGCGCCGCGCGATCAGTTCTTGCGTGATCCGCGTCCGCTCACGGCGCGCTATCTCCGCGGGGAAGAGAGCATCGCCGTGCCGCCACGCCGCCGTCCCGGCTCGGGCAAGTTCCTTCGCATTGCCGGCGCGAGCGAGCACAATCTGAAGAATCTGCTCGTCAAGATTCCATTGGGCATGCTGGTTTGCGTCACCGGCGTGTCCGGCTCGGGGAAGAGCACCTTGATCGAAGATACGCTCTACCGGGCGGTGGCCCGCGCCTTCCGGCTCACCACCTTGCCCATGGGACGGTTTCGCGCGATCAAAGGACTTGAACACCTCAGCGGTGTCCGGCTCATTGATCAGCAACCTATCGGCCGCACGCCCCGCTCCAACCCCATTACCTATTTGAAGACGTTTGATGAAATCCGGCAGCTCTTTGCGTCGGAAGCCGTAGCGCTGCGACAGGGCTTGACCCCTGCCCATTTCTCATTCAATGCCGCCGCCGGCCGGTGCGAGCGCTGCGAAGGCAACGGCTATGAGAAATTAGAGATGTACTTCTTTGAAGACCTGTATGTGACCTGTGAAGCCTGCAGCGGCCGGCGATTCAAGCCCGCCGTCCTGAATATCCGGTACCGCGGCCGGAGCATCGATGAAGTGTTGAACATGACGGCGAGCGACGCACAATCGTTTTTCGCCGGTTCTCCGAACGTGACGGAGAAGCTGCATCTTTTGACCTCCATCGGACTCGGTTATCTCCGGCTCGGACAACCGGCTACCACACTCTCCGGCGGAGAAGCTCAGCGGTTAAAGATCGCGGCCGAACTGAAAGATCCGTCGGCCCGGAATCTGCTCTACATCATGGATGAACCGACGACCGGTCTCCATTTGGAGGATATCAAGAAACTCCTCATGATCCTGCATAAACTCGTGGACGCCGGCAATACCGTGGTGATCGTTGAACATAATTTGGACGTGATCAAGACCGCCGACTGGATCATTGATATGGGGCCGGAAGGGGGACAAGCCGGCGGATATATCGTGGCCGAAGGAAGGCCCGAACAAATGGCCCAGGCACCCGCCTCTCATACCGGCCGATTTCTGAGGAAGCTATTCGAGAACCCAGTTTTCTCTGAAACTGATTCTCCAACTAGTTGAAGGAGGGATCGAACGGCATATCCGCATACCGGCGATAGTCTTCGCCCATCGCCAGTAGCACGTCGGCCCAGATGCGAGCGGGGTCTTTCTCGAATACGACCGTGGGATCCGCTGGAACGGTGATCCAGGAACCGGTT
>DATFFC010000171.1:0-12562 GCA_035250505.1 Nitrospiraceae bacterium | reverse complement strand
ATGGCGCATTCCTATACTCCCGGCTTAACCGTCAGCGAACGCACGACCATTCGGCGGAAGCGCTTGCTCCCGCTGCCCGGCGTCGTGCTGGTCCAACTCGGCCAAACGGTCCGGGCCGACACGCCGGTCGCCCGAGCCGAGTTGCCGGGTAAGGTGCTCGCTCTAAACTTGGCCAATCAACTGGGCGTCGCTCCGGGCGAAATCCATGACTATCTGATCAAGAAAGAGGGCGACCAGGTCCTCAAGGATGACATCGTCGCCGAGAATAAGCCCTTCATCAAATGGTTCAAGACCGAGATCGGCTCGCCGATCACGGGCACGATTGAATCGATTTCGCCGATCACCGGGCAAGTGTTGTTTCGTGAACCGGCCAAGATTTTGGACGTCCTGGCCTATGTCGACGGCGCCGTCGTCGAAGTTCATGACAAACAGGGCGTGACGATCGAAACTTCCTGCAGTTTGGTGCAGGGCATTTTCGGCATCGGCGGGGAGACGTCCGGTGAGATCATCATGGGTGTGACAGCTCCGGATCACAGCTTGGTCGGCGAGCAACTCACGCCGGCTATGAAAGGCAAGATCGTCGTCGGGGGAGCTTTTGTGTCCGCTGAAACCATGGCGCGCGCCAAAGCAGTGGGGGTGGCGGGGCTCGTTGTGGGAGGCATCCATGACAAGGACCTGCGCGCTCTATTGGGCTATGACTTGGGAGTGGCCATTACCGGCAACGAACGAGTCGGGTTCACGCTCGTCCTAACGGAGGGGTTCGGGACTATTCCGATGGCGGCGAGGACATTTCGGCTCCTGGCCGCTCACGCGGGACAGAAGGCCTCGGTTTCCGGTGCGACACAGATCCGAGCCGGGGTGATCCGACCGGAGGTCATCATCCCTCAAGCCGTATCGCAGCAGGCGACGGTATCCGTTCAGCAGCGAGAAGGCATCAAGATCGGCGACCCCGTGCGGGTCATCCGAGATCCGCTGTTCGGGATTATCGGCGAGGTCTCCCGGTTGCCGTCCGAGCTCCAAAAGATTCCGACCGAGAGTGAAGTGCGGGTGCTGGAGGTGCGATTCGGGGACGGCCGGACCGCCGTCATTCCACGGGCGAATATCGAAGTCATCGAAGGGGCATGATGGGCCTGCTCGCTCTCATCATCGTGCTATCCATCGCGCCGGCATCTGTGCAGGCCGATATCGCACCGCCGCAAGAGCTTCGCGTGATCGATACGCCCAGCGACGGGGGACAGAGCCTTTCCGTGGTGTGGGATCCGGCGCCCTACGACAGCGCATCGGTCAAATACCAGATCCTGCTGGGCGAGGGACCATCGACGGATCCGTCCGGCTTAAAGGTCTTGGCTGAATTCCCGGCTAATACCCATTACGTACGAGAGGCCAAATCGGCCTGGTGGACGAGACCCGGCGATCCAGACGAGCATCTCTTCACCATCAAGAACGGCAAGGGGATCGAGCTCAAAAATGAGACAGCCTATACGGTGACGGTGGCCGCCGTGTCCGGGACGGACCGCGCCGCGGCGCCGCCGGTTCAGGCCATCCCGGCGGCGAACTGGATCAATCTCAACCAACTCAACAATCTCATTCTAACGATTCTATTCGGCGGCGCTGTGTTTTACGCCATCAATCTCGCCAAGCGTAAAGAGATTTTCTTACGTCGCATTCCCGGCCTCGATGCGGTCGACGAAGCAATCGGCCGTGCAACGGAACTAGGGAAGCCGGTCCTGTATATGACCGGCGCGCATGACATGAGAGATCCCTCGACGATCGCCGCCGCAATCATTCTCGGCCGCGTCGCAAAGAAGGCGGCCTCGTATGAAACCGAATTACTGGTGCCTCACCGTGAGCCGATCACCATGGCGATCTGCCAGGAGATCACGAAACAGGCCTATCTCGAAGCAGGGAAGCCGGATCTTTTCAAGGAGGACGCCAATTTCTTCATCACGGAGGATCAGTTCAGCTATACTGCCGCCGTCGACGGCATCATGCTGCGGCAAAAGCCGGCGGCCAATTTCTTCATGGGCTCCTATTTCGCCGAATCTTTGCTGCTGACCGAAACCGGAGCGAGCACCGGCGCGATCCAGATCGCCGGGACCGATTCGGATCATCAACTGCCGTTCTTTGTCACGACCTGCGACTACACGCTGATCGGTGAAGAGCTGTATGCCGCCAGTGCCTATTTATCGAAAGAACCGATCCAGATCGGCACGCTGCGGGGACAAGATATGGGAAAAGCGTTTATTCTCGGCGTGATCGGATTGGGCACGCTTCTCGCCACAATCGGCGTGCTGACGGGGGGCGACTGGCCGCGCCTCATGCTCGACCTGTTTAAGGATTTCAAATGATTTTTCTCCGCCGGCAACTGCCGTTGCTGATCACACTGGTCACCGGGCTGATGCTTGCCGGCCAATACTATGTCCCGCATCCGGCCTCCGAGCAGTTACTGACCACTGTGACGAAATGGCTCCAGATTATCGGGGGGTTTGCGCTGATCTTGGGAATTACCAGCTTGTTTCAGCTGCATGCCGCCAAGATTCGCCGCCAAGAGGCAGGGTGGGGCTACAGCCTGGTGCTGTATGCCGGGATTATCGTCACGGTGCTCATCGGCTTGTGGAACGGCGGTAAGGAGACGATCGACGGCGGGATGACCTCGTTCGGCTGGATCTATTCCTATACGCTGGTCCCGCTGCAAGGTACGATGTTCGCCATTCTGGCATTCTTTATCGCGTCGGCGGCATACCGATCCTTCCGCGCTCGAAGCCGTGAAGCCGCAGTGCTGTTGGTCGCTGCGATGATCGTGATGATGGGGCGGGTACCACTCGGCGAATATATCTTGCCGGTCAGTGGAGATCTTTCGGGTTGGATTCTCAATGTCCTCAACGCGGCGGTCCGACGCGCGATTCTGATCGGCGTCAGTCTCGGAGCCGTTGCATTGTCGTTCAAAATTATCTTCGGCGTCGAACGGTCCTACTTGGGCGGGGGCTCGGAATGAAGATCGTCAATCGCCGCTCGTATCTCGTGAAGCGCAAAATTCTGACGAGATACGGTTCACGCTTCACGAGACACGACATATGACGTTCGCCGAGCGCATGTTGAAGATCGACCGGCGGATCATCTTCGTGGTGATCGGTCTCTGTACGTTGCTGCCGCTGCTCTTTCCCGTCGGCCTCCCCATTCGCATCTCGCAGGAAGTCCGAGGTGTCTACGACTACATCGAGGGCCTTCCGGAAGGTTCCGTATTTCTACTCTCGCTCGATTTTGATCCGGCCTCCAAGCCGGAATTGCAGCCTCAGGCGATTGCCATCCTGCGTCATGCCTTTCGAAAGAATCTGCGCGTGATCGGCATGACTCTGTGGGTGACCGGAACCGGCCTGGCGGACCAGATCATCAGCCAGATCGCGATGGAAATGGGCAAGCAAAACGGGACGGACTATGTCTTTCTCGGATGGAGTCCCGGCGCGACGGCCGTCATCGTCAATATGGGGCAAGACCTGTACAACGCCTTCCCTGCGGATTACGGAGGCAAAGCCACGAGGGGACTGCCCGTGTTGACGGGCGTGAACAGCCTGCGGGACGTCAATTATGCCGTCACTCTCGCCGCAGGCAATCCGGGTGTCGAAGCCTGGTACGTCTTCGGGAAAGACAAATATAAATTCGAGTTGGGCGGCGGCTGCACCGGCGTCATTGCGCCGGGATTGTATCCATTGCTGCGGAGCGGGCAGGTGAACGGCTTGATCGGCGGTCTCCGCGGAGCCGCAGAATACGAAGGATTGGTCGGGGCGAAGGGGCGCGCGATTGCCGGTATGGATGCGCAGTCGGCGACTCATCTTGCCATCGTCCTGCTGGTCGTGACCTGCAACGTGTTCTATTTCAGTTTGCGCCGAGCCGACCGGCGGCAGCGCGTCGGATCGTCATCATGAGCCCTACGTTCGACACGCTCCTCGGCGCCTGGCTGGCCACCGGCCTGACCCTGTTTATCTTTTCGTTCCTCTATAAGGACAATCCGCTCTTCAAGCTCGCCGAACACCTCTATGTCGGCGTGTCGCTCGGCTATACGATCGTCAAGGCTTACGACACCGTCGTCATGACGCTCATCGTCCGCCCGATCGTCGACAAGGGGGAGTGGTCGCTTCTGGTTCCCGTCGGCATCGGGATGTTGATGCTCACGCGCTATGTCCCAAAAGCCGCCTGGCTGTCCCGCTACGCGTTCGCGTTCATCGTCGGAGTCGGCGCGGGGCTGGCCATCCCGCGAACCATCTCGTCCTTCATTCTCAAGCAGATCGAAGATACGGTCCGTCCGCTGCTCTCGGCCGCTCCAGGCGACGGAATGATGTTCTCGGTGGATCTCTTGAATCCCGCGAGCAACCTGAACGGCATCATCATTCTCTTCGGCGTCGTGTCGGTCCTGTTTTATTTCTTTTTCTCGGTGGAACATACGGGAGCCGGTAAGCTCATCGCCCGAGCCGGCATCTTTTTTTTGATGATCTCGTTCGGCGCGGCCTTCGGCTATACGGTCATGGCCCGCATGTCGTTGCTCATCGGCCGCTTGACGGACCTGATTCAGTTTTCTGATCCGTCTTACGGCAGTCCGACGGTCTGGCTGCTTGTGCTCACCGTCGTGACGCTGATCGTGCTCAGCCGGCGCGACCGGACGTCGCCGTCCGACCGCTCATAACGCGCCGGTTCATCCGTCAGCCGTACGGGTTTGCATCATCTGTCCTTCTTATTCTGGAACCTGCTTCACGAACGATGCTTCACGAAATGCACTCTTAGCAGAGTTGCAGCTTCGCTCGTCGCTCCGATAGAATGCCTCGCCATGGAAATCGCGACCACGACCAAGAAAGATCCCAAGCAGTATCCCATCCTTCGAAATCTCCAGTTTTCCCCTATCAAGGAAGGCGAGGACCAGTTCATCGTTCTATGGGATCCCACGGGTTTGAGTCAGGAAAAGCTCGTGCTACCGTTGAACTATTTTTTCATCGTGCAGCATTTTGACGGCGAGCATTCGCTGCAGGAGATCGGCGCAATTTATCTCAAGCGGTTCGGTGAATTTCTGATGCCGCACAAGGTCGAGCACCTCGTTTCTGAGCTGGATGACAAACTTTTCCTGGAGGGTACACGGAGCGACGCGGCAAGGCAGCAAGCGCTGGATGTCTATCGAGGCAGCGAGGTCCGCAAGGCGGCCTTTTCAGGACGCAGCTATGAGGCGGATCCGGCAAAACTGCGCAGCCAACTCGAGGGCTTCTTCAAATCGAAAGAAGGACCTGAACCAAAAGCGTCCGAGCATCGGGGCAAGCCAATCAAGGGATTGGTTGCCCCGACCTATGAACTCAAGCATGCCGGGCCGGTCTACGCCTGGGCCTATAAAGAACTGGAAGAGGCGCAGCAACCAGACCTCTATATCGTGATCGGGACGGCCTACTCCGGCCTGAGCCGGCTGTTCGCCGTCACGGACAAGAACTTCGAAACTCCATTAGGGGTGGTCCCGGTGGAGCCGCGCATCACCGACCATCTTCGCGCGGCGGTCCCGACCTGCTTCGAGGAGGAACTGGCCCACCGGCATGAGCAGGCCATCGAGTTTCAGCTGCCCTTCCTGCAACACGTGGTCGGCACGAGGAAAAACTTGGCGATTGTCCCGATCTTGTCGTCCTTTTCCGCGAGTAGTCTGGGCGATGCCGGCGTGAGGAGAGACATCGAAGCGTTCGTGCAGGCTCTGCGTGAGGCCCTCGCGCGAGTCGCGCGGCCCTACTGTGTCGTGGCGGGAGCTGAGCTGGCGCACGTCGGCATGCGATACGGCGATGCGGCGCCGCCCACCGATTTTTCGTTTCACCGCTGCATGCAACAGGACCTGGCCATGCTCAAACACGTTGAAGAACGCCAACCCGAAGAGTTCGCACTCTTTATTCAGCGTGAGAACGACCAGCGGCGGATTGCCGGCTTCTCGCCGATCTATACGTTGCTGAGATTGATCGAAGCGGAAACAGGGCAGGTATTGCGGTACGACCGAGGCATCACCGATCAATACAATTCGACTGTGACCTATGCCAGCATTGCCTTCTTCTAAGGCCAGGCTGCTGAAACAGTTCCCCAGAGAAGAGCGTATGGCTGATAGCATATAGCTGATGGCACGGACCAGATGTCCGGGATTTCCGTTCTGACCATCGGCCATAAGCCATCGGCTATCTGCTCCCTCCAGTTATTCTTTCACCGTCACTTTCATCGGGATCGGCTCGAGCGGGTTGTTGTGTTCGTCGCGCGCGACCGCAGCAATCTTGTCGATGACTTCGATCCCTCGAAAAATCTCCCCGAACACGGTGTACCGCCGATCCAAGCCGCTGTTGTCCACGAGGCAGATGAAGAACTGGGACCCGTTGTCGTTGAAATCGCGTGTGCTCGTGCCGTCCCGCGGCATCTTGGCCATTGAGATGGCGCCTCGTTTATGGGGCCGATCGCTCGGTTCGGGAGTCAAGAAGAATCCCGGTCCTCCGGATCCATGGAGCGCCCGCTCCGCCTCCTTGCTCAAGGGGTCGCCGCCCTGGATGATAAAACCCGGAACGACCCGGTGGAACGTCGTGCCGTCGTAAAATCCGATCTTGGCGAGATTGATGAAATTCTCCACGTGCCGCGGGGCGTCGTCCGGATAGAACCGGATCTTGATCTCACCGAATTTCGTCACAATCGTCGCGCGGGGATCTTTCTTCTGAAACTGCATCGTCATAGTGCGTAGAAATCTACCAGGCTCGGGATTCCGTCGGCAAGGCCCTGACGACACTGCGTGGGTATGCCGATCGAGCTCAGTCCGCGAGAGGCCGTTCGGCATCGATCTTCAGCCACATCGCGCCGCCGGCCACGGCGACAAGCGCCGCCGCTCCTAATGCCGCCGCCCACCCCCAGTGATCCGCAATCCAGGGTGTGAGACTCGGCGAAATCGCCCCACCCAAATTGGCGCCGGTATTCATGAGTCCGGATAGCGTTCCGGCATGAGTCTTTGACAGATCGGTGGCGGATGCCCAGTACGCCCCCACGGAAAAATACAACCACCCGGCTCCCAGCGACAGCGCACTAACAGCAAGCGCCGGCGATGCGGCAAGGCTCCCAACGGCGATCGCGGCCGCCGCCAGCAGCATGCCGGCCATGCCGACAGCCATTCGTCCCTTTGCCAAGCCCTGCTGCCTGACCAGCCGGTCGGTCAGCCATCCCCCCAGCGGGCAAAATACCAAAATGGCAAGGAAAGGCGCCGATCCGAACCAGCCGCCGCGCAGGACATCGAATCCGCGGACATTCACCAGATATAAATAGAACCAGGACATGTAGACATAGGCCACATAACCAAGACAACTGTAGCTCAATACCAGCCATCGGACCGTCGTATGGGTCGCAATGTTTCGCCAGGGCGGCCGCGGAACGGTCCGCCTCATCGGTCTCAGGCTCGACGAGCGTTCAGGGCGGGACGGCCTATGGTCGGATGAGGGTTCGCTCGAAGCGACCAGCCATAATAGGGCGACGAACAATCCCAGGACGGAGCTCAAATAGAACACGATCTGCCAGCCCCAGTTCACCATGATCCACGCGGCAAGAGGCGGAGTGACGGCCGCACCCACCCCGATCCCGCCGATCGCGATACCGATCCCGAGTCCGCGGCGGTGGGGCGGCACCCAATCCGCCACCGCCCGGTTGAAATTGGGCAAGGCGGCCGCCTCGCCGACCCCCAGCAAGAAACGGATGAGCAGCAACGAACCGGTGACGCCCACCAATCCGGTCAACGGCCAGGTACCCGCCAGTGCGGTCAACCCGGTAAAGATCGACCACCAGACCAGTGCCGCCATGAGAACAATGCGCGCTCCCCAACGATCTCCCAGCCATCCGCCCGGAATCTGACACAGCGCATACCCCAGCACGAACGCCGAAAAGACCTGCCCGATGTCCTGATTGTTCAGGCCGAACGCCGGCATCATTTGGCGAGCGGTCACGGAAATGTTTACGCGATCGATATAGGTGACGACGCTGATGAGGAAGAGGAGCCCCAGCAGGATCATCGTCCGCTTGTTCAGCGGCCGTTCAGCGGCGGTCATCGCCGCCCGTGGGGGTTCGAAGGGCCATCATCACGGTCCGCATTATAGCCTGCATGATTCATGAAAGTTGTACTACGACTTCCTCGCGCCGCGGACCGCCGTCGTTTCTAGATTTTATCGCCGTCCATCCGGTAAGATCGGCTTATTAGTGGGAGGAGGAGTGAAACGTCTTCGCATTGTCGTCCTGCTCGTGTTCGGGATCCTCATTGTCGGCCTGTTATTCCTGCTGTATTCCCGCGAGTTGACCGGCGTCGATTTTCTCAAGCAGTTCTTCCTGCAGCAACTTGAAACGAGCCTCAGGCGGAAGATCGAGGTCGAGCGCGTGAAGCTGGCCGTGCTTCCCAGCATCCGGCTCGAATTGGGCGGCGTGGTCGTCTACGGCCATGACGATCCGACTCACGTGGTCTTCACGGCCAAGAATATCGATATTGTTTTGCGTCTGCTTCCGCTGTTGCGCAAGCAAGTCGTCGCCAAACGTATCCTGCTGGAGGAGCCGACGGTGACGCTCCATCGCTTTAAGAACGGCCAATGGAACGTCCTGGCCGGCATCCAAACCTCGGCACGCGAAGAGGGCGGGGTGCCGACGTTCAGCCGCCTGCTCCAAATTCGCGAAGCCACCATTCAGAACGGTCACATCACCGTCATCGACGAAGCCCGGCCGGACGGTGTCCGGACGGCCCGACTCGAATCGGTTGAAGCAGCGCTCAAGGTATATCCGGGGAAGGCACAAGGGGATCTGCATGTGGCGGCTCAACTCTCGAAAGACCCGAGCCCCTCGTCGTTTTCGCTCACCGGCACCGTCATGTTGAGCGAATCCTCCGCCACGTTTGCGGCGGAAGAACCCTATACGGCGCGTCCGGCATTGGAATTCGAGGGGACATTAGAGGCGTCCGGCCTGCAGCTGCGCGCTGTGGCCGACTTTTTCGGCCCGAAGCCGGTTCCGGATCAATTGCATGCCGCCGCGAACATCAAGAGCGAAATCCGTATCGTACCGGGCGTGGCGGGATACGATGTAATGCTGTCGAACATTGCCGCCAACGTCGATCAATTGCTGGTCACGGCAAAGGCCAACCTTGCAGGGCTGATGACTCAACAGCCCACGTTCTCCGTTACCTTTTCTTCTCCCTCTGTGGACTTGAAAGAACTGTTTGCGCGGTTCCCACCCGAATGGATCCACCCGCAACTTCCCGTCCTTGTCGCTGAGCGACAGCTCGGCGGGACGGTCGAGATCCTCTCTGCAACTTTGACCGGTTCCACGACGGCCGGCCAACAACTGTCGATGACGGGTGATTTCCGCGTGACCAGGGGACAGGCGTTGATCGGCAACGACCGGGTTCCCACACAAGACATCGCGGCCGCCATCTCAGTGGAGGCGGGTCGAATTCGTGTCGCCAAGATCACCGGCGCGTACGGTGCGATCCAGATTGCGGACGGCAAAGCCATCGTCTCGTTTCTGGAGTCCGGTCCCTGGCTGGAGTTGGAAATCAGCGGCAGCATGGCCGCGTCCGAGTTGGTGCGGTTCCTGGCGAAGACCATTCGTTCGGATCGGCCGGCCTCGATGCTGGCCCAATCACGGGACATCGAAGGAGAGGCCCGCCCGACGTTCCGCCTCGTCGGACCGCTCGACAAGCCGGACGGAGTGACGTTTGCCGGGGGAGAGGTCTTCGTGCAGCAGGCGTCGCTGTCCAACCCGGCGTTGCCGCACCGATTGACCGCTATCCAAGGTCGTATCGTCTTTTCCCAGAGCGGCGGAGCGCAGTTCGATCAGGTCACGGCCGCACTCGGCGAGACACAGCTGCAAATCAACGGGCAAATCGGCGGCGGTACGAACAGCCTCTTCCAAGACTTCGTGGTCCGCACGCGCGGGCAAGCATCGCATTTGCGCCAGCTCATGTCCTCACCGCGGTTTCCGGACGACGTGCTCTCCGGACTCGTCGCGAGCCGGTTCATCTTTTCCGGCCTCACGGCTGCGCCGCACCTCCGCGGGGACATCGTGCTCAATGAAGCCAAACTGACGCTGCCGAACATCGGCGAGAAAGCTCCCGGCACGCCCGCCTCCGTGGAGTTTGAAGCCGACGTGGTCCGCCATGCCGGCCTGACGGTCACACGCCTGGAGCTCGTCCTGCCCCCGCTCCGCGTGCCGTTGAAGGGAAAGATCGTGTTGGGCGAGCGCTTCGCCATCGACGCCGAGCTTGCGACCGGCACGGTATCCTTGTCCAGCCTTCCCGAATGGATTCACAAGGGCGGGGTGGAGGCGGGCAATTTCGAGCTCTCCATGGATATCAAAGGCAACGATGCCGATTGGAAAACGTGGCGCACCGGCGGATGGGTCGCCTTGACCAACGGACTCATGACGGCGAAAGGATTGGACAGCCATATCGAAGACGTCTATCTTCGCTTGAAATTTGCCCGGAACAGCGCCGATATCAAACAGCTCTCATTCCACGTCAAGGACAGTGATGTGAGTCTCTCCGGCACGCTCAGGAATTGGACGACCAAGCCGGTGATCGCCGTGAAAATGGAATCCTCGCAATTGGATATCGACCTGGTGATTCCGAAAGGCACACGATCACCCATCCGCGAGTTCCTGGAGATGCTGGCCGCGACCAGTCAGGTCAGCGCCACATTTTCCGTCGATAAGGGGTACTACAAGCACCTGCGGTTCGGCGGACTATCCGGCCGGATCGCGATTCAAGACGGCGTCCTGGACGTGGATCGGCTCGCCGGGCAGTCGGGAACCGGACAAGTCGCCGGCCGTCTGGTCGTTCATCTCCCGAGAGAAGCTCCGGCCGAGGCGGAAGGCTCGATCCGGATGACGGGGATTCCGTTCGAGAGTTTGGTCCCGCTTCTGGGTGGCCATGACGAGACCATGACCGGAGACGTGAAGCTGACCGGGGCGCTGCGCGGACATGGACGGAATCCCCATGGAGTGTTGCCGACCTTGAGCGGCAAGACAGAGGTAGTCGTGCAAGAGGGGCACATCACGAGAACGGACAGTCGGGCGATTTGGAAAATCCTGACGCTGCTGAATCTACCGGCCGTACTGCAAGGAAAGGTGGATTTCGACAAGGAGGGCCTCCAGTACAACAAAATCACGGCGACGTTGACGGTGCAGCAGGGACTCCTGCAGACGCAGAATTTCGTCATCGACAGCCCCGTCCTCAAAATTACCGCCGCCGGCGCCTATGACATGCCGACCGACCAACTCGATATGGTCTGGGCCGTGAGCCCGTTCGGCTCTTATTCCCAATTCCTCAAGTCGATTCCGCTGTTCGGTCGGATCGTCGCGGGCGACCGGAAAGGTCTGGCGACGGCGCTGTTTCAAGTGAAGGGACCGATCGAAGACCCCGAAGTGACCTATCTGCCGATGAAGTCGTTTGCGAGCGGCCTCACCGGAGTCGCACAGCTTGCTTTCGACATGCTGAAAAATACGGTGTTGCTGCCGGTCGATATTCTGAGTCCTCAAGAGGAGACCGCGCCCGTCTACGATCCCTCACTCGAATTGCAGCGCCCGCGTGCGCCCGCGCCGGCGCCGCCGGCGGCAGCGAACGGTCAGGAGGCGGAGTCCTTGACCGCCCCCGGAGCGCGTGATAGCATCCGTTGAGACGTTCTTCTTGGGCCTGATGTCGTCGTTCACCGCCGCAGCACAGCCGGATCATTCCGACACCGCCACCCTCTTCATCGCGGCCAGCGAGTCCGATTCCAACCTCTATTATGCGACGCGTTTCATGGCGCCCGATCCGTTCGTTTACCTCGAGATCGGCGGGGAACGCCTGCTGATGATGAGCGATCTGGAGATGGATCGGGCCAAGAGCCAAGCGTCGGTCGATACGGTCCTCTCGTATTCGGAATTTGAGCGAAAGGCGAAGGAACAGGGAGTCGCGGAACCGGGGATGGTCGACGTGGTTCACCTGTTGCTGCGTGAACGGCGGATCAAACAAGTCCTGGTGCCGGCCAATTTTCCTTTTTTCCACGCCGCCCGGTTGCAACAGTTGGGGTATCAGCTTCAATCCAAACGTGAGCCGTTTTACGAGGGCCGCGTGGTGAAGACCGCCGAAGAAATCCGCCATATTGAAGGCGCCCAGCGGGCGACCGAGCAGGCCGTCGCCGCCGCGCATGAGGCATTGCGCCGGGCGGACATCCGCGATGATCAACTCTGGCTGGATGGAGCGCTTCTCACGTCAGAGCGGATCAAGAAGCTCATCAATGTCGCGCTGATGGAACGGGACTGCATCGCACAGCACACGATTGTGGCCGGTGGCGAGCAGGCCTGTGATCCGCACAATGAAGGAAGCGGCGCACTGCCGGCTCATCGGAGCATCATCTTTGACGTGTTCCCGCGATCCGCCGCCAGCCGGTATTTCGCGGATATGTCCCGTACGGTCATTCGCGGTAGGGTGTCGCCGGAGTTGAAGCGTCTCTATCAAACGGTGAAGGACGCGCAGGAGGAGGCCATTGCACAAGTTCGTGACGGGGCGGACGGCGCG
>DATFFC010000170.1:0-12997 GCA_035250505.1 Nitrospiraceae bacterium | reverse complement strand
CACGCAGCCCGCCTGATCACCGATGCGGAAGAGGCGCAGGGCTGGGGGATCACCTTTGACAAGCCGCGCCTGGATCTGGATTCCTTGCGCCGCCGGAAGCAGGCGATCGTCGGCAAACTCACCAAAGGCGTGCAGACCTTGGCCGGCAGCCGCAAGGTCGACTTGATCCAGGCGAGGGCGACGTTCAAGAACGCGACGACGTTGATCCTGTCCGATTTCTCCGCTTCCGCCGAACGGCGGGAACTCTCTTGCGCCCACGCCATTCTCGCGACCGGCTCGCGCCCCGCCATACCAGGTTCACTTAAGATCGACGATCCGCGTGTGATGGATTCAACCGGCGCATTGGAGTTGCCCGATATTCCCGCCCGTCTGCTCGTTGTCGGGGGCGGCTACATCGGTTTGGAGCTCGGCACGGTGTACCAGGCGTTAGGCGCCGATGTGACGCTCGTCGAAGCGCTGCCGCGCTTGCTCAACGGCGCGGACCCTGACCTCGTGCGGCCGCTGCAGCAGCGCCTGCAGAAGCGTTTCAAGGCCATCAGGCTCAGTACCACGGTCGACAAGCTCGATGCCCGCAAGGACGGCATCGCAGCGATGTTCACCGGCCCGGATGGACACACGACCGACGTATTCGACCGCGTCCTGGTCGCCGTCGGGCGCAAGCCCAACAGCGAGGAGCTGGGGCTCGAGCAGACAAAGATCGCGCTGTCGCCACAGGGCTTCATTCAGGTTGATCGCCAGATGCGAACCGCCGAGCCGGGGATCTTCGCCATCGGCGATGTGGTCGGCGAGCCGATGCTCGCGCATAAAGCTTCGCATGAAGGCCTGGTTGCGGCCCGTGTGATTGCCGGGCAGTCCGCGGCGTTCGAGGCCACCATTCCCGCCGTCATCTTCACCGATCCGGAGATCGCCTGGTGCGGACTCACGGAAGAGGCGGCCAAGACCTCCGGACAGTCCGTGAGAGTCACGCGGTTTCCCTGGGCGGCTTCCGGGCGTGCCACGACGCTGGGGCGCAACGACGGCCTCACGAAGTTAGTGCTCGATGCGGAATCCGGCCGCGTCCTTGGGATGGGGGTCTGCGGGGTCGGCGCGGGCGAGCTGATTGCCGAAGGAGTTCTGGCGATCGAAATGGGCGCGCTCGCCGAAGATGTGGCTGCGTCGATTCACCCGCACCCGACCTTGAGCGAGACGGTGATGGAAGCGGCCGAATCGTTCCATGGACAGGCTACGCACATCTACCAGCCGAAGCGATAACCAGTGCGCGCATGTCGCCTCCTCGATCTGACCCTGCCCTCTCCCGTCGAGAATCTCGCGCTGGACGATGCCTTGCTCGATGAACTGGATGAGCACGCCGGTGAGCCGGTGCTCCGTTTTTGGGAGAGCGACCGATACTTCGTGGTACTGGGTCCCAGCTGTCGGCTGATCGACGACGTCCATATCGCCGCCTGCGAACAGGACGGCATCCCGGTCCTTCGGCGCACCAGCGGCGGCGGCACCGTGCTCCAAGGGCCCGGCTGTCTGTCCTATGCGTTCGTGCTGCCGCTGACCTTCCATCCAGACCTGGCGAATATCCGGACGACCAATCGATTGATCCTCGAGCGGATCGCCCGCTCGCTCCATCGATGGGAGCCGGCCGTTGCCTGTCGGGGCATCAGCGATCTGGCAATCGACGGACTGAAGATTTCGGGCAACGCCCAACGGCGCAAGCGGCATGCTCTGCTCTTTCACGGCACGATCCTCCATGCCATGAACAGCGATCTCATCACGCGCTATCTGAAACAACCGGTCCGCCAACCGGACTATCGCGAAAACCGGCCCCACAGCACGTTTCTTCGGACGATCGATGTCTCGCCACAAAACCTCAAGCAAGCAATTGCCCAAGCATGGGATGTCGCATCACCGATTACTGTCTGGCCGGAGGTCAGAATGGCGGCGTGCATCCAGGCCGTCCTTAAGCGCACGGGCGATGAGACCAGGCCAGGCGCATACTCGAACGGTTTGCCGGGAGGAGCACATACATCAAATTCTATCAAAGGCGTTGCCGAGTCCCTTGGAATGCCTTCCCTCCCCCCATCCGATCCTTTCGATAGTCCTCTGAGCCTGCTTCAAGCGGCGAGCGGCACAGGCGACGGCTAATCTCCCGACGACTGCTCCCCCTCGGACTCCTGTTCCGGGAACAATGGTTCCTGAAGCGCGAGAAATTCCAGGCCTGCAACCTCCTGGAGCGATTTGCCCGCGATACCTTGCAGATCCCCGTACATTCCGACTGTGGCTTGCATGACACGATCGATCTGCTCTTCCCGCTTGGCCCATTGCTTCATGATGACCTTCTTTTCCTTATCGAGGTCTTCATTCATGGAGGAAAACGCTTCGACGATGGCCTGGACCCGCTGGCGAAACCGGGGGCCGGTCAAATAGCGGTACACCATTTCCATTTTTGTCTGCTGGCCTTCCGATGCGATGCGCGTGCACGCGACTTCCACCAAGAGCTGCCGAAGCGCCACCGCGACCGGCATGACGCAACGCGGATGCGTGACCCAGACCCCTTCGATCAGATCGAACGTCTCCACCCCCTTCGGCAGCGCGTGGCTCACGAGAATCGCCACATCCGCCTTGGCGGCCCGCTGGTCCTCGCGCAGCTTCACGAGCCAGCCGTCGCTCCAGTTTTTCGTTCGCTTGGATTCCCAGAGAATTGTCCCGCACGATTGACCCGACGTGGCCCTGATGCGATGGACGAGATCGCCGCCATGCTCCCCTTTCGGCACCGGTTCGAAGAAATCCTCCGCGAATCTCGCCCCGAGCAGTGCTTCGAGTTGCAGCTCCAGGACTTCACCCTGCAACTGCTGGGATCCCTGTTCCGCCTTGCGCTGCAGTTCCTCGAGCTGCTTTTGCATCGAGGCAATGGTCTGTTCCTTTTCCAGAACTTTCAGTTTGAGCGCTTCTTCCGCTTCTCTCTTGGCTTGGTCGCGTGCAGTCGTCAGCGTCTCCTGCACGCGTCTTTCGATCGTAATCTCCATCTCGCGTCTGGCATCATCCAATTCCCGCTGCTTCCGTAAGAATTCCGCCTGTACCTTTTGGGCTTCGGCCAGCTTGGCATCCCGTTGCTCAAGAATCTGTTGAAGTTCGACGATCGCCCTGGACTTGTCTTCGAGATCGTGTCCCACCGCCAACTTGGCTTTTCGAGCCTCTTCAGCCGCAATACCGATGCGAGCCTGCCTGAGTTTTTCCGCAACTTGCTCCTCCAGTGCAGCCTTTTCTTTCGCCAACAACGCTTCCCGTTCCTTGAGTGCCGCTTCATGTATCCTGACATCGGCGTCTTTCTGCTCGAGCCGGCGTTCGTAGTCCCGCCTGACGGCCTGGAGCAACGGCGCGGCGAGCGACTCAGTCAGCTTGATCTCCGCCTTGCACCCTGGACAGGTGATGGTCGCATCCGTCATATGACTCTCCTATCAGCTTGATCGTACGAGCGGGTTAGTTTTTCGTTCGAAGTCATCCGCAAATTGACCCGGAATATCCATGGCGCTTCGTCGCGAAAAGGTGGAGACGCGTCGTGAACCGAGCAAGCGGAGTTACGAGGGAGGGAGGGGTGGTCTCTTCTTACCCGCCCACCCCGAACCCTGCCGAGACAGGCTCTTTTCCCGTGGCGTGGTACGTTGACCGACTGAGGAACGAGCACGCTCGGTGCAGCAGCGTATCCGCGTTTGCAGCAGAAGCGTTTATGGATAATCCGGGTCACGGATTGTGCCAGCGGGCGCCTTCGAAGCTCTGATTCGACTGATGCGCAAATTTGACGGTATCCCCGTCTTTCACCGCTGACGTCAGCGCCCCGATTTTCTTGTTCACCGTGATCATCACTTCCCCGTTATGGAGATAATCCATCAACGCCCCCAGGCGATCCTGATTCGCGGCCAAGAACTCCCTGATCGTCGTCGGCTGCGGCACCTCGAACTCCAGTTCCGATTCCCCTATCGCATCCCGCAACGTCAGTCCCAGAATGACTACGGTCACCATTCCGATCCCCTCTCGCTCTTATTGAGTCAGGTTTGTGTTCGCGCATGACATTGGAAACAATCCGGCCGCTTGGGATGTTTGGCCGGCAAGGGCCGGGTGCCCGACGGCTGATGGCATGTGACGCACATTTTCTCGTCCGCGAGCGTCCGATGCGCGGTGTCGGCCGGCACCATGGGATTTCGATCGCGCGGCGAGGGTAGAAGCGCAACCCCACCGACCACGCCGATTGCCAGCACCAGAAAGAGCAGATCCGCCTTGCGGAAGGACAAGCTCATGCGCGAGGCCCGTCCCTTGCGATCGGCTCGGCCGCCTCATACGATTCTTCGAGAATCTGCGCCAGGTGCTTCACCTCAACGCCATTAACGCCATTCGCCTGCTGAAGACCGTTCCGGAGCTGAATCATGCAGGCAGGACAGCTCGTCGCGACCACCCCGGCACCGGATGCGGCGATTGCCTGCCGCTTGCGCTCGAAAATCTTTTGCGATGTGTCATAGTTCTTGACGATATACGTCCCGGCGCCGCCCGCGCAGCGGTCGGCATCCGCCATTTCGACATAGTCCACACCGGGCAGATCGGCCAAAATCTTTTGCGGTTCTTTGGTCACCCCGGCGGCCCGGAGATGGCAAGAAGAATGGTAGGTCACCCGCGTGACACCGGAGCCCGCTGTCGCCGCCGGTTTCCGCTTTGCACGAGCGACGAACTCCGCGATATGGACGACGCGCTTGGACAAATCCTCAGCAGCGTGACGCTCCGATTCGTCCGCAAATAACTTCGCGTAATCCTTGAGCATGAGATGACAGGACGCACATCCGGTAATGACGGTGTCGTATCCGGCCAGTGAGTGGACATTAAAGCGCGCATGCTGCCTCGCGAGATCCACGTGTCCATAGGTCTCAATCGGCGTGCCGGAACAGCGCTGCGGCGGCAGCGCCGGTTCCACCCCATGCTTGCGTAAGACGGCAATGACTGCATCTCCGACTCCGTCGTCGAAATAATTCGCGGCGCATCCATGGAAATAGGCCACGCCCTTGGCCTTGACCGGCGGCGTGGTCCGAACCAACTCCGGATAGCGGTCCCGTAAATGCCGTGTCGCCAGCTTTGGCAATAGCATCTCAGCCGGCAAACGGGCAGTTTCGGCGAGGCGGCGCAGGAACGGCCGCGCGAGTCGTTCGATCCACCGACGCGGCGCCGGCCGATCCCACCACGGCTGGGTCCTCGCCAGAAGTTTAAGTATCGGTTCAAAGATGAACGGCCTCGCATGCAGTGCGAACAGCCACCCGGCCGCACGATTCGGCTGCTCCGCCCTTCGCTTGAGGATAAGGTCTGAGACATCGACACCGGCGGGACAGACGGTTCGGCAAGACTTACAATTCAAACAGGCCTCCACGACCCGCTGAGAATCGAGGTAGCTGTAGTCCTTGGCGGTGACGATTTCGAACCAACCGCGCGAGCTCATGTCTTCCGATCGAAAGACGTCGTAGACGGGGCAGACCGAGTTACATTTGGCGCAGGTCGCGCAGGATTTGGACAGTCTCGTGTAGTCGATATGGTCGGTGAAGGACTGTTCGCTGATCTTGATCCCCGGGTTTAGAACGCCGGCCGGATCAAACGCCCGTTTCACCTGCACAAACAGACCATAGAGCTCCTCGCCGAACATCTTGCGCACGTACTCCGCACGAACGCGTCCGTCCCCATGCTCCCCGCAGATCGATCCGCCGAAACGATTTAAGACGGTCTCGTGCACCTGATGGTAGGCCTGGACCATTTTCTCGAAATCTCGTTCGTCATTGACGTCGAGCAACGGCAGGATATGGGCATTGCCGTTCCCGATGTGGCCGAAGATAGCAACGGGAGTCTTCTGGCCGCCGAAAAGCTCCTCCAAGTACCGGATCAATTCACTGATCCGTTCGGCCCGCACCACGACATCGTCTACAAAGTTGATCGGTTTCTTCCGTGGATCGAACCGATACAGGGTCGGATAGAGTGCCTTGCGCGCCTTCCACAATTGATCACGCTGCTCGGCGTCATACGCGAGAACCGGCTCAGCGGAGAGTTGGTAGTGCCGGCAGATCTTGGCCATTCGGTCGGCCTTGTCGGCCAGGTCCTGTCCTTCTTGGTCGGCATCGAGCTCTGCGAGCAACGTGGCCGCAGCATCAATCGGAATGCCATACCGGCCCCTGCCGATCAGGTTCAACGTGTTGGCATCCATGACTTCCAGCGCACTCGGTTCAAGGGTCAACAACTGAGGAACCGCCTCGCCGACTTCTTCGAGACGGCGAAAATGAATGAGCGCCGTCAAGGTCTGCACCGGCCGCTGAGCAAGCCGGAGCGTGGCTTCGCTAAAAATGCCCAACGTCCCCTCGCTCCCGATGAACAGCTTGGGCAAGTCCACCATCCCTCGCGCCAAACCCTGCTCAAGACCGAACAAATCATAGCCGCAACTGTTCTTGCTCACGGTCGGGCGCTTGCTGCTGATGAGGTCGCGGTGGTGTTGCACAAGCGTGACGGCCTCACGCACAGACCCATGAGCTGCTGAGACAGCCTCCCATGCCGGATCCTCCATCGGGTATGGTTTGGCCGTCAGCCACTCGCCGGAATGCAGGCAGACCCGAAGACTTTCGACATTGGTTTTGACCGACCCATAGCGCAGGGTGTGGGGTCCCGACGAATTGTTGGCCAGCATGCCGCCTAACTTGCACATGTCGCCGCTCGAGGGATCCGGGCCGAACAGAAGACCCGACTTCGCCAAATGCTTGTTCAGTTCCGTCAAAACGACGCCGGGCTGCACGCGGGCACAGCGCTCCCCCCGATTTACTTCCAGGATACGATTCATCCGCGAGACGTCCAGAATGATGCCGGATCCGATCGCCGACCCGGTCAGGTTCGTGCCGGCCGCCCGGGCGGTCAGCGGAACGCCGCGCTCCGTCGCGTATCGCACAATCGCTTGGATGTCGCGTTCCTCTTCGGGAAGTGCCACCGCCTGAGGCACCATGCGATAGATGCTGGCATCCACCGCATAGGCGGTGAGAGAGGGGCCGTCGCTGAGGACCTTGTCGCATCCCACAAGGGCCCGGAGATCAGCAGCGACGCCGCTGGATCTTTGGGGAAGAATGAGCGTCATATTGTCATCATACCGAAACGCAGCGCATTGTAGATACTCGTCCGTCGAAGGACAAGCGGTTGTTGCCGCTGACATGTTTCGGTAAGATGCGCCTCTCTTCTTCGGAGCCCATCATGGCGCGGCCCTCGTTGTATGTGTCGAGACTCCTGCCGGAGCGGGTCATGGCCGTGATCGAGGATCGTTTCCATCTTCTCACCAGGCCGACAGCCACGCCTCCTTCAGCAGATCAGTTGCGCGACGGCTTGAAGGAGGCCGATGCGGCGATCTGTACCTTGACCGAACAGATTACGGACTCGGTACTGGATGGAGCGCGGAAACTGAAAATCGTGGCCAACTATGCGGTGGGCTATAACAATATCGACGTGGCGGCCGCGAACGCGAAAGGCATCGTCGTGACCAACACACCGGATGTGCTGACGGACGCAACGGCGGATCTCACGTGGGCCCTTATTCTCGCGACCGCCCGCCGTGTCGTCGAAGGAGATCGGTTGGTCCGCTCCGGTCGCTGGGATGGATGGCAACCGACCCAACTGCTCGGCCTCGATGTGTCGGGACGCACGCTGGGCCTCATCGGCATGGGCCGAATCGGCCGGGCGGTTGCGCAACGGGCCGCCGGATTCAACATGCAGGTCCTCTACCATACCAGGCAACCGGTGAAGGACGTGGGACGGCATGAACCATGGGTATCGTGCGGCTTCGAGCGCCTGCTTTCGGAATCGGACATCGTGAGCCTTCACGTGCCGTTGACGCGGGACACGAGGCATCTCATCGGCGGAGCCCAATTGGCCTTGATGAAGCCCACCGCCATTCTGATCAATACGGCGCGCGGACCGGTGGTGGATGAAGCCGCATTGGTGGACGCGTTGTCTCAACGGCGGCTGGCGGGGGCGGGACTTGATGTCTATGAGCAGGAACCGGCGGTGCACCCGCGGCTGTCGGAATTAGACCAGGTGGTGCTGGCACCGCATTTGGGATCCGCGACCCTTTCAACGAGGGTCCGCATGGGGATGATCTGTCTCGAGAACATAGCAGCGGTGTTGGAAGGGCGTGAGGCGCCGCACCGGGTTGTGAAATAATTTCGCCTCGGAAGGCCGGCTCCGGAGGCCGAGCAGCGGGCGTTCCACCGGATTACTAATTCAGTTGAGGTCAATAGGTGCCGGAATCCTGCATGGCGCGGGAGCGATGCGAGGTCTGGTGTGCAGCGGCTGTGCCATTATGGCCCTCGGTCCGGAGGGCATGCAACCGTTGCGGGACATCGTGAAATGAGGGAATCGACTGGTACATCGAGATCGCCCGGTCGCGAGCGGAGATCTTTTCATACAGGAGTGCCAGCTCATACCGGACCGTCTGCCCGCTCTGCCCGCTACACCGTGAATCGCTCACCAGTTTTTCCAAGATCTGAATGGCGCGGTCGGACTGGTCTTGATCCTTGAAGCAGAGGGCCAGCATCAAACAGGAACCGACGAAGAAGCAGGCGTCCTTCATCGCGCAAAGAAATTCTTCCTTGGCTTCCTCCAGCAATCCCATATCCTTATAGGCCATCGCCAAGGCGTAGCGCGTTTCCGCATCCAGTGGAGCCATGTCGGACGATGCATCATCCGGATGCCCGACGGCCGCGCTCGGTTGATCTGTCGGGTCAACCGCCGGAACTTGCGGGCAGGCAGCGACGACAAGGGCTTCCGCCGGATCGGCTTCCGCTTCCTTGATGCGTAATGGTTCATCCGCAGCCGGGACAGCAATCGACGGTGAGCCGTTCTCCACCATGGAGACCGGGGGCGCCGGCGACTCGGATGCTGAAGGCTCGTCCGCCGCCCCGTCTGCGCCCCCATCGAAGACCGATGCGAGTTTTCTCGCGATCGCGCTCTGCGGCGCTAGAGCCCGGATCTTCTCGTACAGCTCGGCCGGCAAGGTCGGCATGCCCGGTTCAGGGCGCTCGAGCAGAATTTCAACCGCCCGTCCATACTGCTCCGCCGCCGTCGCGGCGTCACCCTGTTCTTCATTGAGCTCGCCGCTCAGCTCCAGCAGAGGAACTGAATTGGGCTCCACGTTCAGATACTCTTGAATCAGGGAGTCGGCCAATGGGAAATCCTGCGCTCGCAAGGCCGCCCCTGCCAGAAACCGGTACTCCCCCAGTGCGACATTAAGATTGCCCTGCAGTAAATGCAGCCGCGCGAGAAGTTGGCAGATCTGCGGGTTGCCCGGCTCCCGACTCAAAAGCTGCGTCAGCATCGCTTCCGCGCCGGCATATTGTCCCTCTTCCATCCGTCTGGTTGCCTCGCCGAGCAGGTCTCCCGGCTCGGCATGTCGGATTGCGGCGGCTCCGGATGGCTTCGGCACCGGCACCTGGCTCGACGTCCCCCCGTCGCCCTTTTTCAGCATTTCAAGAATCTCTTTAGCTTCCGCGTTACCGGGATCCAAGCGGGAGACGGCCAAATAAGCATCCCGCGCTTCGTCCAACCGCTGTTGCGCGGACCGCTCACGTCCCAATTGCAGATACACTTTGATCGCTTCGTCCTGAAGATTTTCCTGCACGCAGAGCTCGGCGACTTGCCGCTGCGCATCCAGATTGGAGGGATCTTGCGTGATGATGCGCCGGTAGATATCGAGCGCCTCCTTGCTCTTGCCCTCCTTGAGGTAGAACTTGCCGAGAGTCAGATAATCCTGCACGGCGCTGCTCAAGAGACCCCGTTCAGCGTTGAGATCGCCGAGATGGCGGTACACCTCGTGCCGGCTGGGATCCACCTTGAGAATTTTCTTGTATGCGGCGATGGCCTTGAGGGTCGACCCTTCGGCTCGGAAGGCGGCGGCGGCCTGGAGAAACGACGTGATGGCTTCGGCGTTGCTGTTGCGCTTCAGATGCAAATCGCCGATGGAATTGAAAATGGTTCCATCGCTCGGGGATTCTAGGGTGAGTTTCTTCCACTCGGCGATGGCGGCGTCGAATTGTCCCTTTGACGCAAACAGCTGAGCGTTTTGGAGTACCGTTCTCCGATCGACTGCCACCTATTCACCTCCGAGTCACATGAGTGTAAACGCTAGCAGTATCAATACTTTTTGTCAAAATAAATGACGAATGCACAGCCGCCCGGCACCGGCCGAGCGGTCGCGACAGGACATAAAAAAGGCGGCCTCGTCCCGGAGGGAGGAGGCCGCCTCAGCATGAAGAGGAAGAGGGCTGTGTCAGGAGGCAGATGCGAGCATTTTGAGCACGTTGGCCGCTTGCGGGCCCTTGGCTCCCTGCACGATGTCGAACTCAACGTTCTCGCCTTCTTTTAACGTTTTGAATCCGTCACCCTGGAGCGCGGAGTAGTGCACGAATACATCTTCGCCGCTATCGAGGCGAATGAACCCGAAGCCCTTGCGGTCGTTGAACCACTTCACTGTACCTTTTGTCTTCACACAGTCCTCCTTTCCTCAACAAACAGACGGAGTTACGCGCCGGCTCTCGAGGAGCGACGCAGGATCATAGAATGATGCGATAAGGAAAAATGACAGGGGGAAGGGCGACGGGTTCGTGGGGGACGTGATTGAACCAATCGTGACTGCACCAATGACCGGAGGCATCATAATTTACTGCGTAACTTACTGAAAAGTGCGCAGGCGAAATACCACACGGGTCTTGGGCTTGTCAAGCAGTTCTTTTACGTTCGGACCCATTCCTCTGTTTACACGGCGAAGGCCGTCTTTTATAGTGTCCCCACAATTCCAGCGCCGCCAGATCTCGTGGTTCTACACACCATTCTCGATCGCTATATTTTTCGAGAGCTCCTTTCCCCATTTCTCATCAGCCTGGGGGCGCTCTGCTTCGTCATGCTCACGAAAGAGCTGTTGCGGCTCGTGGAACTCTTGGTATCCAAGGGCGTGAGCGTCCTTGCCGTCCTGAAAGTGTTCGCCCATCTCCTGCCGTCCTTCTTGGTGTTGACGCTGCCGATCGCCGGAATTATCGCGTCGATCACCGCGTTCGGGCGGCTTTCGTTCGACAAGGAGCTGGTCGCCATGCGGGCGGCCGGTCTCAGCCTCGTCCGGCTGGCCTATCCGGTCTATCTGTTTTCGCTGCTGGTGTTCGGACTCACGCTCGCTCTTGCACAGTGGGGCCAGCCCTGGAGCAACGTCAATCTGAAGAAGGTCGCCTTGAACCTGCTTCGCGAGGAACTGATCTTCGAGCTCGAGAAAGGCGTGTTCAACGAACCGGTTCCGAACATGGTCATCTACGTCCCTGATGCTGCGCCCGGACAGGAGAGCAAGGGGATCTTCGTGGCGGACAGTCGAAATCCCGACGATCCACGCGTGATCGTGGCGCAGCAATACTTCGTCATGACCGATCCAAAGGCCACCCAGATCGCGCTCCAATTGGCGGACGGCGTCATCCACAGTCAGCCCGATAACGTGGAACTGTACCAGAAGGTCGCATTCTCGACCTACGACCTCAAGTTGGCTTTCAATGACAATCTGTACGGATCCGAGGAACGCTCGTCACTGGAATCTGTCTTGGCCAGACTGGAACATTCGAATTGGCAGGACACGGGGGCGCTCCGCCGGCTGATGGAACACTATAAGGACTTGGCATTTCCGACCGCGTCGCTGATCTTTTGCATCCTAGGGGTGCCGGTCGGGATCGTGTCCAAGCGCTCCGGCCGGATGGGCGGATTTGCCGTGGGCGTCTTGGTCGTCGTCGTTTATTATGTATTGAATGTGGCCTGCGAATTTCTGGTCACGACCCTCTGGATCCCGCCGTTTGCCGGCGCCTGGCTGCCGAATGTTCTGTTCCTGGTGGCGACGATCATCTGGTTCGCCAACATGAATCGGCGGTAACCCATGACCATTCTCTTCCGCTACCTGTTGCGTGAGTATGTGAAGATCTTCATGATGTGCTTCTCCGGCCTGATGACGATTTACTTGGTGATTGATTTCTTTGAGAAGGTCCGCAAGTTTCTGCGCTACGATGCAAGCGTCCTCGACGTGCTGGCATATTTTGCCTTGCGAACACCGGGGATCTCGTACCAGATCGCTCCGTTGGCGGTCCTGATGGCGACCTTGCTCACCATCGGCGTGCTTTCGCGAAGCCATGAGATCACGGCGATGCGGAGTTGCGGGATCAGCCTGTACTGGATCGCTTCGCCGTTTCTCTTTTTCGGGTTGGTCCTCGGCGTGGTCCTGCTGTTGTTCACCTCGACCGTCATTCCCCTCGCGTCGGCGGGCGCGGATTACATTAAAGCCACGCACATCGAAAAGAAGACGGCGCCGGTCGCGCTGAAATCGCCCCACCCCTGGGTACGGATCGGCAATCGCACCTTGATGACCTTCCAAAGTGTCGGGCAAGGCGGCGCCGTGCTGCAAGGCATCCGACTGTATTTCCTCGGTCCCAAATTCGAACTGGTCCAAATCACGGAAGCTCGCACGGCTCGTTTTACGGGCCAGGGGTGGCTCTTGCAGGAGGGGATGAAGCGCGTGTTTCGAGACGACGGCACGATTCAAGCCAGCGACTTCATCTCCGAACCGTTGCCGCTCGCGCAAATCCCCGAAGACTTCACGACGTGGTTTGCGATGGATTCCGAGACGATGACGTTCAAGGACATCCGGGGGTTCGCGGCGCGTGTGAGCCAAGACGGGGCCATGATCCCGCGCTTGCTGACCGATTACTATGGCCGCGTGGCCTTTCCTTTTGTCACGGTGGTGATGGTGATCGTCGGCATTGCGCTGAGCCTCCGCCGAAGCGGCGTGCGTGGCCGGGGGATGGCGATGGGGATCGGCCAGGCATTGGCCGTGGGATTCTTCTATTGGACCACGCATTCCATTGCCATTGCGCTGGGACGAGGTGGTGTGTTAATGCCGATGCTCGCCGGCTGGATGGCCAATCTGGTCTTCTTG
>DATFFC010000169.1:0-2504 GCA_035250505.1 Nitrospiraceae bacterium | reverse complement strand
AAAAGTAATTGTGCTCGCTCAGTCGCTCCACCGGCCGTTTGCAGTCCGGGCAAAGCCCGTCGGCCACATCCTTCTCAGTCCAGAACCGCTCGTCGAAGGTGCAGTACCAGCCTGTGTAGTCGGCCTGGTAGATGAGCTGCTGGTCGAATAATTGCTGCAGATACCGTTGCACAATGGATTGATGCCGTGAGTCTGTCGTCCGGATGAAGGTGTCGTTGGAAATATTCAACTTGCTCCAGAGGTGTTTGAATTGCGGCGCAAGTCGATCGCAATGTTGCTGCGGATCGATGCCGGCTTTAGCGGCCGCTTGCTGGACTTTTTGTCCGTGCTCGTCCAGGCCGGTCAGAAAAAAGACGTCACGGCCCTTGATCCGCCAATAGCGGGCCAACACATCCGCGGCCACGGTGGTATAGGCATGGCCGATGTGCGGCACGTCGTTGACATAGTAGATGGGCGTGGTGATGTAGAACCGGTCGGGGCGATTCATGGAAAGAAAAAGATAGCAGGTTACTTACGGGGAAAGCTAGAAGCCGGAGCTGCTCTGACATTGCCGCCGAGGGATCGGACCCGAAGCAGAATATTCTCCAGCGCCATCTGGAGATTCAGATGCCGGTGGCCTTGCTGCTCCACCTGTTCAATCTCGTCAAGGATGTCCAGCACGGTATCGACGTCCACACTCGATGCACGGGACAGGCGGTCCGGTTCCAGCATGTCGTCCGGTGCGCCGCTCACGGCCGATATCAGCATGTCCCGGAGCCAGCCTTGCAACCAGTCGAGCGCCTCAGCTGCGCGCTCCGACTTGGCGAGTGTCTCCGCGGTCGTGAGCACGGCCCCCACTGATGTGAGTTCTGGCGGCGTCAGGAGCGATGTCAATTCGTTCCGGCGGGCCTTCTCTTCCTCGACGTCCCACTCCAGAGCTCGGCCCAATTGTCCTTCACTCAGAATGGCCAGGAATCGGGCGTCTGCCGGAGGCACGTTGCGGCGGACGATTACGGCTGCTTCAATTTGCGTCCTGGCCGGCGGAGTCAGGCGGACGGCTTGGCAGCGGGATCTGATCGTGACAGGAAGCGCGGAGGGCCGGCTCGTGATGAGCACAAAGAGGCTGTGATCGGGAGGTTCCTCCAGGGTCTTGAGCAGTGCATTAGCCGCTCCGATGGTCAAGCGATCGGCGTCGTCGATGAGACAGATTTTTCGATTTCCAATGAGCGGGCGATAAATAAGCTGCTGTTCGATTTCGCGGATTTGCTCAATCTTGATTTGCGGATTCGCCTGTTCCGGATCCGGTCGGATCAGCGTGAAGTCCGGATGGGTTTGGACGTCAATCTGGCGGCAACTTCGGCAGAGGCCGCAGCCGTCTCTTGCGGGTGCAGCGCCCGCGTCGTCGCAAAGCAAGGCCTGCGCCAAGCGGATTGCCAGCAGACGTTTTCCGATCTGATTCGTCCCATGAAAGAGATAAGCGTGAGCCAATCGATCGCGTGCGATGGCTGCTTGCAACAGGGCCTTGGTTCGCTCATGGCCGATAATGTCGGAGAAGGGCATGGATCACCCGATTCCCGAACTGCGTGAGTGTCTCACCGAGCTTCGATGCCGTCGAGAAGCCGGCATTGGATGTTCGAGGCATCGTTCAATAAGATCGACCACCGTATCGGATAGCTCCGCTTGCGCGGCGGCTGCTCGGACAATCTTGATCCGGCGGGGTTCTTGTCTGGCCAATCGCAGGAATCCTTTGCGCACCCGTTCGTGAAAACTGAGCGATTCCATGTCGAGCCGGTTGACCTCGCGGAGCGCACGCCGTCGCCGTAAGCCGATCGCGACCGGGACATCGAAGACAATCGTCATGTCCGGGGTAAGGCCGGCCGTCGCCAGCCGATTGAGCCGGCGGAGGGCCTGAATGTCCAACCCTCGTCCGTAGCCCTGGTAAGCCAACGTCGAGTCGGCAAATCGATCGCACAGCACCACCGCTCCTGCCGCCAGGGCGGGACGCACGACTTCGTGGACGTGTTGCGCGCGCGCCGCCATGACCAAGAACGCCTCTGCGAGGGCGGTCAACCTGTCATTCGCGCGCTTCAACATGACCTCTCTCACCTGTTCCCCGACGGAGGTGCCGCCCGGCTCCCGTGTTTCGAGTACAGTCCAACCTAACTTCCTGAGTCGCTCGGCCGAGTTCGAAACCTGGGTCGTTTTCCCGCTTCCTTCGACGCCTTCGAAGGTGATGAATCGTCCCCTGGCTTGTCGGATAGCTCCGCCCAAATGCACCCTCCATGCCCATAGAAATTTCGGCCGGCATCCTATTCCAAGTCATTGAAAATAGCAAGAAAAGGCTTGCGACGGTTGGACGGTTCTCTGTATCATGAACTTCCACCTTTTCCCCTCGGTCATCCATGGTTCAAGCTTCGCTCAAACGGTATTTTCTCACGGGATTACTGGTCATTATCCCGATCTGGGGGACCGTCCTGATTCTCAAGACCCTGTTTGTGAGTCTGGACGGGATCTTGGGCGACGTG
>DATFFC010000168.1:0-4048 GCA_035250505.1 Nitrospiraceae bacterium | reverse complement strand
ACGAGAGATGTGGCGGGTGATCAAGCCGGCCGGAAAACTGCTGCTCGCCGGCCACAAAGGACAAGGAGAGGTCCATGCAGAGGAGCGGTTCGGACAACCGGTGTCCCTCGATGCCACATTGTTTGAGCCGAAGGAACTGGCTGGGTATGTCACCGATGCGGGATTTCAGGTGGACGAAACGCTGGTCCGAAAGCCCTATGATTTCGAATACCAAGCGGAGAAAATCTATCTCTTTGGAACGAAGCCGGCTGCGGCGCCGTCACCCTGACAAGACTCATATCGGGACTGGACGATGAAGAATGAGGGATACAACTCGAAGCTCCGGGGGATCGCGTCACCACTCCGCTCCCATTCGATCGATGACGACTTGCCGCACGATCGTATGCGGACCCAGTGTCGCCAGGTACACGGCCGTTTCGGCGACATCGAATGGATCAATCTTCTTGTTCGCAAGAATTTCGTCTTTGGATTTGTCGACCAGTTCGTCCGCGACGCCGCCGGGACAGATCGCGCATACTTTAATACCGTAGCCCCTGCCTTCGTCCGCCAAGGAATGCGTCAGAGCCATGATGCCGAACTTCGATGCGCTGTAGGTGGCGGTTCCCGACCAGGCCTGGACGCCGGCTACACTCGACATGTTGATGATCACTCCACCGCCCGACTTCTGCATCAGTTTGAAGCCTGCGCGGCAACAGAAGAACGTCCCCCGCAGATTCGTATTGATCACTTCATCGAACTCCTGGGTCGTCGTGTGAGCCAGATGCCGGCCGCCGAAGATGCCCGCATTGTTCACCAGGATGTCGAGTTTCTCATAGCGGTTCACCGTCTCGGCAAGAAGCCGCTCGACCTGATATTCGTCGGCTACATCGGTCTGGATTGGAAAGGCTTCCCCGCCCGCTTCCGTAATTTTCGCTGACGTCTGCTCACACAGATAATATCGACGTGCCGTTACTACAACTTTGGCCCCTTCCTGCCCGAAGCGAAGCGCGATCGCTTTGCCGATCCCGCTGCTGCTGCCCGTCACGATCGCCACCTTCCCGGCCAACCGCTTCATGTCGCCTCCTTTCATCGTTGATTCAGCCAGTGAGGCTTACTAGACTACAGGCCTGCTGTTGCGCAGGCCTCCATAGATCAGCATTATAAGGCGATGCCGGGAGAAACAGTCCAGTGAGCCTGCAAGATCTGACCATCGAACAGCTCAAAGAACTCGTGAAGGGGCTTGTCGATGACCGGCTGAGAGAATTACTTGGTGATCCCGATCTAGGTCTGCCCTTGGGAGAGGCGCTTCGGAAGCGGCTGAAAGAATCCTTGACCGCCGCCGAGCGGATCACCGGCGAGGAAGTCGCAGAGAAGCTCGGATTGCGGTGGTGACGGCATGGCTTGGTTCCGGCTCGCGTTCCGGCCCGCAGTGCTCAACGACTTGACCAAACCCGACAAGCCGACGGCGCAGCGGTTGTTCGAGAAGACCAAATGGCTGGCCTCCAATGTAGACAACCTTCGGCATGAGCCGATCTCGACGGACCTGCCCGGTCTCTCGAAATATTCCGTCGGCGAATGGCGGATCTTTTATTCGATCGACCGCGCCGAACAGGTGCTGGATATTCATTGTATTGCGCATGAACGCGAGATGAGGTAAGCGCCATGTTGAACATCACGATCGCAGCCATCGAGAAGCTCAAGAGCCTGATCGAGGAACATCCGGAAGATCCGATCGTGCGCGTGACGTTGCGTGATCTGGATGATACCAAACTATCCTTCAGCATTGTCTTGGACAGCAGCGCCCAACCGGAGGACGACGTCCAGGAATTGGACGGAGTCACCATCGCGGTCGAAGGCAAGAGCGCCGCCCGCATCGACGGGATCACGCTCGACTATCGAGAACCGGGCGGGTTCAAATTCCTCCATCCCGGCGACCCCGGTCTGATCAATCTGACCCTGCCGCAATTGAACTGACTTATCCTTCCTTCTGCACCGGCGCGGGGCGCATTCCATCCTTTCGTACCCTCCCACAGGACTGTACGGTGGTTGCGCTCGCGAAAGAGGTTGCATTGCTCCGTGGCCGTATCTCATTGGATACGATCGTGTATCTCTTAATATCGAGTTGACTGAAACTCTATGTTCTATCCGTCCTGATTCCTCTGATCATCCCGCTAAGTAACGGACACTTAGGTTTCGTACACCGTCCACACTCAAGGCATTGGTCTTGCTGGGCAACTGATAACCGTACCTTTTTCATCGGAGGTGCTATGGCTGACGTAAACCAGTATATGAACAATAACCGAGTCCTCGAGGCAGTACAGCGAGTTCAGACGGAGTGTCGAAATAAGAAACTCTCCGACATTATCGACGATGCCGACAATCAGTACGTCGATCTCGTCATGGAAGGCGGCGGAGTGCTGGGTATTGCTCTGATCGGTTATACCTATGTTCTCGAGAAGGCGGGTATCCGTTTCTTAGGCCTGGGCGGAACCTCAGCAGGCTCAATTAATGCGTTGATGATTGCGGCGCTTGGACCTCCGGCCGTGTCGAAGAGCCAAGATCTCCTCCGAATCCTGGCCGACATGCCGATGGCCAAGTTCATCGACGGTGATGCAGACGCCCGCGATTTCTCACACGCCGTGCTGGAGAAGGCGAGCATGACGGAGCTCGGCTGGAAAGCCTGGCAAGTTATCGACAACCTGAAAGAGGATCTCGGCCTCAATCCGGGCGAGGAATTTCTCAACTGGCTGATGCAGCAATTGAGAGCTGCCAATATCCACACGAACGCCGATTTGACTAAGAAGCTGCAAACGGTCCCCTCGGGGCTTCGGCTTCGCAACGACCGGTCCGATGCATCATTCTCAGACGAGGATAAATACGGCCGGCTTGTCATGGTCGCGGCCGATATTACGACCGAGACGAAGGTGGAATTTCCCAAGATGGCCAAGCTCTATTGGAAGGATCCGGACGGCGTTGATCCGGCTTGCTTTGCCCGCGCCTCAATGTCGATTCCTTTTTTCTTCCATCCATACCGCGTGGACGATTGCCCGCAGGACGCGGCGGCGTGGAAGGATCTCGCAGGCTACTCGGGCGCATCGCTCCCTACAAGCGTCATGTTTATGGACGGGGGGATCATGTCGAACTTCCCCATCAATTTGTTTCATCAGCCGTACCGCATCCCGTCCGCTCCGACCTTTGGGGCGAAAATCGGTACCGACAGACAATCTCCGAAGATCATCTCCAAGCCGTCGCAGTTGCTCAGTGCCATATTCGATGCGGCTCGCCATACGTTGGACTTTGATTTCATCAAGCAGAATCCCGATTACAAACATCTGGTCAAGATGATCGACACGGGAGATCATAACTGGCTGAATTTCGCCATGACGGAAGAAGACAAAGTCGACCTTTTCGCTCGTGGTGCAGAAGCGGCCGCCGACTTCCTGTGCGGTTTCGAATGGGACAAGTATAAGAAGATACGAAAAGGTATAGCGGTGGCCTTCTTAGCTAGCCAGAACAACGGCGTCTGACCGATTCCTACAGCGGCTGCGGCGGGTAGACGTTATCGACATGGACGGAGAAGCTGCCTCGCTCCACGTCCAAGACGTACCGCCTGAGCGCATCCCGGACGACTTGAAAGGCCAGGTGATCCCACGGGATCTCGCCGGGCTTGAACAACTTCACTTCCAGACTTTCCGTGCCGGCCTTGAACAGCGGTTCTTGCATCGCGCCCCTGAACACCATATAGACTTGGCTGATGTGGGGTATACTGAGCACCGCGTGCAGCGATAACACCTTGACCGTCGCATGGGCCTCTTCGAAGGTTTCCCGGGCCGCCGCCTCTTCGGTGCTTTCTCCGACCTCCATGAAGCCGGCGGGAAACGTCCAGAGCCCGACCTTGGGTTCAATCGCGCGGCGGCACAACAAAATTTGGCCGCGCCATTCAGGAATGCATCCGGCGACGATCTTCGGGTTATGGTAGTGGATCGTCTGGCAGGCATCGCAGACAAATCGAAGAAGGTTATCTCCTACCGGGATCTTTTGACTGACCGCACAGCCGCATTGGCTACAA
>DATFFC010000167.1:0-3979 GCA_035250505.1 Nitrospiraceae bacterium | reverse complement strand
CGCCGTCGTCATCACCGGCGCCTCAACCGGAATCGGAGCGGCCTGCGCGCTCGCGCTCGATAAGCTGGGCTACCGCGTCTTTGCCGGAGTTCGCGACAAGGCGGATGGCGACACACTCACGGCATCGGCAGGTCCTCGTCTCATGCCTATCGGGCTTGATGTGACCGATGCGGCGTCCATCGCGGCGGCCGTCCATACCGTCAAAGCCATGGTCGGCGAACATGGAATCGCGGGATTGGTGAACAATGCCGGAATTGCGGTGGCCGGGCCGATCGAAGCCTTGCCCCTCACCGAATGGCGCCGGCAATTCGAGGTCAATGTGTTTGGTCTCGTGGCAGTGACTCAGGCATTTTTGCCCCTCCTGCGACAGGGTCGGGGGCGAATCATCAATATGGGATCGACGTCGGGCCGTATCGCTTTGCCCTTCATGGCGCCCTATTCCGCGTCGAAACATGCGCTTTCGGGACTGACGGATTCCCTGCGTCTTGAAGTGCATCCCTGGGGCATCCGCGTTGCGCTGATCGAACCGGGCGCGATTGCCACACCCATCTGGGGCAAGACCAGAAGAGAGGTAGACGCATGGGATGCAGGATGGACCAAAGAGATGAAGGGACTGTATGAGGCGTCTTTTGCAAACGCGAAAGACTTCGGGTCCACAGCCGGCGCGCAGGCCCCGCCGCCGGGCATCGTGGTTGACGCCGTGATCCACGCGCTGCGGTCACGATTTCCCAAGACCCGCTATCTCGTCGGGCGGGATGCCAGAGCCCGGGCAATCTTGGCCACCGTGTTACCGGATCGTGTTCACGATTGGCTGCTCCGCAAGGTCATTAAGCTGAAGGCGCCGCGATAGGTTCGCCCCTCTTGACTTTCGCGATCGCCCCATTGAACTATGCGACGGCTTTGGCTCGATTTACGCGAAGAAACCACACAACGAGGCTTTATGCGAATCGACAGCTGTGTCCCCCGCTTAGTGCCCGATCTCTTGCCGTGTCTGCTCATCGCTTCAATCTTGGCGGGCTGCGACACGCTCTACCTGGGCGCGATGGAGAAGATGGGCTATGCAAAACGTGACATCTTGAGCAGCCGGGTCAAGGCTGCGCGCGATGCCCAAGAGGACGCCAAACAAGAGATCCAGAGCGCACTTGAGCAGTTCGGCAAGGTCGTAAACTTTTCCGGAGGAGACCTGGAGGCAACCTATAAGAAGTTGAACGGCGAGTTGGAATCCAGCGAGGAGAGGGCTGAGACGGTCCGGAAGCGGATCAGCGATGTCGAATCAGTCGGCGACGCCTTATTCAAGGAATGGAACAAGGAACTGGATCAATACTCCAGCAAGGAGCTGCGTCGCAAGAGCGAGGCGAAATACACACAGACCAAGGCACGATACGGCGAAATGCTCGCCGCCATGAAAAAAGCCGAGCAGCGCATCGATCCGGTATTAAAGCCCCTGCGGGACCAGGTGCTCTACCTCAAGCACAACCTGAACGCCACGGCGCTGTCGTCGCTGAAGGGGGAAGTGGTGAAGGTGGATGCGCAGGTCGATCAACTCGTCAAGGACATGAATCGTTCCATCGCCGAGGCCGACAAATTCATCGAGGGCCTTGACAAGGACGCGGGATAGCCGTCGCCGGTTTCGCGCCCTCATAGTTCACTTATGCTTGTCGGTGGTCGCCAGGTCTCTTTACCCGATAAAACACGACGCTGACAATGATCGACCGGGGCCAGCGAAGATGAAGGGCATGCTCCAGCGAACCGGATCTCCAAGACCGGCTGGATGGTTTAGCGCGAGCGACCATCATGCTTGTTCGATGCACCAGGTTGCGAATTATCTTGCCTCACGATCCAATCCCGCAGGGCCGGGAAAAGAGCCGCCGCCGCCGTCTCATGGCCAGCCGGGTTCCAATGCCCGTCATTGTTCAAGTACAGCCGGCGGGTCGAAGTACCCGTCCGAAATGCAGGAGTCAGATCGAGGAATAAAACGGAATTCGATTCAGCCCACCCGTGTAGAATCTCTTGTGGTTTATCGAAGTTAAGATCGTCGCGCGAAAACCGCAGAAAATCTGCAGAGACCGCTTGCAGCCTATCGTCGATTTGGGCCTCCATCGGCAGCAGTATCAGCATCCACGGAATACGCTGTGAGTCGAGGAGACGCTTAAACTCTTCGAGGGTGTGACGAGTACTGTCCCAGAGCGATTGGAATCGCGGTGTATCCTTCTTGAGGAACTGATCGAGATGCCCTTGAGACCGCAAATAAGCTCGGTTCCATTCCGTAAAAGCTCCTACCGGCCGTGTTCCCATTGGGGTATCGTCATAAGCATCCCAAAATCCTTCTTGAGGAAAGCCCAGCCAATGCCCAAGACGACCGCGCCCGACGCGATACACATAGGTGAGCGCATGGCCCAGATTCCAATGGTCGGGGGAAAAATGGTCGTGGACCCAGTTTCCGTTCACGTGTACTTTCCATCGTAGCCCCGCGAAGAGAATATAATGCTGCGGGCTGCGTTCGAAATCATTTCCGACATAAAAATTCACCAGTACCAAATCCGGCGAATACCGGATCCCGATAGCTTTGAGTATAGAGAGATATTCGTCAGGTTGAACGCCGCCGACACCGAGATTGATGACTTCTGTGCCGGGCACGACTTCTTGAAGCGCCTTCTCGGTTCTGGCCACAAACCCATCATCGTAGGAGACCCCGACTCCCACGGTGAACGAGTCGCCTAATGCTACGATGCGAGGTGTACCCACCGTGCGGGAAAAAGTTCGCTCACGGTCGCGAAACCCGTGCGAATTCAACCGCTGAATAGACCCCGCGGTAGGCCGATGCGGGACGAGCCCAAGCGGAGAGTGGTGCGTAGCATCAAAGATTCCGTGACGGGACAAGATGGGAGCAGCCGCTCTAATAGCCACCTCGCTGAGGACAACGGCCAATACAATATTGACCAAAAGAATCTGTGCGCTTCTAAACACGACGGAATCGAGAAATGCAGAAAGTCGACTTGGCATGAAGATAAATGCGGAGAGCCACAGGAGTAGAACGCAGAGCAAGATATAGAGCTTATCGGCATGATGACTGACATAGGGAACGGGATAATAAATGGCCGACAGGAACGCAACTCCCCCAATCCATCCGAATAGGCTGGTGCGGGACCACCTGTCCACCATGTGAGCGTGGAGGGCTATCCCCTTGAACAGGAAAGTTGCAGCAACAGCCAATGCCGAGGCCGACGTTAAATATAGTGCCGTCAGCGCGCCGGCTTTGACCAGATATTCCCAATCACCCGAGCCCGGCGCTAATGGCGTCCCAAAGGAGGAAACAATTAAGTGGAGCGACGTTGCCAAGCAGGCGAGCGTACCTACAAAACCCGTCACAATGAAAATGGAACGTGAAGTTATGCCCTGTCGTTTTCGCATAGACGGAAAAGATAATAGGTAATGCCTGGTAGAGCAATCAAGGTGGCCGACATAGCGGCAACTAAGAGCGCAAGGAGCAACCGCCCTTTGACCTTCCCCCACCGCATAAAAATTCCAATTCCAAATCCGCGTGGCTCAAAGCTGCAATGATCCGGTCTTGTCGCGTCCCCTGAGTGGACGCATCCGCTTGCCATACAAACCCGCTGAGGCTGGGTGTAGACCCGTGATGAACTGCCGGCTACATGGCAATGTTTTTCCTTGCCAATTTAGGCCATTTCCCTTAGTGTATGGAGGACCATACACCCCTCTCCCTTGGCTGAAGGGTGCCGTTTCTGGATGGCGTGTTGGCATCTTCATACCACTAAGACAAGGAGGTGGCGGCTATGCCGGTTCTCCGCTACATGTTTGGGTCATTTCTCTATCGATACTGCATAAGCTGTCAACGGCGGTACGCTGTTCAGAATGAGCATGGGTTATGCTCACTGTGCCAAGCGACCGTCCATCAGTTTGTGAACATGAGGCGGCAGCTGAAAGCCCTTCCACTACTACAGGCGGCACAGAGCCATCG
>DATFFC010000166.1:0-48901 GCA_035250505.1 Nitrospiraceae bacterium | reverse complement strand
CGCAAAGACATCGGGTGGTCGAACTACAGTGCCCTGACAAATGCTTCATCTTTATACAGCAAGCCGGCACGGGTGTCTAGCTTAGGCGCCCTCGACAACGGCCATACAATGTCGGAGCCCTCCACATCGCGACCCGTCGCGCTTGAACCAGAAAGCTTCAGATCCTATGAAGAGCGAACTGAAAGGGGGTTCACGCGCTCGTCAAACTGAACGAGGCCGTCCAGTTGAAACATTTTTCCCTATGAAGAGGGAACTGAAAGGACTATGGATTGACCCCGCCGCTCTGATGGACCAGCACAATGTGCCATGACGGGGCGGTTTGAAAAGCACTATTGGCCGAGATACCAGCCGATGCCATAACGCTCCAAAAAGCTCGTGATGATCGTCAATGAGTTGGCATAGATCATGACGCCTACCACAATGAGCAGGACCCCGCTGACGGTCGAGACTCCCCACAAATAGCCGCGGACTTCCTTGAAATAAACGAGGAATCGGTCGACTCCTAACGCTGTCAAAAACAACGGAAGGCCAAGTCCAAAAGAATAGAAGATCAATAGCACGACGCCGTTCAGCAGTGAATCGGTCGTCCCCGCATACAGGAGGATGGTGCCCAGGACTGGTCCTACGCAGGGTGTCCAGCCAGCGGCGAACGCAATTCCGATGAGAAACGAACCGAGGTAACCAGCCGGGCGGCTGCGAAACTGGTACCGGCGCTCGATCTTGAGAACATTCAAGTTCAGAATACCGAGCAGATACAGACCGAACACAATGACGATGATACCTCCGATCCGGCGAACATGTTCCTGATAGGTTAAGAGAGCTTGTCCGATCAGACTGGCAGAAGCACCAAAGGCCACGAACACCGACGAGAAACCGGCGATGAATAGAAGTGAGTTCAGAATGATCGTCTTTCGCAACCGGCTTCGCTCGGTGAGATCGGTCAACTGTTCGATGGACAAACCCGTGACATAGGACACATACGACGGGACCAACGGCAGCACGCACGGGGACACGAAGGACAGGAGGCCTGCCGTAAAGGCGGCTGCCAGAGAAATGGATTGCATCGACTCAGTCATCATGACGCTCCCATGTTGAGACAATGTTCCTTAGCCCACATTATTCATGACGGTTCGTGACGAAACCGACAAGACGCCAAGCGAGGTCCGCGACGCGAAGAATAATGAGCGTCGGGTTTGCGGACGCCGCCGAGTCGGTGAGGCGGCGGTGTCTTGCGCGCGGAGCCCCGAGAGGCCGAGGCGTACTTGAAACAGTACGTCGAGGCCAAGAGAGGCGAGCCCTCGCGCTTGGGTGCGGAAACCTGCACCCAGGTGCGTCGCCCCCGCGCTTGCGAGGCCGAGCGCTATCTGATTGATCTCGCGCGAGAGTAGACACCTTAACTCGGTTCTTCCTGACTGACCGGTTCAAATCGGCGGTTGCAGTAGAAGCGCTCATGAATAATGTGGGTTAAGACACCCCTAACCCGGTCCGCTCAAAGACGGCCGTCACATAGTCCAAGCCATCCATATAGAGCAGGACGCTCATGGCGATGAGCAAGATTCCAGCGCAGCCGGCTGCCGTGCTCGCAGACAACAGATCTGAATCAACGACGGACAGAAAGCGAACGAGTGCGGGCGAGATAGCTAAGAGCGGCGCACTGATTCCCAAAGAGTAAAACATCAGGAGAATCATGCCGTCTAATCTTGTCTCCACGGCGCCCACATGCATGAGGAACGGGCCGAGTTTCAGCCCGGCACAGGGCGTCCATGCTGCAGCCACCGTAACACCGGTCAGAACCGACCCAAGATTCCTGAAACCGGTCATACACCTATAACCTCCCATGGATCGCGGAACAGTGCGCACCAATTGGATCATCAGCAAATACACTCCGACGCAACCGATGAACAGACCACCCAGTTTGCGAATCCACACCCGACAATCCACAAGCCATTGTCCAATCGCACTGCTCGGTACGCCGAAGCTCATAAAAGCCAATGAGAATCCCGTCACGAACAGGAGTGAAGAAATCATGACCACGGAGTTCAACGGACGCCGCGGGACTCCATAGCAGCGGCTGAATGACAAGCCGATGAGCGAAGCAACATAAGCGGGAATGATTGCCAGCCCTGGGGGAGAGACCATGGCCAGCAGACCGGTCAAAAAAGCGCCCATAAGTGACGTATCTGGGAAGCTGTCAAGCATGATTGGTTACGGCCAAGGCTTTCACGGCAACAGGAGAGGAGTATCGTGCAGACGACTCCTCTCCCGTTCCATCAGTCAGCTTTTCACCGTCGAGAGAAACTCACGGAACTTTGGATTCTGCAGGACCCCGCCGCCGCGATGCACCAGCGCGATCCGGCCTTCCGTATCAAGCGCCACGTAGGTCGGGGTGGCATTGACTCTGAATGTCTGCGCCAGCCACCGATCTTCGTCGTAGGCATTCGGGAAGACGAAGACTTCGGGACGCTCCTTGACGAATCCTTCAACGTTCGACCGCAAGTCAGCAAAACCGATCGACAGCATACGCATCGCTTGAGGCTTACCATCTTGATAGAACTTTGCCAGTTCCGGCAGCTCCTGCCGGCAGACCTTGCACCAGGGAGCCCAGAACACCAGCAACACCGGCTTGCCTTTCAACGTCACGTTGCTGAACGTATCCCCACTTGCCGTCACAATCTCGAAAGCCGGAGCGGGCGGCGACGCAGGCACAGGTTCGCCTGTCGCGGCTCCCCATCCCAACAGATTGAACAGCACCATCACAACAGTCAGCACCCCGATCCCCATCAACCGCATGATAGCCTCCTCTTCACGGCTTGATGTACAAGTAGCCCTGTTGTTGCAGGTCCGCAATGCGCTTCACTGCAACCGGATGCAAAGTTGCGACGAATCCCTTCGCCAGGTTGTCGATAGTCTTGCCGAAGAACTTCATTGAGACCTGGCACATTTCGGCTTTGACCCCTTTGGCCATGATCTGATCGAATCGTTTCGTCATCTCCGCATCCATATTGTCTTTCTCGAACAACTCCAATGCCGGACCGTGGACGATTAGCTCCACGTCGATCTTGTCCGGCCCGCCCTCCGCCTCAATGTGTTTATTGATCAAGGCCAGCGCATACTTCGCCACCTCGGGATCCTTTCCATCCACATGATAGATCACCTTCACTTTGCCGTTTGCCGAGACATCGGCCGCCTGAAGTTGGGCCGGATTCATGAACAAGGCGAGGGCAGACACGAGCACCGCTCCGGCAAACACGAACGCATGGGAATGAAATCGCATAGACATCGCAGCCTCCTTGGTTGGGAAACCATTTACCGCAAGCTCACCATGGAGCGAATGGTACGGCAGGCGACGGCGCAGGCGTTAGAGGAGGTCTTGCCGGTGCGCGAACAATTCTTCCCCTACGGCATAGGGGAGAATGCCTCTATTCAGCGATCTTCAGAAACAGGTCGAGATACGATTCACGAACGACACTTCACAATGGTTGTCACCATCCGGCTAGGTGGGAAACTGCTTGCTGAAGTACACCGCGGCCTGAGAGCGGCGGGTGACATGGAGTTTTTGGAAGATATTGCCTAGATAATTACCTACCGTTTTTTCGCTGAGCTCCAACGCGACCGCAATTTCCTTGTTGGTCTTGCCCTCTGCAACCAAGGCAAGGACGCGCCGTTCTTGCGGCGCCAATGGCTCCTTGCTCTCACCTCCTGGAATGGAAAGCGCTTTCACCTTGGCCATGACGCGCTGCGTGATATTGGGGTCGAGGATCGAGCGCCCGCTTGCTACCATTCGGGCGGCACGGATCAACTCCTCCCCACTGACCTCCTTGAGGAGAAATCCATCTGCGCCCGCGAGAATGGTTCCGAGTACCGCCTCATCGTCGCCAAAGCTGGTCAGGAACAAAACACGCGTGGCGGGAGTGGTAGTACGAATATCACGACAGGCTTCAATGCCACTTCCGTCCGGCAGGCGGACATCCATCAGCACCAGATCAGGCTTCCGTTGCCTCCCCAGCTCGACCGCCGCCGCAACGGTGCCGGCCTCGGCGACCACTTCGAATCCCCCGGCTTCGCTGAACAGCGTCTTCAAGCCAAGCCGAAGGACTTCGTGGTCGTCCACGAGCATCACGCGAACGACTGATTGAGAACCTTTAGGCATGGACGCGTAGTGCCGTCATGAACCTTCGTGAATCATGCCGGCCAAGGGAATATCGAACACCAGTTGAGTCCCCTGTCCCGCTTGCGATCGGACTTCAAAACGGGCGCCAAGTTTACTCGCGCGGGCAGCCATATTTTTCAACCCTTCGCCCCGTCCCTCGACCAGAGCCGGCTCGAATCCGCTGCCATCGTCCTCGATGATTAAGCGCCCTCCTTCGCCATGCCATTGGAGCGAGACCATCTCATTGCGCGCCTTCGCATGCCGGACACTGTTGCTCAACGCTTCCCGCACAATATAGATAATATGCCGGGCCTGCTCCGGGGTCATCCGCGCGGCCGCCTCCGGATCGACCTCGATCCGGCACTGCAGTTCGGCGGATGCTTCGATCACGCCCGCGAGCGAGGCCAGCTCTGAAGCAAGATCCCGTCCATCCGCCACTGCCGGCTCAAGACCGGTGATATATCCACGTAAATCACGGATGATCGACTTGAGGCCGCCGGCCGACAACCCAAGTTGTGCAACCGCTTCACTCGGATCTTTGGCGACGAGCCGCCGGCATCGCTCCAAGTTCAAACCCAGCGCAAACAAGGACTGGATGATGCCGTCGTGGAGATCCTGCGACATGCGCTCACGCGCCTCAAGGGCGTGACGGAGTTGTTGCCCGCTCAACCGCGCTGTCTCCTCCGCCTGCGTCGTCTGGGCCAGCGCATGCTGAAGGTCGAACACCATCCGGCGATAGTCCTGCACCATTGAACCGAGAGCCAACAGATAGGCCGTCAACCGGATGCCGTGCCAGAACCACCAGCGACTGTCCCAGAGCGTGGAATAGACGAACATGATTTCGGCCAGCGCAAAAAGAAAGGCCAAGGAGGCGAAGAGTCGATCCTCCGTGCCGCCCGTACGCCGGTAATTGGATGAGAAGCAATACATCGAGGCGAAGAACAACATACACGCGACGCTTTGAGGAGCCACCGCCGTCGGCGTGAATGCATCGTCCCGTCTCATGGTCGGAATCTGTTCGGGGAACAGCAGACACCAGATGCCGAATCCAGTGGCCGCGGCGGTCGCTGTCCAAACCATTGGAGCGGAGAGTTGAGATGAGCGGTTCGAGTGAGGCAGCCAGATCAGCGCAAATCCGATGCCGCCCACCAGACTGGCGGTACTCCGGAGGAAAATAAAGGCATCGCCGGGTTCGGCCACTGCATGAAAGATCTCGAGCAATCCCATGCCGAGAAATCCGCCCGCCACCGGGTAGAACCGAGTCCCGTTCGGATCTCTCTGGAGGAGAAGGACGGCCCCCATGGCGATCGCCGCCAAGCCGCCGATCGACTCCATCGCCGAATGCAACGGCTCTTGATGCCACCGCCATGTGGGGAAATACGTCCGAAGCCAGACGCTGATGAGGAGCGCGCCGGCGCCGATCGCCGCCATCAAGCTATGGAGTGGCAGAAGCTTCGGCTTCACGAGAGCCCTCGACGATTCTTACCCCCTTATGATCGGTACTCGGCAATGGCGAATTTTCTTCGTCCCACCCGCAACCGGTATTGGCGGCCCGGCGCCAGGGCCACCACCGCATTCGGATCGATAAGTTTCTGCTCGTCCAGCTCCACCCCCCCCTGCACGATCAAACGCCGTCCTTCGCTCTTGCTGGGCACCAACATGGTCTTCGCGACCATCTCGAGCAGCGTGATCGAAGGCGTCGCCGGATCTTTTACATCTGCGCCGGTCAGCACCACACGGGCATCCGGTTCGTCCGGAAATTCACGCGCTTGGAACTTGTGTTGGAAGTTGGCCCTCGCTATACGCCCTGCCTCTGCGCCGTGATAGAGGGACACGATTTGCCCGGCAAGCGCCTGCTTGGCTTCCATAGGATGCAAGCCCTTCACCCGCGCGAGATCTTCAGTCGTCAGCAGCTCGTAATATCGTACCATCAGGGCGTCACTGATGGACATCAGCTTGCCGAACATGTCGTCCGGCTTGTCTTCGAGCGCGATGTAGTTGCCGACGCTCTTGCTCATTTTCTTGACGCCGTCCGTTCCCTCGAGCAGCGGCATGGTGATGACGACCTGCGCCTCCTGCCCATAGTCGCGCTGGAGGTCGCGTCCGACCAACAGATTGAACTTTTGATCGGTGCCGCCCAACTCGATGTCCGACCGCAACGCGACCGAATCATATCCTTGAATGAGCGGATACATGAACTCGTGAATACTGATCGGCTTCTGCTCCTGGTACCGCTTATGAAAATCCTCCCGCTCCAGCATGCGGGCCACATTGTAATGGGCGCTGAGTTGGATCAATCCATCCGCGGTCATGGCGCTCATCCAGCGGCTGTTGAATTCCACCGTGGTTTTCTGCGGATCCAGAATCTTAAAAATCTGCCGCTGGTAAGTCTTGGCGTTGTCCAGCACCTTGTCCTTGGATAAGGCCACACGGGTTTCCGAAACGCCGGTCGGATCACCGATCATGCCGGTAAAATCGCCGATGAGAAAAATAACCTCGTGCCCTAAATCTTGGAAGTGCTTCAATTTATGGATGAGGACGGTATGGCCCAAATGCAGATCGGGTGCGGTCGGATCGAACCCGGCCTTGACCCGAAGCGGGCGGCGTTCTTTCAGGGACCGAGTCACCTTGGACTCGAGTTCGGCCTGTTGAATGATTTCGACCGACCCGCGGAGGATCAGGTCGAGCTGCCGAGTCAGTTCACTCACAACCGCCCTCTTCGCTTCTTACTGCTGATACCGTGGTCGACTGTGACGAATTCGCGCACGCGGTCCAGCTTCTTGGGCCCTATGCCCCTTACAAGCAGCAGGTCGTCCACCCTCGCGAATGGTCCATGCGACCGCCGGTGATCCATGATCCGTTGGGCCAGCGCCGGCCCGATACCGGGAAGCTGCTCGAAGTCCTGGACCGTTGCCTGATTGATGTCGAGATGGGCCTTCCCCGGCGAAGAGCGCGGAGACGAAGGTACCGCCGGCGCCGGCGGCAATGGGGTGATCATAGAAGCAGAGGGCCTGGGACCGCCTTCATGTGGAGCGGGTGTTGCCGCAACTGTATCGGCATGATCCGGCGATGCAATCGAGCCGGCCGGACCTGCCTCTCCGCGGTTCGGAGGCGCGGTCCATCCCATCCAGACGATCATGGAAAGCGTCGCACCCAACATCGCGAGTTTGATCAGAACCGATCGAAGCACGTCAACCTCGCTTGCGGGCCATATTGGTCGCTCGGCCCTCCACATCCTCCATCGCTTCCATCAGTCCCTCATTGCCTTCCCTACCACATCGCCGATCGCATAGATACTATGAACGTTCGTTTCCATCGGGTCGTTGACGAGGATCTCACCGCGTGAGCCGACTTGCACAGCCCCCAGCCCCTCCCAACCAATCTCCCGGGAAAGGACGCCAATGTGCTTCGACATAAGGAATTGAATCAGTGATTCAGTGACAATTGAATCACCGGTGCACTGTGACACTGATGCAATGGCGAGCGGGTCACTACTTTTGCGTGCTGAGAAACTGCTCGTACTGTTGAGCCGTCATCAGCTTCTCAACCTCTGCAGGATCGGCCAAGTCAACGACGATCATCCACCCTTTGCCGTATGGATCGGAGTTGACTACTTCCGGGTGATCTTTGAGATCGCCGTTGATCTTGGTGACGGTACCGCTGACCGGCGTGTAGATGGTAGATGTCGTCTTGGTGGATTCCACCTCGCCGATCTGGTCGCCGGCCTTCACGGCGGCGCCGGCTTTGGGCAGATCGACGAAAACGATGTCTCCCAGCGCATCCTGCGCAAAATGGCTGATGCCGATGGTCGCCTGCTTTCCTTCGACCCGAGCCCATTCATGTTCCTGATGATAACGAAGATTGGACGGTATCATGATCTCCTCTCTGCGGGTTTGCAGGGCCGGCGTGTGAGAAAACCTTTCCAAATCGCGATCCTAGAAGGCGGGCGCGCGATTTGTCAAGGAACGGTCTCTCCCGGCTCCGGAACCAGGAGGACGTTCACATCTTCGCGGATGCGGACCCGGTCGACTTCCTGCTGAAGCTCCATCGAATCCATCCTGCTGCCCAAGCCTCTGGCGGGAGCCAGAACCCACAGTTGCTGCGTGCTCGGCTGCCCGGTCACGGGCTTTCGCAATGCTTTCATCTCGGCATGTTTGACGAGCGCGGCCGTCTGCTGCAGTTCGGAAACCCGAGTTCGGCCGTTCAGCAGGATATCGAATCCGCGGCGGCTCGCTTCCGCCACATCCTCACCATAGTTCACCAACGCCGAGAGCGGCTCGGACGCCGCTTCCGCATGAAGCTCAAGAATGACTCGAAGTCCGTGTCTCACCTGCTGCAAGGCACGACGTAGCTCCGCCAACGCATCGAGTTCGCGGTGAGCTTTCCATCCGACCCAGTGCCACAACGTACCGGCTGCCTGCTCCTTATTCATCGCTTCACCCTCTTGAGGCGGCTGAACGGATCGGCCTCCGTTTGCCGATCTTAAGAGCGCTTGAGTGACGTCGGCCGAGCTCTCCTGATATTGCGCCTGAAATCCGGCGAGCGCCGCCGCGCCCATTTCATAGGCAAAACTGTTTCGGCTTCTGGTCCTGACCAAGAGGCCGTCGATGTCTGTCCTAGCGAGATCCGAGAGGACCGCGGCCAAATGTGTGTGAACAGAAGGATTCAACAGGTCGATGGTAGCCCAAGGCCGGATGGTGCGGCTGCGTGGGTCGAAAACGGAGGTCTGCCAGTCTGTTCTCCCTTCCAGCCATGGCGCGCGCAAGAGATCGACGACCGCTATCACCGACAGGCCGGCGCGATGCGCTTCAGAAACCAAGGAATCCATGAGCGGCCGAATGACCGACGCATGTACCGTGGCAAACAGCACACCGGTCTTGGCGTGAGCCGACTGCTGTTCAACGGGGGGAACCGCGCGAAGGCGGTCTGTACAGACGGCGTCGCACGTGACATCGAGCATCAGCACCGTGACACCGGCGGCGCGGGTCTTCTGCATCCACGAGCCGGGGTGAGATAGGGCCGCTACACTGGCTGGTGAGATCAAGAGTCCCGTGTGGCCATGGGCTCTCGACGGCGGCTTGATGCCCTCTCGTCGCAAGTCCTCCAGCCGCTGCGTCGCCATCGCCTGAAAAGAACTGGTCGGAATCAAGAGAGGTTCCATCTCCAGCAGGGTTTGGTACTCAGCAAGGGCAGCAGTCAGATCGCCGGCCTGCTCCAACGACTGACCGAGGCGCCAATGTCCTTCCGCTTTGCGTGCGGATTTTGGATAGGTCGCGAGCAACCGCCGGAGCGTGCGGATCGCAATCTCGTGTCGCCCTTGGCTTTGCGCCCCTGTGATGTCGGCCCACAGACGGTTTTCGGCTTCAATGGACGGATCGGCGGACGGGGGCAAGGTCCCGGGAACGTGTGTCTTGGCGCAGGCCGTCCAGAGACAGCCGACCAGCACACCCACGAGGATGGAAAGTGAAAGACGAGTCAACCGATAACCAGAAGAAAGGAGATCCTACCCGACCAGTTCCATCTCAGGAAAAAAGTATCCCACTTCGAACGAAGCCGTTTCAGGAGAATCAGACCCGTGCACCGCATTGAACTCAATATTTGTGCCGTATAGCTTGCGCAATGTGCCGGCATCCGCCTTGGCGGGATCCGTCGCCCCCATCAATTCCCGATTCTTCTTGATAGCGTTCTCACCCTGCAGCACAAGGACCACCACAGGACCGGACGACATGAACGCGCACAGACTGTCAAAGAAGGGCCGAGCTTTGTGCACGGCATAGAATCCCTGGGCTGTCGGCTTCGACAATTGCATCATTTTCATCGCCACCGGTCTGAGGCCGGCTTTCTCATATCGGCCGATAATCTCGCCGATGATATTCTTCTTCACTGCGTCCGGTTTGATGATCGCCAATGTCCGTTCACTCATGGGATGAGAGTCCTCTCGTATCTATAGTGGAACCGTGAACTCTGCACATAGGCAGAATCACGAGGCTCAAAAACGATAGTCTGTTCGGATTCTATAGAAGGCATGTCGCGAGAACAAGTGATCATCGAGCCAATGGATCGATGACTTCCAGGAACGGAAAGCGATGAAAATCGGTATCGCGGGTATAGATCCGCCGGATCCCATGTTCGCGCATCAGGATGGCCGTATGTGCGTCATGAATGAGGTTCCCACGGAGCTCTTTCACCTCCTCTGCGACTGTAGCCACAATGGCTGCATGCCTTGGGCCTTCCACCAGCAGCCCGATGGTGGGAGAAGCCAACACGCCATGCAGGAAGTGCCACACTTCGCTCATCGATAGAGGATGCCGGAACACCCGGGGGTGACTCGCTACACGAAGCACTTCGTAAAGAATACCCCACGTTGTGTACCAAGGCACCATCTGCGACCGCCAGCCTTCCAACAAGAGCCGGCAAGCACTATGTTCGGAAGCCGACCGGTTAAGTGCGTACACAAAGACGTTCGTGTCAACGACGAACATCAACGCCCTTCCATGGCTTGATAGAGGGCATCACGGTCCGCGATGTCGACCAGCGCACCGCCAAGTTTATAGCTGGGCAAAGGAGGCAACTTGGTCGGCTTTGAACGGGAAACTTCGAGCATCTGCCGCAGAGCGGTCTCCACGAGCTCGGAAATCGTTCTTCCTTGGCGAGCGGCCTCGACCTTGAGCCGCTTCATGATATGTTCATCAATCACGAGCGTGGTCTTCATATGGAAAACCATATCAAAGTGACGGCAATATGGCAAGGTATCGACGCCCTCGCTTCAACCGCCGCGAGGGCAATACCATTTGTTGCGACCATTCCCCGCGATCTCCGCTTCAAGTGCAGTCGGCTCGATTCGACGGTCCTTATCGGTGGTGCTGCAGTGACCCGGCATGAGCGAATCGCTTCCCCCGACACAGAAGGGCGGGCATGTTGCGGCTGTTGCCTGCCTACCTGGAGACCTCGGCATCGACAACATTCTGTGTGTACCGGTCATGGTATCCATAACCTGCAAGGCCAGGGCTCCAACTAACAGAATGTCCACCGGCTGGTTGAATTCCCCCACGAATGTTCGAGAAGTTGAATCAACCGATCACTGGTGATGGTAGCGCCGCAGCCGCCGCGGTGGCGGCCTCTCGTCAAGACACGGCTCTGCTTCTTTTCAATAAGACGGTGGATTTGTTTTGTCGTAATCTTGGTGCGTGAATGCCGGACAGGGGGAGAGATAACAGACCACACAAACTTGGTCCCGCCACAGCGGACCACTCATGAGCCGAATTTCGACGCCAGTTCGCCGGGTTTGAACACGCCACGTTCGGTGATAATGGCGGTGATCAGGTCGGCGGGCGTCACATCGAAGGCCGGGTTGTACACATCCACTCCTGACGGCGTGATCAGGTCCCCGCCATGGACATTCGTGACCTCGGCAGGGTTGCGTTGTTCGATGGGAATATCTTCTCCCGATTTCGTCTCGAGATCAATCGTTGAGTACGGCGCGGCGACATAGAACGGAATGCCGTGCGCCTTGGCCAATACCGCCACAGAATAGGTACCGATCTTGTTGGCGACATCGCCGTTGGCGGCGATTCGATCGGCGCCGACGACACAGAGCTGAATCCGCCCTTTACGCATCAGGGATCCCGCCATGTTGTCCGTGATGAGAGTCACCGGAATATTGTCCTGCATCAGTTCCCAGGCGGTCAGCCGCGCCCCCTGCAAGACGGGCCTGGTTTCGTCGGCAAAGACTCTGATCTTCTTGCCCGACTCCCAAGCCGCACGCACCACCCCCAACGCAGTTCCGTAGCCCGCCGTGGCCAGCGCGCCGGCGTTGCAATGAGTCAGGATCGTCTGGCCGTCCCGAACAAGTCCCGCGCCGTGACGCCCCATCGCCTTACATAACGCAATGTCCTCGTCTAGAATTGATTGCGATTCCTTCAGCAACTCTCGCTTGATGTCTTCCTGGGGCAAACTCTTCAGGTCGGCTAATTTTCGCTTCATGCGCTCGATGGCCCAGAAAAGATTCACGGCCGTCGGCCTGGTCGCAGCAAGATGGTCGCAGATGACTAGGGCCGATTTGGCCAATTCGTCGTAACTCGCCACCCGGAGGGCTTGGACGCCGAGCGCCACTCCCATTGCCGCCGTCACTCCAATGGCGGGTGCGCCGCGCACTTTGAGCTCGCGAATAGCGCGGGCGACGGTCTGATAGTCGCGACACATCACGAATTCGACGTGTGCCGGAAGCCGGCTTTGGTCCAACAGGCACACAGCTCCATCCTTCCATTCAACCGTGGGCACCATAGGTTCAACGCTCCATTCTTCTGATACCGCCTGCGGCCAATCGCTCGGCCAAAAGGTGTTCAACCGGTTGCCATGACGATGTGCGGGAACAAGCTCACGAGCTACTTGACGCTCAGTTCCTCGCGCAATACCTGACCCGACCACACCACCTCTTCATCCGCCATCGAGGGATGAATCGGAATGGACAGCGCAGTCTGATCCGCCTCTTCACTTGCGGGAAAATCGGACAGTTCCAAATAGCGATGCAACGGACGAAAGACCGGCTTTCGACATTGAAGGCCGCGATGCTCCATGCGCGACAAGAGCGATGTGAATTCGTCCGGGGAATACGAGCCCTTCGGAAGCCTGGCGACGAATCGATAGTAGGCGTGCGTCCGGCCCGCCGGGACACCCGGCAGCAGCAGCGGCAGGTCTTTTAAGACCTCTCGATATTCCGACGCCAGGGCCGCACGTCGCTCCAAGAAAGTCCCGAGGCGGTTGAGCTGGGCAAGGCCGAGCGCGGCTTGCAGATCCGTCATTTTGCAATTGAAGCTCGATGCGGTCAACGAAGGCGCCTGATCGTATTCCCGCAGCGAACGCACCCGTTCCAGGAGGACCTGATCGTTGGAGAGCACCATGCCCCCTTCTCCGGTGCAAAGCAATTTCGTTGCATAGAAGGAGCAGACGGTCGCGACGCCGACCGTTCCGACTGCACGGCCCTGTTCTGTCGCGCCCAAGGTCTGCGCGCAATCTTCGATAATCGGGATGCCGAGTGCCTGCAACGCCGTGAGGTCCGCCGGCAGTCCGAAAAGATGGGGCACGATGACCGCCCTGGTTCTCACGGTCCTGGCCCGCCGCACTTTCACCGGATCGAGGTTGAACGTTTCAAGATCGATATCGACGAGACGCGATTGCGCGCCGACCCGTTGAATCGCCAGCCAGGGCGCCGAACAGACATAGCTCGGGAGAATGACATTGTCGCCGGGGCCGACGCCCAATGCGCGAAGAGCCAACTCAATCGCCACCGTCCCGGAATGGACCGCCACGCCTCCCTCCAGCCCGAAATACGCCGCCATACCCCGCTCAAATTGGTGGACCGAGGGGCCCTCGGTGACCTGACCGGAGCGCAACACCTCGGTGACCGCGCGGATCTCCTCCTGACCGATAAACGGACGGGAATGTGGGATCATCGTCATGATTCGATTACATGCCGGTGAGCGTCAATGGGGATAACGAGCCGATCATACCACTGCCTGCCCGCACAATCACAGCGAGGCCGCTCTCGGCTAAAAGGCTCGTTGTGTCTAGGCCCAATTCCATCGCCGCCATAGCCGCTGTATATTAATCATCTCCTGAATAAAGGCCGAAGAAGACAGGCTCACAGCCTGAAGAAGCAAATCTCGGGTGCGATGCACCTCAAACCCGGATGTTTCCGCGTTGAAGTCCACCCACACGGCTCCGTCACGATCGGTGCGAAACACAGCAACGTGAGCTTGCGAGTATGCGTCCACGACGCCCCGAGCCGGGTGTCGATAGGGATTATAGGCGCCGGTGGAAAAGATCGCGACCTCGGGATGGACCGATGCCAGCCAACGACCATCAAATGAACTTTGTGCTCCATGATGAGGCACCTTCAAGATCGTCACATGACCAAGGTCATGGCGATCCAGCAGAGATGCGAGCCCCTCCCGTTCCAAATCCGCCGTGAACAGCACCGACGACCCGCCGCATGCGAGGCCGACGACGATCGAAGAATCGTTGAGCGTTTTGGCACGAAGAATCGGCCGCTCAGCATATCGATGGAGAACGTTTCTCTCCGGCGCGAGCACGCTCATTCGACAGGGTCCGAAAGACCAGAGATCGAGTCCATCACTGGCCGTCCCCGTCGACAGGCGCTTCCTCTCGAGCGCGTCTTCGAACCGCTTCCAAAATACTTCTTCTCGCGACAATCCATTGGTCCACACATGCCTGACGGTGAAGCGGTCGATGATCGACGGCAACCCCCCGACGTGATCCAATTGGGGATGAGAGGCGACCACATGATCTATCGTGCGAATGCCCCGATTCCACAAGTAGGGCGCGACCACACCGCGTCCCATGTCGAATCGTTCATAAGCCGCACCTCCGTCGATGAGGACGACCTGCCCATCCGGCAGTTCCACCACCGAACTATCGCCCTGCCCCACATCGAGAAAGGTCACTCGGAACGTCTGGCCCTCGGTCTCAAAGGGACGCGGCGACCAGACCCACCAAGCAATGACCGCGCTCATGCCTAATGCCGCAGCGACGCGGCTTCGCGCATCCGTGCTTGGTTTCAGGATGAGATAGCCCAGCCAGTAGAAGAATGCCATCAGCGGTACCGTCGGTGCCGCAACAAACACGTCGGCGGCCGGCACTGCAGCGGCCACGCGCACTCCTGCCTCGAGCATTTCGCTCAACCATTCGATCAGCCCCGCAGCGGGTAATGCGGTCCCGCCCGTCACGATGAGCCACACTGCGGCCCCCAAACCAATCGGCACCAACAGCAAGCCCGTGAACGGAACCACTAGAATGTTCGTCACCAACCCGACCCATGGAACTTGGTTGAAGTAAAACGCCACGAGCGGCAAGGTAGCCAGCGTCACCAGCAGGCTGATGCAGAGCGAATCCGTGACCCATCGTCCGCACGTTCCGAACCATGAGGAGTGAGGTTCATCTTTCTCCTCATCAGGCCGCATTTGGTCGATGAACCAGGCGATGGACCAGACTGAGACGAACGACAGCTCAAATGAGATATCAAACAACGCGCGCGGATCATGGATGAGAATCGCCAGAGCGGCGAAGGACAAAGCATGAAGAAGATGCCGGCGATATCCCAGCCAGAGCGCAAGCAAGGCCGTCGCGACCATGAGGAGCGATCGAACGGTAGCGGTTTCCGCACCGGCCATCACCGCATAGGCGGAGACCGGTATCATGGTCCACATTGCCGCAATTCTAGAGGCTGTCGTGCGCTTGGAAAGGGCCAGCAGCCAGATCCAAGGCAGCCACGTCAGCAATCTACGGACAACCCCATACGACACGAGTGCGACAAGCCCGAGATGAGACCCGGAGATCGAGAGAATATGCACCGTGCCGGTTACCATGAACCGGTCCCGAACATCCTGCGATAAGTATCCGCGCTCTCCTGTGATGAGGCTTAAGAAAAGGCCGCAGGCCGGTTGGCTGAGACTCACGTCCGCCACGGCCCGAATAGCGTCTCGCCATCGATCGACTAGATTCCAGAGACGCCACCGCCAGGATTCTGCGCCGCTCTCGATAAGATGGACGGAATTGGCCCCGGATACCGCCGCAACGGCACCGATGCCTTGTTGCTCGAGATAGCCGGCGTAATCGAATCCCCGGGGATTCAACGACCCATGCGGGGGATGAAGGGCGGCGCGGAACTCGATCCGGTCGCCACGGCCGTAAGAGACATCCGCCCCGTTCCAGACCAGCCGCACGCGGCTGGGATATGGTCGGTCTCCTGCTCCTGCCGCCGTCGCCTCGTCGAGTTGGAGCACCATGATGGAGCGGTCCGCGGCATGCTGCACCGGTTCAACCACGGTTCCGAGGAAAACGCCGGTCCAAATTTCATCTGCGCGAAAGCCAGAGGGAGCCGGCGTGAACAAGGCGAACAGATGCCAATATAACAGCCCCGCCAGCAATGCCGCATAGAATCGGTGCCCGGTGAGAGACTCCGAACTCCACCCGCGCTCTTTGAAAGACATAAGCACGGCGAGGACGATCAAGAGGAGCGTCGTCAACAAAGGGAAATACGGCAGGTAGGACCCGACCAGCAGTCCGGCCGAGAAAAGCGCGGTGAACGCAGGCAGCATCGAGCTGGCGTACGGATCTGCTATCCGAGGCGCGCGCGGACTATCTGAACCAGGTGGTCGGCAACTTCACGAATCGCCGCGTCCTGTTCTCCTTCGACCATGATCCGGAGCACCGGTTCCGTACCGGAATAGCGGACAAGAATTCTTCCCGTCCCGTTGAGCTGCCGCTCACCTGTCTCAATGGCCCGCTGGAGATCCGGCAAGCTGGCGAGGTCCTGTTTTTCTTTCACTTTGACATTGACCAACACCTGGGGAACCGCCACCATCGCCTTGGCCAACTCGGACAGGGGCTGCTTGGTCCGCTTCATCAATGACAAAATTTGAAGGGCGGAAATCAGCCCGTCGCCGGTGGTGTTGTGATCCAGAAAGATGAAATGTCCCGACTGTTCACCGCCAAAGTTGTACCCGTCGGACAGCATTCGTTCCAACAGATACCGGTCTCCGACCGGTGTGCGAATCAGCCCGATACCGGCCTTGCCCATCGCCAATTCCAGCCCGAAGTTGCTCATGACCGTTCCGACCACGGTCCGCTTCGCCAGCTGGCCTTTCGCCTGAAGGTCCAGCGCGAGCGCCGCCATGACGTGATCACCATCGATGATCTTCCCCTGCTCGCACACAAAAATAGCGCGATCCGCGTCTCCATCGAGTGCGATCCCGAGATCGGCGCCGTGAGCCAGCACAGCCTCCTGCAGTTGCTCCGGATGGACTGCGCCGCAGCCGGCATTGATGTTCATGCCGTCCGGCTTGTTGCACAGCACATCGACTTGAGCTCCGAGCTCGCGCAACACATTCGGCGCGGCCTTATAGGCGGCGCCGTTCGCGCAATCGATCACCAACTTCATGCCCTGGAAATCCAAATCTCGCGGCAAGGACCGTTTGACGAACTCAATATACCGTCCTTCCGCATCGTCGATACGAAACGCCTTCCCGATGGCATCAGCGGTGGGGCGAAGGTGGTGAATCTCATTGGTGACGATGAGCTGTTCGATCCTCGCCTCGACTTCGTCCGGAAGTTTGAAGCCGTCGCTTGAAAAGAACTTGATTCCGTTGTCTTGGTAGGGATTGTGAGACGCCGAAATCACGACTCCCGCGTCGGCCCGAAGACTGCGCGTGAGGAATGCGATGGCGGGGGTCGGCATCGGGCCCACCAGCAAGACGTCGACACCCATAGAGCAAATGCCGGAGATCAGGGCCGCCTCCAGCATGTACCCGGACAACCGCGTATCCTTCCCGATGACGATTTGATGCCGTCCCGCGCGACGCATGAAAATATGCGCCGCGGCCCGGCCCAACTGCATGGCCGTTTCGCTTGTCATCGGTTCGAGATTGGCGACGCCGCGAACCCCATCTGTGCCGAACAGCTTACGCATGAGTCCCTCGTTAAATGTGTTCCGCGTGTCGCATGATTGCCGAGACCGTGCGACTGACGTCGCGCATGGCAGCCACGTCGTGGACACGCAGGATCGCGGCTCCCTGTTGAACCGCCATTGCCGCAGCGGCGGCCGTACCGAAGAGCCGCTCGCAGGCCGATCGCTGAAGGATCTGTCCAATGAAGCCCTTGCGTGAGATTCCGACCAGCAGCGGACGAGCCAATTCAGTCAATGTCCTCAGATGGGCCAGCAACGTAAGATTATGTTCCAGCAGCTTACCAAAACCGATACCTGGATCAAGGATGATTCGCTTTCGCGAAATCCCGGCCGCGCAGGCCGCTTCGATCCGGCCCGCTAGGAATCCTTGGACTTCTCTGACGACGTCGCCGTACCGGGGCGCGCGCTGCATGGTCTTCGGGACCCCCTGCATGTGCATGAGCACGATGCCGGCGCCGGATTCAGCCACCACACGTGCCATATCCGGATCAAACGTCATGGCGCTGATGTCGTTGACAATGGCGGCTCCCGCTTCGATGGCACGCCGCGCGACGCCGGATTTGGTCGTATCGACCGAAAGCGGGACGGGGACCAAGCCATGGAGAGCCTCCACGACAGGGACGAGCCGTTTGAGCTCCTCGTTTTCACTGATCGGCTCGGACCCGGGCCGGGAGGATTCGCCGCCGATGTCGATGATATCCACGCCTTCTTCGACCATCTGTTTGGCCCGCGCGACCGCGTCGGCCGGGGATTGATACAAGCCGCCGTCAAAGAAGGAATCGGGGGTGACGTTCAAGACGCCCATCAAGAGGGGTCGTTCTGAGCAATCCAATCGGTGATGGGCCGTTTCAACAATCAGATGATCTGGCGACAGCGGGATCATAGACTGGAGAAGCGGTGAGATCTCATGGCTGCTCGACATGGCGAGAAGCGTTCGGGGAGTGAAGCAGACAAGTTGCTGGAAGGAGCCGGCCTCCTCCTTGGAGGCCGGCGGAGAAACTGTTTAGGAACGGCTGCATCAGCCGGACTATCAGGCAGGAACGGTCTGCGGCGCAGACCCTTGCAGGAGAATCTGATCGATCTCCGGCGCATCAAGCACTTCCTTTTCAAGGAGTGCCTGAGCCAATGCCTTCAAACTCACCATATTCTCCGTCAGCATCCGCTTGGCCCGTTCATAATTTTCGCTCACGAGCCGTTTGATCTCGAGATCGATTTCGAGCGCCACCTGTTCGCTGAAGTCTCGCTTCGTCGCGATTTCTCGGCCGAGGAAAATCTCCTCTTCCTTTCGCCCGAACGTGAGCGGGCCGAGCTTCTCGCTCATTCCCCACTCGCAGACCATCTTACGGGCCAGGTCGGTGGCCCGCTCCAGGTCGTTTCCCGCTCCAGTGGTCACGTTATGCAGGACGAGTTCTTCCGCTACCCGGCCGCCCATCAATATCGCCAAGGTGTTATACAGAAACTCCTTGGAATAATTATGGCGGTCATCGGTCGGGAGCTGCATCGTGACGCCGAGCGCACGGCCTCGAGGAATGATCGTCACCTTGTGCACCGGATCCGTACCCGGCAGCAGCTTCGCCATCAACGCGTGGCCGGCCTCATGGTACGCCGTGATACGCTTTTCCTCGTCGCTCAAGATCATGCTCTTGCGCTCGGCTCCCATCAAGACCTTATCCTTCGCCATTTCAAAATCGATGAACTCGACTTCCTTCTTATTCTGCCTGGCAGCCCATAAGGCCGCTTCGTTCACGAGATTTTCCAAGTCGGCCCCAGAGAACCCCGGAGTTCCGCGGGCGATCTTCTCGAGCTCGACATCCGACGCAAGCGGCACCTTTTTCGTATGCACCTTGAGAATTTCCGAACGCCCCCGCAAGTCGGGCCGATTGACGACCACTTGGCGGTCGAAACGGCCGGGCCGGAGCAAGGCGGGATCCAACACGTCCGGACGGTTGGTCGCGGCAATCAGGATGACCCCTTCGGTCGTATCGAACCCGTCCATTTCCACCAGCAGTTGGTTCAGGGTCTGTTCGCGCTCATCGTGGCCGCCGCCGAGTCCGGCCCCGCGAAGCCGCCCGACTGCATCGATCTCGTCGATGAAGATGATGCACGGCGCGTGCTTCTTTCCCTGTTCGAAGAGATCCCGCACACGGGACGCGCCGACGCCGACGAACATCTCCACGAAATCCGAACCGCTGATGCTGAAGAACGGCACCCCGGCCTCGCCGGCGATCGCCTTGGCCAACAAGGTCTTGCCGGTCCCCGGAGGACCAACGATCAGAACCCCCTTAGGAATCCTCCCCCCGAGCTTCTGAAACTTTCTCGGATCCTTCAGAAACTCGATGATCTCCAACACTTCTTCCTTGGCTTCGTCGATGCCGGCGACATCGGAGAACGTAACTTTCTTCCGTTCCTCGGTCAGCATGCGGGCGCGGCTCTTCCCGAACGACAAGGCCTTGTTGCCGCCGATCTGCATTTGCCGCATGAGGAAAAACCATAAGCCCAGGAATAGGATAAAGGGCCCCCAGGTCACGAGGAAGGTGATGTACCAAGGGCTTTCATCAGGCGGCTTGGCCTCGATCTGCACGTCCTTCTCACGCAACGACTTGACCAGTTCGGGATATTCGGCTGTATAAGTGCGGATGCGGCTTTGATCTTTCAGAATGGCGCTGACATGATTGGCCTTGATGGTGACTTTCATAACCTCGCCTTTATCAAGCTTGGCCATAAAGTCGCTGAAAATCACTTCATCTTCCGGCGCATGGGTCGGAACACTGAATAGGTTGAAGAGCAGGATCATGAAGAGGCCGACCACGACCCAGAACAGCAGGTTCTTCACACGTGAATTCATCCACCTCTCCTTTGCGGGTTCCGGACAGAGCGGAGACTATCGGGAATCTTCGTGATGTTAACACAGGTTCCGCTGGGGTGACAACACTTCACGCGGACTCCTGCTCCGGCTCATCCACCTTATCAAGCACGGCGAGATACGGCAGATTGCGATACTTCTGCTGATAATCCAGCCCGTACCCGACGACGTATTTGTTCGGGATGCGGAACCCTTCGTAGTCGATGGAGACATTCACCACACGGCGCTCGGGCTTGCTGAGCAGCGTGCAGACCTTGATGGAGCGAGGTTTGCGTTTTGCCAGGGTTTTCATCAAGTAACTGATCGTCAGACCTGAATCAATAATATCCTCCACCAGCAGCAGATCTTTCCCTTTCACCTCCTCGGTCAGATCCGATACCAGTTTCACTTTTCCGGATGTCCTCGCTCGGGATCCATAGCTGGTCACGACGATAAAATCGACCCTCATCGGGATCCGAATGGCGCGGGCAAGATCGGCATAAAACGCATAGGCGCCTTTCAACACTCCGACGAGGATCAAGTCCTTTCCCGCATAGTCGGTTGTAATCTGGCGGCCCATTTCCCGGATCCTGGCGCGCATCTGTTCCTGGGTCACGATCGGCCGCCCAAACAACCGCTCCATAATGTCAATCCCGTCCTTCCGCGGAGATATCACTCGAGATGCTGGCCATCACGAAGGCCGTCGTCGAAGGTCCGGCCAGAAAGCGCTGATCGGCCCGATGGCCCGCCACCCATAGAATCCCTTCCTGCGCCGCCAGGAGCGGGATCCGTTTCCGATCGAGCCGGCCCACTTTGGTGTCGGTAAAGAAATCCTGCAATTTCTTCTGCTTGCCGCCCATCCCTGCCGGCGCAAAGCGATCCCCGTATTGCCACGTTCTTAAGACCAGCCGGGGGGTGAATGTCGCGCCATCGAAAACGGCGACGTGTCGTACCCGAGTTTCCATGAGTCGGCGAGCCTGCCCCGCTCCGATGCGTTCCACATCGATTCGCTCGCCGGTAGGCGGCCAGATCACGCTGCCGGGAATGCCGACCGGCAACGGCTCGATTGGTTCCCCGCACCGACTAGACGCGGAGCATTCCTTTTCCATGAACCGAATCGCCGATCCGTCACGCACGATCTCGATGCCGTCCAGGGTCAACCGGGCGCCTGACCTTGCGTTCACGACTTGACGAAGGACGGCGTCCACCGCCCTGAATCCCGATGCGGCCCCCAGAGGATTGAGCCGGCAAAGGATTCGACGCACCAGGCGACGCTGCAACGCCAGAGGCGCCTGCAGTAATGTCGTCCTGTTGAGTACAGGATGGCCCGACTCCCGGCTCAGCGTACGCGAAAGACACTCGGTCACCAGGTGTTCCAAAAAGCGATTTTCTTCGCCGAGCACTTCGCTCTGGCGGCTCATCAACTTCACGAAGGAGGGAGCAAGCGTGGTAATGGTGGGCAAGACCTCATGCCGGATTCGATTTCTCCGATACAGAAGCTTGGCATTGGTCGAATCCGTGCGGAAATCAATCCCGCGGGATGCGAGACCGACCGCCAGTTCTTCTCTCGCCGTCGTCAACAAGGGGCGGATGAACAATCCTTCCCGTACGATCGGCATGCCGGCCAGACCGGTCATCCCGGCGCCCCGCAAGAGCCACATGAGAATCGTCTCCGCCTGATCATCGGCCGTATGACCTAAAGCGACCTTGTCGGCTCCTTCGGCGGCGGCCACTTCCCGCATGATCCGATAACGAATCTCTCTAGCCCGCGCCTGCAGTGAACGTTGCGGATGCCGTTCCGTATCCCGTGACAGATCCGCCCTCTTCATGATGAAGGGAACCGTCAATCGTCTGCAGAGTCGCTGAACGAATTCCGCGTCATCGTCCGATTCTTTCCCTCTCAGTCCGTAATTCACATGAATAACCGAGAGATCAAGTCGCCACTCCGGCTTCAAATCGTGGAGCAGATAGAGCAGTGCCACGGAGTCGGATCCGCCCGACACCGCGACCAGAATTCTATTCCCCGCCTGAAACAGCCGACGCCTACGGACAACGGCGACGACGCGACGGACCAACGCGGGATCGAATGAAGAGGCAGACGGGATGGGTTCCGTTTCGCACGCGGTCATGAAGTGATTTCCACCATTTGAGAGGCCCGTCTCAGAGCAGATCGGGCTTGCCGCACGTCTTCCTCGATTTGCGCGGATAATTCCTCGGGCGAAGCGAATGCCGCGTCTCCGCGTAGACGTTCGACGAAGTGTACCGCAATGCGTTCCCCATACAAATCCGTGTCACGATCCAGTAGGTAGACCTCAATGACCCGATCTCCCTGGCCGAATGTCGGCCTGGTGCCGACATAGGCGACCGATTCCAGACGTCGGTCGCGCCACTGCGTGGTCGCCGCATAGATGCCGTCCGGTGGAAGCACCCGCTCGGAAGGCACGGCAAGATTAGCGGTCGGCCATCCGAGCGTCCGGCCGCGCTGATCGCCGTGGATGACCTCCCCTTCGATGGCATAAAGACGCCCGAGAAATTGCGCCGCCTTCTGCATGTCGCCCGCCTGAATGAAGCGGCGGATACGGGTCGAGCTTACGATCTCCCCCTCCAGTTTGACCGGCGGGACGGCGTGTACTTGGAATCCCAATTGTGCGCCGAGATCGGTTAGATCCTTGATTTTTCCGGCACGGTCTTTTCCGAATGAAAAATGCTCTCCGACAAAAATCTCGCGCAGGCCGAGTCGGTCTTTGAGAATCTGTGAGGCAAACTCGCCGGGCGTCAGGCCTGCGAAGGCCGGCGTGAACTCCAGGAACACGACCTCCTCGATGCCTGCTTCTTCAAAACGAGCGAGCTTCTCTTGAGGAGACGTCAAGAATTTCAGGTCGACATGCGGCGCTAATGTTCTCACCGGATGGGGATCGAAGGTCACGACCACCGGCGTTCCGCCGACCCGCCGGGCCGTGGCGACGACGATATCCAGCAAGGCCCGATGGCCCCTGTGTTGCCCGTCGAAATTGCCGATCGTCGCCACCGGATAAGAGCGCTGGATCGGATCGGTGAGTCTGCGGACGACGTTCATAGGAGCCGTTCACCGAAGTAGTTTCGCCGCCTCTTTTGCAAAATAGCTGAGAACCATGTCGGCGCCGGCCCGCTTGATTGCCAGCAAGGATTCCATCATAGCTTTCGATTCATCCAGCCAGCCGGCCTGCCCGGCGGCTTTGATCATGCTGTATTCCCCGCTGACCTGATACGCCGCAATCGGCAGCAGCGTGCGTTCGCGGGCCGCGGCAATCACATCCAAATACGGCATCGCCGGCTTGACCATGATAATGTCCGCCCCCTCCGCCACGTCGAGATCGATCTCGCGCAGGGCTTCGCGTCCGTTGGCCGGATCCATCTGATACGTCTGTCGGTCACCGAATTGCGGGCTGGAACCGGCCGCATCGCGAAACGGTGCATAGAAGCACGAGGCGAATTTGGCGGCATAGGCCATGATCGGCAGGTCCGAAAATCCGGCGCAATCCAACTCATCCCTGATCGCCGCGACTCGCCCGTCCATCATATCGGATGGAGCCACCATGTCGGCGCCCGCTTGGGCATGGGTCCGCGCCATGGCCCGCAAGCAATCGAGCGTTTCATCGTTCACAATGCGCCCCTCTTTGACGAGGCCGCAATGGCCGTGGCTCGTGTATTCATCGATGCAGACGTCGGTGATCACCGCCAAATCCGGCACGTGATCCTTGACGGCCCGTACCGCGCGCTGCACCACGCCGTTCGGGTCATACCCAGACGACCCTCGCTCATCCTTTCGATCCGGAATCCCGAACAGAATCACGGCCGGAATCTCGAGCGAAGCCACATCGGTCGCTTCTTTAATGAGCAAATCGATGGAAAGTCGATACTGGCCGGGTATGGAGTCGATGGGAGTTCGGCGATCTCGTCCTTCGATCACGAAAATCGGGTAGATCAGGTCGCGCGGCGTCACGGTCGTCTCCCGGACGAGCCGCCGGAAGGATTCTTTCTGTCGCAGGCGGCGAAGCCTGTGGATCGGAAAGGCCATGCCGGCGTTACTTCCGTGGAAGATTGGTCAGGAAAACGACGAGATCACGGACGGAAATCATGCCGACGAGCTTCGAGTCTCTGGTCACGCCCAAATGCCGCAAGTGCGACTGGGCCATTAGATCGTTGGCATCAAGCAAGGTCTTGTTCTCTTCGATCGTGACGATGGGAGCCGACATAATTTGCTCGACGGTCGTTTTCCCGGGATCGACTCCGGCCGCCACCACGCGTCTCACCATATCCGTGTCGGTAATGATGCCGATGATGTCCTTGCCGTTGGTGACGAACAGGCTTCCGATATTGCCGTCACGCATCACGCGAGCCGCGGTGCGGGCATCGGTGTCTCGTTCCACCGTTACAAATTTCTCCTTGGGAACCATGAATGATTTCACCGGAACCATGCCTGTCCCTCCCTCCTGTGGTGATGAACTGAATGAAGGCCCTATTTCAACCTGTCGCTCGTATCTCGTGAAATGCATTGCCCCCGTTCTTCCCGAGGACGAGCGACGAGATACGAGTGACGAAATCACGGCTGATCTATGCGGGAGCCGATTCCCGCGACGGTGCAAAATGCCGGACGATCGCTTCCGCTAAGGCCGGCACCGTGTTTTCACCGGGCATGACGCACGTCGGCAGGCCATGCTCTTCTGCCGTGGCAGCCGTGATCGGGCCGATACAAGCGATCGGCGTGTCCCCCACCGCCTTGAGCATGGACTCCGAGCCGCCCAGGACTTCGACGAAGTTCGTCACGGTGGAAGAACTGGTAAAGGTCACCATATCGATATCCCTTCTGGCGAGCAGCTCCGCCAAACGAGCCGACTCCACATCCGGACGAACGGTTCGATATACATGAACTACATCGACCACCGCATCCGCCGCCCGCAATTGGTCCGGCAGGATCTCCCGAGCAACCTGCGCGCGAGCGATGAGAATTCTCTGCCCGCGAAGGCCGGGGCCGGTCATGGCTTCGAGAATGCCTTCGGCCTGATATTCGGTGGGCACTAAGTCGGCCTGGAGACCGTATCGGGAAAGCTCGCGAGCCGTGCGGGGTCCGATGCAGCAGACTCGCATCCCCGCCAGATGGCGCGCGTCAAAGCCCTGCGCGCGCAGCCGATCCATAAACGGCCCGACGCCGTTCAAGCTGGTGAAGATGAGCCATTGATACTGCCGGAGATTGTGGATCGCACGATCGACCGCTTCCCAAGTGTCCGGCGGCACAACCTCGATGGTGGGGCAACAGATCGGTTCCCCGCCGTAGGCGGTGATCAGATCGGCGAACTCAGCCGCCTGTCCCTTGGCCCGCGTAACCAAAATCCGGCGGCCGAACAGCGGCTGCTTCTCGAACCAACTCAGTTGCTCGCGAAGGCGCACCACTTCTCCGATCACGATGACGGTCGGAGGTTCCATCTCGGCCTGACTCGCTTTGTCGGCAATGTCGCCGAGGGTTCCCACTATGGTCCGCTGAGTTGCGCGCGTGCCCCAACGAATGACGGCAGCCGGCGTCGTACCGGCCTTCCCCTCCGCCAGGAGGCGCTCCACGATACGCGGCAAATTAATCATCCCCATGAGGAACACGAGCGTCCCATCAACCGTCGCCAAACGAGGCCATTCCAGCGCGCTTTCCTCCTTGGAGGGATCTTCGTGCCCCGTGACTATGGTCAACGTTGAGGCCAGGGTGCGGTGGGTAACAGGAATACCGGCGTAGGCCGGCACTGCAATGGCTGCCGTCACGCCGGGCACCACTTCGAACGAGAGACCGGCCGCCGCGACCGCCTCCGCTTCTTCTCCGCCCCGCCCGAAGACGAAGGGATCCCCACCTTTGAGTCGGACCACGACTCGTCCGGCTCGCGCATGTCCGATGATGAGCTGATTGATATCGGACTGATTGCTGTAATGACCTCGGCCCCGCCGGCCGACATAGATACGATCGGCGTGTGACGGGACATAGTCAAGCAGCGCCGGATTGGCCAAGTAATCGTACAGAACCACATCAGCCTGCTCAAGACATTCTTTTCCACGAAGGGTCAGCAATTTGGGATGGCCGGGGCCCGCTCCCACGAGATAGACCTTCCCCTCTTTCACCATCATGTCACGCCCGTCCGTAAATTTCCTTGAGAATGATATCACCGCCCTGCTCGAGCAGACGCTCTGCAAGGCGGACGCCCAGCACGTCCGCATCCGCAGCCGGTCCTTGGACCCGATCACGAACAATTCGGGCGCCATCGACGCTCGCAATGAGCCCGTTGAGACTCAGTTCATCACCCTCCAGCACCGCGTAACCGGCGATGGGCACTTGACAGCCTCCTTCGAGCCGATGGAGGAGCGCGCGCTCCGCCCGGGCCGTGGCCCATGTCTGCGCATGAGTCAGCTTGCTCACCAGCGTTCTAACCTGCGCATCGTCGCTGCGCCCTTCAATGGCCAGCGCGCCTTGTCCGATGGCCGGCAAACTGATCTCCGGCGATAGATACTCGGTGACATATTGCGTCCACCCCAGCCGCTTCAGCCCGGCCGCCGCCAGCACAATGGCATCGAAGTGGCCTTCCCGGAGCTTTCGGAGCCGCGTGTCCAAGTTCCCTCGTAACATGACGATGCTGAGGTCGGGCCGGCGGGCCAAGAGTTGAGCCTGGCGACGCAGGCTGCTCGTTCCGATTCTGGCTCCGGCCTTCAAGTCTGCAAAGCCCCGGCCGTCCCGGCTGATCAGGGCATCACGGGGATCTTCCCGCATCGGCACGCAGAGAATCTCGAGCGCCGACGGCAGCACGGCCGGCACGTCTTTCATGCTGTGGACCGCTAAATCGATGTCGCCGCGAAGCAACGCATCCTCAATCTCCTTCACGAAGAGGCCCTTCCCTCCAATCTTGGCCAGCGGGACATCGAGAATCTTATCGCCCGAGGTATGGATACGCTGAAGTGAAACGGTGACGTCCGGATCGAGTTCGTGCAGGCGGGCTTGCACCCATTTGCTCTGCTGCATGGCCAGCGCGCTGGCGCGTGTCCCGAGGACCAAGGTGGAACGGCGCTTTTCTACCTGTGCCATGGGCCCCGCTGTATGACAGGACCCACCACCCGGACTCCGCAGCGGATCTGGCCGACAGGCAGGCCCTGCCCCCGCCTTATCCTCATCCTCCGGCGACAATCAGCCGACATGGCCACGTTCCTTCGCGCCCTTCCGAACCCCCGCAGGCAAGCCGGACTCCGGCGTGGAAAGCGGCTGGTCGGATTCCAAATAGGGCTGGGATTCGTCGCATTCTCTTTTCGGCTGATCGGAAGCCGACCCATGATCCCCGATGTTAAAGAAACGGCGCGCTGCTTCGATGAAGGCCCCACCTCCTGAACCGCTCGCTTCCGCCTTGAGTGTCACCATTGTGCCATGGACGATCTTATTAATGATCGCGGACGCCATTGATTCGACCGTCTGGCGGTCGTCGGCCGACAAGTGAGCCATCCGGGCGAAGGCCTTTTCCAACTCCATACGCTTGATGTCCTCCGTGCGGTTGCGCAGCGCGACGATCGTCGGGGTGACTTCCAACGATTTGAACCATTGGCGGAGCACAGCTACCTCGTCCTGCACCAACTGCTCGGCTTTTTCCGCTTCCTGCAGCCGCTCCTCTCGATTCTGCTCGACCCGCATCTGCAGGTCATCGATATCGAACAAGAACGCATTGTCGATATGGCGCACCGCCGGATCAATGTTGCGCGGGACTGAAATATCGATCAGGAAGATCGGCCGGTTCATCCGTTGCCGGAGCGCCCGGTGCACATCCTCCGCGCCGAACAAGTAATGGGCCGCCCCGGTAGAGACCAGGACGATATCCGCGGCGGCGAGCTCCGTTTTGTATTCCTCGAAGGGAACCGGCGTGCCATTGAACCGTTGAGCCAGCTCGACCGCATGGTGGAAATTCCTGGTCGTGATGCGCACCTGCCGTACTCCATTCGCGATCAGGTGGCGCGCAGCGAGCTTCGCCATTTCCCCCGCCCCGACCAACAAAACCGTGTGGTCATGCAGGTTGGAAAAGATCTTCTTGGCGAGCTCGACCGCCGCGTAACTCACGGACACGGCCGTCTCGGCGATCTTGGTTTCGGTCCGGACCCGCTTGGCGACGGAGATGGCTTTCTTGACGATCTTGTTGAGGAGGAGACCGGAGCTCTTGTGATTCAACGCCACTTCGAAAGCGTCCTTCAATTGGCCCAAGATCTGAGACTCCCCCACGATCATTGAATCGAGACTCGAAGCAACCCGGAACAAGTGCGTGATGGCGCGGTCACCGGAATGCCAATAGAGGTGGGGCGTCAGTTGCTCCGACGAGAGGGACAGATGTGTATCGGCCAGAAACTCCTGGACCTGCCCATATCCGTGCTCGAGTTCATCGACGACCGCATAGACCTCTACTCGGTTACAGGTCGACAGGAGGAGCCCTTCTCTAATTCCGTGATAGGAGCAAAGGCGGCCCAACGCTTCCCCGAGCCGACTTTCCGGCACGGCGAGCCGTTCCCTGATCTCCACCGGCGCCGTCTTGTGACTGATGCCTACAACGATGACATGCATGTCAAGAATCGGCTCCGTGGCCCTTCAAGATGACGCCGACGAAGGTGAGGATGACGCCGGCGAACCCAATAATAGTCAGGTACGCGGCGCGCTTCGCCCGCCATCCGACGGTCAGTCGCCCCATCAGCACCACAAAATAGAAGACCCAGGTGACGACGGCCCAGGTCTGCTCCGGGTTCCAGCTCACATAAGACCCCCGCACGATCTCCGCCGAAAAGGCCCCGGTGATGATGCCCAGTGTCAGCAATGGAAATCCCAGGATCATCGCCTGTTGATTGAGATGGTCGAGATAATCAAGTGCCGGCAATCTGGCGTATAACACGTTGAACCGCTTCGACTTGAGTAATCCGTCCTGGATCAAGTACATGACGCCGGCCACGAAGGCCACGGCGAAGCCGACCGTTCCCAGCATGCTCAGCGTGACATGCACCCACAGCGTCTTGAAAACCGGCTGGAACGTCTCCACATTATCGGCAGGAAGCGCGGCGGCAGAGACGAGAGAGATGAGGGCAAGCGGTACGATGAATGATCCAAATACATGAATCTGCCGGCGGAACTCGACGGCCAGAAAAACCAAGATCAACATCCATGAGAAAAAAGAGAGGGCTTCAGGGAAGGTCGGAAGGCCGGACCGTTCCGTGCCCACCACGCGCATCGCCAGGGCCAGTGTGTGCGTGAGGAACCCGATCCCGGTCATGGCGAGCGAAATCTTTGATAAGGAATCGACTCGGCGAAGAAGGTAAGCGAGGAATGTAATGGTGCTCGCAAAGTAGAGCCCCATCGTCACCATGAAGAACGTCGACGACATGCTTACCTATCCTCGCAAGATTCAAGAACAAAATCCATATTTTTGAAAGGGAGAATTATATCGGTGGCGGGAGAACGGAGTCAAGAAAAGCACTCAGTGGGCGCGCTTTATGTTGTGGGCCTTCCTATTGGAAACCCTGATGACGTGACACTTCGAGCCCTTCGCGTACTCCGAACCGTCGATATTGTCGCCTCCAAGGATCCGCACCATACCCTACGCTTCTTGAGCCGCCATCGGATTGGCGCGCTGCTGACCACGTACGACCGCCGCAATGCGCGGGAGAAGACCCCGATCCTGTTGCACCGCCTCAGGTCCGGAAGCAAGGTTGCCCTTATATCCGATTGCGGCACTCCCGGTCTGTATGATCCGGGATCACTGCTGGTCGCCCATGCTCACCGAGCCGCTATTCGCGTCGTTTCGGTACCGGGACCCTCTGCATTGGCGGCGACGCTTGCCATTGCCGGAATGCCGGGCGATGTCTTCTCCTTCTATGGTCGCTTTCCCGCTTCCGAAGCTCGTGCCATGAGCTTGCTGACCGAACTGAAAGTCAGACGCTGCACCAGCATCTTCTTTGTGCGACCGGAACAGCTGAGGCGAATCTTGCGTCTCATCGAGCAAGGCCTGGGCAACAAGCAGGTTTGCCTCGCCGTAAATCTGACTCACCCTGGTGAGCAAATACTCCGAGGGAAACTGACTAGACTCCTTCGAAACTATCCTTTACGCTTTCCTGGCGCCGGCGTGACGGTCGTTGTGGCAGGGCGGTAAGCAGCGCGGTAAACAGGAACGGATGTCAGACATGCTCTTGCTTGCGGATCCTGACGCGATACGATTGATCAATCCGTTCTTGGGAGAGCACCGTATGTCCGTCCTCCCCGACGCTCCGAGGCACATTCTTGATCGGATCTCCCTCGTCCAGAATTACAGAGAGTATCTGCCCAGGCGACATTGTCTCGAGCTTGAGCTTCGTTTTCACGAAGTTATAGGGACAGATGACACCCCGTAGGTCCAGCTCTTCATCAGCCGTGCTGTCGATGGTAGGACGATCGGACATCGGTATGGATATGGGTCGCTTCACAGGATGCTATCAGAGGAAACAGGAGAAAAAAAAGGGGCGCTTCAATCGAAGCGCCCCTCAACTCCCTAAGAAAGGAAAGAACGGGTGATCAGTTCGCGCCCTTAATCAGATTGGGCTTCGACGCATCCGTTCCATAGTCGGACTTGTTCTGCACTTTGGTTTCGGGAGCAACGGTTTGATAACCCCACCCCGGCTGTGGTTCACAATTCCAGCAGGGAGCCGCCCCCGTGAATTCTCCGACCGTGGTTGTCACCACGCCGGACGTCACAGCTCCCGGAAGGACGGAACCCACAATCCCTCCCGTGCCGCCTCCGCTGTTGGTGATGATCCCTCGCTCAGTATCCGGATTCGGTCGCTGCCCAAGACCTCCGAATCCTGCCAGCTTCTCGTTACCACGGAACAAATACACCTCGCGAACCAGCTTGCGGCCTGTCCCGTAAATCCCCTGCCCTGCATACTGACTCGGCGGTTCGACAACCTGCACCGAAATATCATCGCCCGCATTGAGAGTCTTGATCTGGTCCATGTTGGTCTTATCGTCGAAATACAGCGTCAAGGACGACATGGCGCCGGTCCCCGCGCGGCCTTCATCATGCGAACTGCCTCCGGTTTCGAGGTGCAACTTGTTCCCCGGAACATCAATGGCAAGAACGCGACCAAACACGGTTTCTGCCTGACCAAGTCTCTCCAAGAATGCATTCCGATCAAAGGTCTGAGTACGTCCTGAACTCCCCGAAACGTCCCCCACACCGGCCCCCACGCCAAAACTGGATCCGGATGACGATTGCGGCAAGCGCTCTTGGGCGCCCGCCACACTCACGGAGCCGATGAAAAGTACTGCAGCTCCAAGTGCTAACACTTTACGCATGTGCTGCCTCCTTAGTGAGTTGTAATTGATGAGTTTTGATGATGAACGAAAAATGAACCGTCGCCAGCATAAGAGATTAATGTACAATCCAAGACGGCGGAACTATAGGCCAATGACCCTATCATGTCAAGGGGCCAGGGGCTGAACAGCCGGATTATGGTGCCCGGAGGGAGGGTCGAACTCCCACTCTCTCGCGAGAACCGGATTTTGAGTCCGGCGCGTCTGCCAGTTCCGCCATCCGGGCAAGTCATCCCGCCTGCCAAATACAGCGAGGGCATTTCTTCTAGCATGAGCCAATTTAACCGTCAATGTGCCGCCGCCTCTTTTCATGACGCGAAAGCCGGTGCTACAATAAACCTTGCTCATAATTTCTTATCATTCTCTGAACACGCTGTGGGAGGGTACTAGATGACGGAAGTGGAATGCGTCACATGCGGTCAAAAGGGCGAAGCGATCACCGACATGCTGTTCCTCGGCAAACTGGAATCAGAAGTGAAGGCTAAGGTCTGCAAAGCCTGCTGGAAGAAATGGGAAGGCATGCGGGTCATGGTCATTAATGAGTATCAGATCAACCTGGGCGACGAGAGCGGCCGCGATCTTGTCAGAAAACAAATGAAGGCGTTTCTGAAGCTCGGAGAAGCGACCGACACCACCAAACTCGACGAGAATTACCGCCCGACCAGCTGAGTCTGCGAATCCCACGCGTTCCACACGCAGCCGCGCCGGACTTTCATTGACAGGCTGATTTCGGAAGTGCTAGATTGCCTCACTTGGCCGATCATGCGATGAAATCTGCGAGTGTTGTCCCGCCATGATTACGCAAATGCGGGTAAAGGGGCTCATTTTTGACCCCTACAACAATGCCTACATTGTCGTGCTTCGTGATGAGGACAACTCCGATATGCTGCCGATCTGGGTGGGAAAGTCTGAAGCCAGCGCGATCGGTTTGGCCCTCGAAAGCGTGTCGGCGCCTCGCCCCATGACGCATGACTTGATGAAGTCATTCCTGGATGTATTCGATGCCAAAGTCATCAGCGTGGTCATCACCGATTTGAACGACAATACCTACTACGCCAAGATTCATCTGACGTACGAGGATTCGGAGTACACCGTGGATTCCCGTCCAAGCGACGCCATCGCGCTGGCATTACGCACCAGTGCCCCCATTTTCGCCAGTGAGTCGGTCATCAAAAAGCAATCTTCAGAGGAATTGGAGCAGTGGTTGGAGAACCTCAAGCCCGAGGATTTTGGGAAACTGGACAGTTGACATGATGGCGAACCAAGAGCCGGCTTCGACTCGACAACCCGCCGCCGATCTGATCGAAATCAAAGTCAAACAGGTGCTCGAAGACAGCAACACGGATACCAGGATCGTGGTGCTGAAGAATAATGACGGCAGCGAGACATTGCCCATTTGGGTCGGCGCCGCCGAAGGCAATGCGATCCGCCTGGCTATGGAGCAGGTGGTCACGCCCAGACCCATGAGCCATGATCTCATCCGGAGTTTTGCCGAGCATCTCGACGTCAAAATTGATCGAGTTGTGGTGACCGACGTCAAGAGCAGCACGTACTATGCGGCCGTGCATCTCTTATCGAAAGGCGTGGACCGGAGCCTCGACGCCAGACCGAGCGACGCCATCGCCTTGGCATTGCGCTCGCATTGCCCCATTTATGTGACCCGCGACGTGCTGAATCGGCGAACAGCCGCAAACCTCGATGCGTGGATCTCAAAGGTCGAAACGAAAAATATCGAAACCTAGAACCGGAAACATCGCTTTCTATAGATTCGGGAGTCGCACATAATCATGACTAAGACCTATCTGGAGAAGCCCGCTGAAGTCCAACGGAAGTGGTATCTGGTCGATGCGGAGGGACGGACCCTCGGCCGCTTGGCTGCGCGGGTGGCAAGCGTCCTCAGAGGGAAACATAAAGTCACGTTCACGCCGCACGTCGACACCGGTGATCACGTCGTCATCATCAATGCCGAGAAAATCAGGCTCACCGGCAACAAGATGGAGACGAAGACCTATGCGCGTCACAGCGGGTATCCGGGCGGCCTCAAGACCCTCACCGCTCGACATATCCACGAGCGGCGCCCGACCCAGTTGTTGACCCTAGCGATTCACGGCATGCTCCCGAAGACGCCGCTCGGTAAACACATGGCGAAGAAGCTGCGTGTCTATGCAGGAACCGACCACCCGCATCAGGCTCAGCAGCCTCAAACACTTTCTCTCTGATCGATTACTCTACCGTTGAGTGAAGGAGGCCGCCGCGTATGGCAGCAATGATTCAGTATGCAACCGGGAAAAGAAAGAGCGCCATTGCACGGGCATGGGTTTCCGCCGGCGCCGGCGATATCGTCGTGAACGAGAAGCCGCTGGAGAAAGCGTTTCCTCGTCCGACTTTGCGGACGATTATTCAATTTCCCCTCGAATTGGCCGGTGTTGCCGGCAAGTATTCCGTCCGGGCGACCGTCTATGGCGGGGGCCCGACAGGACAGGCCGGAGCACTCCGGCATGCCATCTCCAAAGCGTTGGTCGTCCTCAGCCCCGCCTTTCGCGCCCCGCTCAAGAAGGAGGGGTTGCTCACCCGCGATTCCCGCGTGAAGGAACGGAAAAAATATGGCCAAAAGGGAGCGCGCAAGCGGTTCCAGTATTCGAAACGATGACGCCTTGGCAGCCGGCGGCATGATGAAAGGGAAGGCGTCGAGCCTTCCCTTTTTTGTCTGTGCACTCCACTTGCCGGGACGAGCCGGGTTTTTGTGCAAAAAGGAGACGCCATGACGGTCGCGCGCGTTGCAGTCGCCGGGGCAAGCGGGTATACCGGCGCGGAGTTGGTCCGGCTGCTGGCCCAGCACCCGAAAGTTACGCTGACCGCCGTCACTTCTGAAAAGTCCGCCGGAGCTTCGGTTGCGAGCGTATTCCCCCACCTCAGGAACGCCGTGCGGCTCACCTTTGAGGCCCTCGCCCCAGAGGCCTTGTCCAAACGAGCGGACCTCGTGTTCCTCGCCCTGCCCCACACCAAGTCAATGCCCGCAGTCGCCTCCTGTTTGCCTATGGGCGTCAAGGTGGTCGATCTGAGTGCGGATTTCAGGCTGAAGGATCCGCACGCGTTTGAGCACTGGTATCAGACTCCGCACAGCCATCCGGATTTGCTCAAGCAAGCGGTGTATGGACTACCTGAATTGCATCGGACGGAGATTGCACAGGCACAACTCGTCGCTTCGCCGGGCTGTTATCCGACCGCAGCTATTCTGCAACTGGCTCCCCTGATTGCGCAGGGCCTGATCGTGCCGGACACCATCGTGATCGATGCCAAGTCGGGAATCTCGGGAGCCGGCCGGAGCCCGGCGCTGCCCTACCATTTTCCCGAAGCGCATGAATCGCTCGAGCCCTACAAGATCGGCCTCCATCGGCATCTTCCGGAGATCGAGCAGGAATTGAACTACATGCACGGCCGAGGCCTCTCGCATCCCGTACCCTCACAGTCCGGCACCGTCACTGTCGTATTCACTCCTCATCTCGTTCCCATGAACCGCGGCATCCTCAGCACGGCATACTGCCGGCTCAAGACACCGCAGGACCTCGTGTCGCTACAAGCCCTCTATCGGGACTTCTACAAGAACGAACCGTTTGTGCGCATCTTCGATGAGGTGATGCCGAACCCGCGCCACGTCAAGGGATCAAATTTCTGTGATGTGGCGGTTCATCAGGACAAACGCGCCGGATGGGTCGTCACCGTCGCCGCACTTGACAACTTGGTGAAGGGCGCAGCCGGCCAGGCGATTCAAGCGATGAATCTCATGCTCGGCTATCCGGAAGATACCGGCCTGGCGGCGCCTGGAGCCTACCCGTAACGATTTTCCGGTTCACGCCAAGAGCTTCGATCACTCGCATTATGGGCATAGGATGAAGACAGTCGCCGGCGGCATCACCGCGCCTCAAGGCTTTCGAGCGGGCGGGATTCACTGCGGGATCAAGAAGAATGAGCAGCTCGATCTGGCCCTGGTCCTGTCCGAACGGGAGGGACCGGTAGCAGCTCTATTCACCACGAATCGCGTGGCAGCGGCCCCGGTTCTCTTGGGTCGGACGTATTTGCGTAGAGGGTTGGGGCGGGCCATCATCGTCAATAGCGGAAACGCGAATGCCTGCACCGGGTCCGAAGGGCTCCTGGCCGCGGAAACCATGGCTGTGACCGTGGCGCGGCACCTCGATACCATGCCCCACAAAGTATTCGTCGGGTCCACGGGAGTCATCGGACAACGGCTGCCGATCGAGCGCATCAAAGCCGGCGTGCCGGCATTGCTCCAGCGGGTGCGCCGGTCCGGAGGGCTGGAGGCGGCGCGGGCCATCATGACCACGGATCTTCGCCCGAAGCAGGCCGCCGTTCAGTCTCGGATCGGCGGTCGGATGGTGACCATCGGGGGGATGGTGAAGGGATCGGGCATGATCCATCCAAACATGGCAACGATGTTGGCCTACTTCACCACCGACGCCCTGATTACCCGGCAGGCATTGCAACAATCCCTCAGGGCCGCGGTGCTTGGTTCGTTCAACGCGATTTCGGTCGACGGCGACACCAGTACGAACGATACGGTCCTTTGTCTGGCCAACGGCATGGCCGGCAACGAACTCATTGAAGCCGGGTCCATCGGGCAGCGGCGGTTTGAGGCTTTGCTGGCCGCCATCTGCCGGACACTGGCGCTCAAGATTTGCTGGGACGGAGAAGGAGTGACCAAGGTGGTCAAGATTTCGGTCACCGGAGCCCCGAATCCCCAGGCGGCCCGGCGCGTTGCCGACTCAATCGCCACATCCAGTTTGGTGAAAACCGCTCTGTTTGGAGAAGATGCGAACTGGGGACGGATCATGGCCGCGATCGGGCGGTCCGGCGTCCGGATCGATCCTTCTAGAATCAGTCTGCGATTCGACGAGGTGGTCATGGTGAAGAACGGTCAAAGTCTAGGCGTGCAAGCCGAGCATCGCTTGTCCAAGGTCTTTAAGCGAAAGGAGTTCACGATTCGCGTGGACTTGCGGCTGGGGCGCGGCGTCTCGGAGATCTGGACCACCGACCTCTCGTTGGACTATGTGAAAATCAACGCCAGCTATCGGTCATGAAGAGGCGTGCGGGCCGGGAGTCGAGCTTGCAAGTTCATAGGGATTGTGCTAGCGTTCCACCGTTTCACCGCCATTATGTCCATTACCGGATACCATGGCGATGTCCAGACTCCTCGTTTCAGGAGTTTCTTAATCAAATCCACACCAGCGTGACGCGCACGCTGCGCAGCCTGAGAACAAGGGGGACGTCCCCCTCGCTCGATCGTTTTTGCCGAGCGCTCTGCAGGCTCGAAGGGAGGTGAAGGTATGGGAGTTGTCGCGATCAAGGATTTATTGGAAGCCGGGGTCCATTTCGGCCATCAAACGAACCGCTGGAATCCGAAGATGAAGCGCTTCCTTTTCGGCGAGCGGAACGGGGTCTATATCATCGATTTGCAACAGACGGTTGAGCGTTTGGAACAGGCCTATACCTTCGCCCGCGATACTGTAGCCGCCGGGGACTCCGTGCTCTTCGTGGGCACCAAGCGGCAGGCGGCCGAGATCCTGGAGGAGGAAGCCAAGCGGGCCAATATGTTCTTCGTCAACCAGCGGTGGTTGGGCGGCATGCTGACGAATTTTCAGACCATCCGTCGCAGCATCGATAAGATGAAGAAAATGGAAGCGACCCTGGCCGACCCGTCCCATCAAGGGCTGACCAAGAAAGAGCTCGGCCAGATGCAGAAAGAAGTCGTCAAGCTTCAGAAAAACCTCTCCGGGATCCGAAACATGCGTGCCCTTCCCGGGGCGGTGTTCGTCCTGGACACCCGTATCGAGCACATCGCCGTGCTCGAAGCAAACCGGCTGGAGATCCCGGTGCTCGCCATCGTGGACAGCAACTGCGACCCGGACAATATCCAGTATCCGATTCCAGGCAATGATGACGCCATTCGCTCGATCAAACTGATCATTTCTCATATTGCCGACGCCTGCCTTGAGGGAGCCCACCTTCGGACTCAACGAGAGGAAACTGAATTTGCGGCGAGCGCTCCAACAAGGGAGAAGCAACCGGCCATGAGCCTGGAGGGCGTGCCGGCGTCGTAAGCGTTCGTTGAACGTATTCGTTCATTGGTCGTTTCAGCACATCTGGAGCATGTATGGCAAGTCTGAGTGACTTAGTGAAAGAACTGCGCGAAAAAACCGGGGCCGGCATTCTGGATTGCCAGAAGGCGTTGGCCGAAACAGGCAACCACATCGAAAAGGCGATCGATTACCTCAGGCAGAAGGGTCTGGCTGCGGCCCAAAAGAAGGCGGGACGAGAGACGAATCAAGGGCTGGTGCACGCCTATATCCATGCGGGCGGCAAAATCGGTGTCTTGATCGAGGTGAATTGCGAAACCGACTTTGTAGCGAGAAACGAAGAATTCAAAGCCTTCGTGAACGATCTTGCGCTCCAAGTTGCCGCCTCGAGTCCCGCCTACGTGAGACGGGAAGACGTCCCGGCCGACACCATCTCCAAGGAAAAGAGCATCTATGAGGCGCAGGCCAAGGAGATGGGCAAGCCGCCTGCCGCGTGGCCGAAGATCGTCGATGGGAAGCTGGACAAGTACTATCAGGAGAACTGCCTTCTGGAGCAGGCGTTCATCAAAGATCCCTCCGTCACCGTCAAAGACCTGTTGGCGCAGAAGATCGCAAAGATCGGCGAAAACATGAACATTCGTCGATTCACGCGTTATCAATTAGGCCAAGCATGAACTCTGCCAAATACCGGCGCATTCTCCTGAAAGTCAGCGGAGAAATGTTGGCCGGTGAGCAGGGATACGGCATCCAACCGTCCGTCCTCGAAGGACTGGCCGATGAGATCGCCGGCGTTGTCGCGATGGGCGTGCAAGTCGCGGTGGTGATCGGGGGCGGCAATATCTTCCGCGGCATCGCAGCCAGTGCGAGCGGCATGGAGCGGGCCTCGGCCGACTACATGGGCATGCTGGCGACGGTCCTGAACGCCCTGGCCCTGCAGAATGCGCTCGAACGCAAAGGCACCAGCACCCGCGTGCAGTCGGCCATTGAAATGCGGCAACTCGCGGAAGGCTACATTCGTCGGCGGGCCATCCGCCACCTGGAGAAAAACCGAGTGGTCATCTTTGCGGGTGGGACCGGCAATCCCTATTTTTCCACCGACACGGCGGCGGCGTTGCGGGCCATGGAAATCGGCGCGCAGGTCATCATGAAGGGCACGAAGGTGGACGGGATCTACGACAGCGACCCGCTCAAGAATGCCGATGCGAAGAAGTACGCGGATATTCCGTTCATGACGATTCTGAATCAAAACCTGAAAGTCATGGATTCCACCGCCGTGAGCCTCTGCATGGACAATCAGCTGCCGCTGATCGTGTTCAACTTGAAGGAAAAGGGAAATTTTGAACGAGTCGTTCGCGGCGAACCGATCGGGACGCTGGTCACCATGGAACGCCGCTGAGGAGAGCCGCCATGCCTACGGCACCGGCAGTCAAACAAAGAGTCACGGAAAAGATGGAGCATGCCCTTGAGCATCTGAAGCGAGACCTGGCCGGGCTGCGGACGGGCCGCGCCTCGGTTGCGCTCATGGACGGCATCAGGGTCGACTACTATGGAAATCCCACGCCGCTCAAGCAAGTGGCGAACATCGCCATTCCGGAAAGCCGCCTGATCACGATCCAGCCCTATGATCTCAAGATGATCCGCGAGATTGAGAAGGCGATCCAAACGTCGGATCTCGGATTGACCCCTTCCAATGACGGAAAACTGATCCGTATCCCGCTGCCGCCGCTCACGGAGGAACGGCGGAAGGAGCTCATCAAGGTGTGCAAGAAGCACGGAGAAGAGGTGAAAGTTCAAGTGCGCGGCTTTCGTCGCGACGGGAACGATGAACTGAAAAAACTCCAGAAGGATGCAAAACTCACCGAAGACGAGTTGCGCAAGTCCGAGACCGAGATTCAAAAAATAACCGATCAATATATACAGAAAATCGATGACGTGTTAAAAAAGAAGGAGAGCGAAATCTTGGAAGTTTAGCCGATTCAGCAAGCGACCGATAACGGCGTGCCACCGACATCCTCTTCCTCGCCCACGTTCGCCCGGATTGATCTCCGCAGCCTGATCCATAATCTCAACCAGACCCGGCGTTGCCTCGTCGGTACGTGCGATATTCTCGCGATCGTCAAAGCCAACGCCTACGGCCATGGAGCCGTCCCGGTCGCTCGAGCCCTCATGCAGGCAAACGTGCGGCGTTTCGGTGTGGCGACCATCGACGAAGGCGCGCAACTGCGTCAGGCCGGCATTGATCATCCGATCGTGGTTCTCGGGCCTCTCGTGCCACGAGAAATACCGGCGCTGGTAGCCCACCGCCTGACACCGGTGATCTATGATCTGAACATCGCTCGTGACCTCGTCAAACAGGTGCCTCCTGCTGCGAAACCCTATCCTATCCACGTCAAGATCGACACAGGGATGGGGCGCCTCGGATTGAGTCCGGACGAATGGCCGGCGCTGCTCGAGACGGCCGGCCTGGATCGGCAACTGATGTTGGAAGGCCTGATGACGCACCTGGCTGATGCGGACAGCGACGACCCCACCTATACCGACAGGCAGCTCGAGCAGTTCCATACAGCGCTCGGCCGCGTTGCCTCTTCCGGCCACAAACCGCCGCTCATCCACATGGCCAACAGCGCCGGCATCATCATGTACCCGGCGAGCCACTATTCCCTCGTCCGCCCGGGCATCATGCTGTACGGCTATCACACGTTGTCCCGTAGCAGACCGGATCTCGATCTCCGCCCGATTCTGAGTTGGCACACCACGATTGCGACGATTCGTTCGATCCCCCGAGGCGGATGCGTCGGCTATAATCGAACCTTTACCGCCGCACGGGCGTCCCGCATCGCCGTGCTTCCCGTCGGGTATGCCGACGGCTACAGCCGTCGCCTTTCCAATACCGGCGTGGTGCTCATCGGAGGCCGGCGCATGCCGGTGGTGGGACGGGTGTCGATGGACATGACGATGGTCGATGTAACCGATCTCCCCGATGTCAAACCCGGCGATTCCGCTGTCCTGCTCGGCACACAAGGAGCGGCCGAGATCACTGCGGCTGATATCGCGGGCATGCTGCACACGATCCCCTACGAAGTTCTCTGTTCGATCGGGCCGCGAGTGCCGCGTTTCTATAGCGGCGATTCCGAGCCGCTTGCTCGGTAACGGTCGCCGGCCGTTGTTCAAGACCTTTCGCTTCCCTATAATGACTCATCCATACGGGTAAATCCGGCGCCCACACACTGACCTACATTTTTCCGGACTGATCGCTATGACAGCCGCGGTGCTGAACCTCAAAGATACCGTGATCAACTATCTCCTGGTGGTGCAGGACTTCACGTTGCTGTCATGGCGGACGGTGGGCAATCTGTTCCGGCCGCCCTTCTATGGCCGCGAAACGATCCTCCAAATGGACCGTATCGGTGTCGGCTCGCTGTTCATTGTCGTCTTGACCGGCATGTTCACCGGCATGGTACTGGCGCTGCAGGGAGCCGTCCAACTCGAGCCCTACGGAGCCACCATCTATGTGTCGAGATTAATCAGCACCTCGGTGGTCCGGGAGTTGGGCCCGGTGCTGGCGGCGTTGATGATTGCGGGTCGGGTCGGAACCGGCATCGCGTCGGAGCTCGCCTCCATGACCGTCACGGAACAGATCGACGCTCTTCGAGCCGAAGGTACCGACCCAATCCATAAGCTCGCGACGACCCGCCTGATCGCCTGCCTGTTGATGATTCCCCTCTTGACGATTATTACCGATGGGGTTGCGATGTTGGGCGGTTGGCTGGTCGCCAGGCTTTATCTGGGGATCGATTCGTATTTTTATTGGACCTGGGCCTTTGAAGCGCTCAGGGGACGCGATCTCCTCCTCGGGCTGCTCAAACCGGCGGTGTTCGGATTTCTGATCGCGATGGTCGGTTGCTATGCGGGTTTCTCTACCAAAGGCGGTACGGTCGGTGTGGGGGTATCCACGACCCAGTCGATGGTGTCCTCCTCGATCCTGATCTTGGCAACCGACTTTTTCCTGACGAAGTTATTCATGGCCGTCTCATAGCGGCGGCGCGGCATGTATGCCGAGGTCTCTTCGTATTCGCACAAAATCAGTCCCTATGAAGCATGCGGCACAGACACACTCGGAGTTGCGATGATCGTACTCAGGAACGTCGATCTGACCTTGGGAGGCCGGCGGATTCTGACGGATGTCTCATTCGAAGTTCCGGCGGGCGAGACCAAAGTGATTCTCGGCGGAAGCGGATCCGGGAAGACCACCATTCTTCGCTTGATCCTCGGGCTGTTCCGGCCCGACCGCGGCTCGGTGACGGTGGACGGCGAGGACATTGCGCAGTTGCCGGAACACCAACTCCCTCGCATCCGGCAGAAGATGGCTATGGTCTTCCAGGGCGCCGCGCTCTTCGATTCGCTTACGGTTCGCGAGAATGTCGGCTACCGGCTTTTGGAGCAGGGTCTCATACCGGAGGAATCCATCGAGCTTGTCGTGCGACAGAGCCTCCAATTCGTCGGATTGGAAGACAGCATCGACAGCATGCCGGCCGATTTGAGCGGAGGGATGCGCAAACGCGTGGGCATCGCCCGAGCCTTGGCGACCGGAGCCGCCATCATTCTCTACGACGAGCCGACGGCCGGACTAGACCCGATTAACGCCTACACGATCTGCCATCTGATCATGCGGCTCAAGACCAAGGGCGTGACGCAGGTGGTCGTCACTCACGATCTGGATTTGGCGTTTCACGTGGCCGATCGGATTGTGATGATTCAACAGGGCCGGATCGTGTTCGAAGGCGCTGCCGACGAATTGTCCCGTCGCAATGATCCGGCGATTCGGGGATTTCTGGACCCCTCGACCCTTCCGGACGACTATTGGAACCAGCCCGCATGATTCATGACGGTTCGTTGGGAAATCGCGTAGTCGCGTGGCGAGACGAGCGCGTGGAGGCGCGACGGCCCGAAGCATACTTGAAACAGTATGTTGAGGGCCTGAGTGTCGAGCCCGCTCGCCTGCATACTATAGGTGTGTGCAGGCTTGTCGCAGTAGCGAATTCGCGATTGCAGCAGAAACGTTCATGGATCATGCGGGCTAAGGAAAGGACACCGACCACATGATGACCAGGCGCTCCCAAGTCGGTTGGGCACAGGTCAAGATCGGCCTGGTGGTCGTTCTGGCATTGATGATTCTCGTTCTGATGATTCTGCGGCTGGAAGAAGGCATGGGTCTGGTAGCCCGAAAGACGACGTTCCACGCACTGGTCGATCATACGCAAGGACTCAAAATCGGAGGGCCGGTGCGCATGAACGGCGTTGATATCGGAAACATTCACGATATCGCCATCGCGGGCGACTCGGCGCAGGTCGACATTAAGTTTGCCGTGAAATCGGACGTCGCGCGGCACATCCGCGAGGATGCGGCCATCAACATCAAAGCACTGGGGCTGCTGGGTGATAAGTTTCTGGAGATCGTGCCCGGTAGCCCGGAACGACCGCAGCTTTCTCCCGGCAGCGTCATTACCGGCCGGTCCGGGCCGGACGTCACGGACTTGACGACCGGCGCCGCGTTGACCATCGACCGGGTGAACAAGACCTTGGAACGGATCCAGGAGGCATTGATCGCCGTGACGCATGGACAAGGCACGACGGGCAAGTTGATCAACGATCCGGAGATTTTTGATCGTTCCAAAGAAGTCTTGGAGAAACTGGACCGCGCCTCGGAGAAGGGCGTGGCGTTGCTGGACAAGATCGAGCACGGCCAAGGAACGGTAGGGAAGCTCATCACCGACGGCGAGCTCTACACACGAGCGAACCAGGCGGTGAGAGAGCTCAATGATCTCGCCAAGAAGCTCAACAATGAGCGAGGAACTTTAAACAGGCTGACCGGTCCCGACCTGTACACAAAGTTGGATCAACTTACCGCCCGCGGCGAACAGATTCTCGACCGGGTCGAGCGGGGCGAGGGCACGGTCGGGAAGCTGGTCACAAGCGACGAACTCTATGCCCGCACCGACAAACTACTGACCGAGGTGGAACAATTCGTCGCGGAGGTGAGAAAGAATCCGACAAAGTATTTTCGGTTTTCCGTTTTCTGATACCGCCCTTGCATGTTGTACTCAAATCGTCGGCTGCACGCTTCTTCACTCTTGCAAACCGGTATTCATCCTGCCTACATGTATGCGATGACCTGGTTGGTCTTGCCCACATGAACCGGCGCCGGCTCCTGCTTCTCATCCAAGCGCTGTTCCTGTCTCTGTCGTATGAGCAGAGCGCCGTGACACCCGTTCGTGCCGGCGCGGCAAATGAGCCTTCGACGCTGCTGTTGCATCTCGAGATTCCGGTAACCGCCTTGGAGCAGTCTTTCAATCGCCTGTACGGCGGAGACGGCGCCGGCCGACATGGCTCGCAGGAATGGATCACCCTGGGCGGCGGCACCGGTTTCATGAAATACCAAGCCGACCGCCGGCAAAGCGAACTCGGGCTGCACGCCAATCGGCTACTGTCGCGGGCGACGATCGAGTTCTCGTTGGAATATGCCAAACAAATCGGCGGCAAGATGACGAAAACCGCCGATTGTGGTTTCCCCGCGGGCGGGAGCCGGCCGGGGCGACTCGGCGTGACGATCACGAGTCTGTTTTCGTACCGGCCTAACTACCGGTTGGAGCCGTCAAGCCGAGTCACATCAGTCGAAGCCCTAACCCCCTGCCTCCTCGGATCCGAGCGGGTGAACGCAGCCCCGCTGATGGCACAGGTCTACCGCAGCCGCTTGGAATCCAAGCTGCCGGTTCTCGATCGTACCATGCGTGAGGCCGTCTCCTTCAAGGCGAGAATGTCCGAGGCCTGGACCAGACTCCAAGCCCCGATTCAACTGGATGAGGCCGGGAGCATGTGGCTCCTGCTGTCGCCGTTGCAGACGGAAGCTGTCGAGCCCGTCTGGACAGACGGCACACTGTCAGCGGAGGTGGGCATCGTGGCGACCCCCCATGTCAGGATGGGAAAGAAGCCCATCCTGCCGGCCCGTCCGTTGCCCGCGCTCGGAGGCCGGTATACGGAGCGGGGCTTCCATGTCCCCTTCACTTTGGAGGTGCCGTACGATGAAGCCAATCAACGACTGCGAAACGTGCTGGTCGGACAAGACTTCGGGATCGGCCCGGGCCGCATCGTGGTGCGGCGAGTCAATCTCTACCCAATCGGCAAACAGGCTGGAGTTGATATAGATGTCGATGGTCTCATGGCGCTGGGAGTCAAGCTGCGCGGGACACCGGTCTATGACCAGAACACCGAAACGATCGGCTTCATCAATGTGGAATACGAAATGACGGAGCAAAATGCTTTGACGAGCTTCGCGGATGAGTTGCTTCACGAAGCCGTTCGAGACGAATTGGCTGCGCGTCTCAAAATACCGCTTCGAGAGAGTTTAGAAGAAATGCGGCGTGAGCTGGAATCCGCTCTGAACCGGGATATAGAAGGCGGCACCTTACACGGCAAGGTGAAGCGAATACGGCTCCTGGACGTGACGATGGGACCGAGTGCCTTATCGGCGCGCTTCCGCACGGACGGTGAACTGCGCTACCACCTTCGCTGACGATAACAACGGTTGCGGTTCACCTCTTCTCACACCTTGAGTTTGCGCTTGAGGCGCTTCTCGACGCTGGCAACCTTGCCTCCCAATCGGCCCTTGTGGCCCTTTCGATAGTCCACCTTAATCGTGCAGGAAATGCGGTCGCATTCGCGTTTCATCCGCTCATAGCACTGCTTTACGACGCCGAACACCTCGTCCCAGTCCCCTTCGAGCACCGTCCCCATCGGATTCAAGCGATAGTCGACCCCGCTCTTGTCGATGATATCCAGTGATCGCGATACATACGATCCAACGCTTTCGCCCTTGCCCAGCGGCGACATACTGAACTCCAGCAATACCATCCCTTGTCCTTCCTTCATCATCGCGTGCGGCCGTTCCGCTGCACGCGGGTCGTGACTGAATCAGGCCTGTTGCTTCGCGCGCTCATCCAGCCAAACTTTCGGATACTGCACCTTGCCGTAGAGCCGAAATCCGTCCAGAGCCTCGCGCAATATCTGCCGCCGCTTCTCCACATCAGGCTCGTCCGCCTTCGCACGCTCACGCAATTGGCCGAGCCAGTCGATGAAGGCGGCGAACTCCTCCCCGAATACCTTTTCCAGATCTTCCTTGATGAACCCGGACAAGGCGGGAGCCTGACCGCTCGTACTGACCGCCACACGCAAATGCCCGCAGCTGACGACCGCCGGCATGATGATGTTCGACGCATCGGGTTGATCGACCGACCACAGCAAGAATTTCTGTTCGCGCGCCATCGCCAACAGGTTTTGGGAAAACTCACGGTCCCCTCGAATCATATTGAGCACCAGGATAGCGCTCTCCACGTCCGTCGCGCGGAAGTGCCGTCCACGATGGATAATCTTGGCCGAGGCGGCGAGCTTGCGCAGCGTTTCATTCAAGACGGGGCTGACCGCCGTGACCTTTGCTCCCGCGTCCAGCAAGCGCAGGGTCTTCTCCGCCGCTTCATCGTCGCCGCCGATCACAAGCACCGGCCATCCTCTGACGTCTAATGAGATCGGAAATCCGGGATTGGGACTCATTGATGCTCCTCCATCAAAATTGCTCTCGTATCATACAACAGCCTCTTTTCGATCGTAAACCTGACCCGCATCACTCATAAACGGCTCGCCGAGCACTCACCGCCGCACGGGCGGCGCGCAGAGGCGTGCCGATCTTTATTCATTGCACCGTGCGCCTGTATAATGAAAAACTTTTTGACCAGGTATCGCGCTGATCGACCGAATGAAAGGAGCACCCTTGGCGGGATATGCGGCCCGGACATTGGGCATGGCGGGCGGGATCATCGGATTGGCGGCCTTGGCCGCCTATTTTGGGTTGGCTCACAGCTGCGAGCAGCAGGGCGGCTCAGGAGTGATTGCGGGAGAAGTAACCATCGCACCGGACCTCGCCGGCCGGGTGAAGCCGACGGATGTGCTGTTTGTCATTGTTCGCCGACCGAGCGGCGCGCCGCGCCCCCTTGCGGCGAAGCGGATCGACAATCCGGCATTCCCCGTCTCCTTTGAGATCACGAATGCCGACGTGATGATGCAAGGAACGGAACTTCGTGGGATGGTGGACATCATTGCACGATTGGACCGGGATGGACAGGCAGGGCAGCCGCAGTCGGGAGACATGGAAGGGCGCTACGAGAAGAATCCGACGCTGCCCGGCGGCCGGGACATCAAGATCACAATCGATAAGGTCTACTAAGCTGAATGAAGAACCTAGAGTGAATTGGGAGCGCGGAGGTTCGACTTTGAAATTTCGAATTTCGAATCTCGAACTTGGAATTTCGAATTTGGCGCTTAGGTCTCCGCCGGGTCCGCGTCCAATTCCAAATTCCAGTAGAGGTAATCACGCCAGCTTTCCGGCGTATTGCGGATGCCGATCGTGATCGTGACCACTGGACTCCAGCGCGGCTTGGCCGGGCGCTTGATCAACCGCATGCCGGCTTCATCCGGCGTACGCCCGCTCTTGCGGTTGTTACAGCGCCAACAAGCCGTCACGATATTCTCCCAGGTCTTCCGGCCGCCCTTGGCGATCGGCACGACATGGTCGAACGTCAGTTCTTCCGTTTTGAATCGGCGATTACAGTATTGGCAGCAGTATCCGTCTCGGGTGAAGATGTTGATCCGCGAGAACTTCACCGCTCGGTGGCTATCCTTCAGCTTCACGAGTTTCAGCAACCGCATCACCGAGGGCAACTTGATCGAAATGGAAATGCCGTGGATTTCGCGATCGTAGACTTCGAGCACTTCGACTTTGCCCTGCCACAATAACGTGATGGCCTTTTGCCAATGGAGAACACGAAGCGGTTCATAGCTTGCGTTCAACAGCAACGTCATTTCCATAGCGCCTCGGGTGTCCTCCTATGATTGCATGATCTAAAGATAGCAAACCACGGATGAAGCCACCATCAGGACATCAACTCTATGCCATAGCCTTTGCAATAAAATCAAGCTGTTACGGCAGGACGCCAGAAAACTGACACAGCGGCAAATATCACCGTAACACAATCTGGAGCAAAACCGACCGGCCGTCATGAGCCGTTTTATCACCGTTGCGAAGATCGACGACATCCCGCCCGGGACATGCAGGACCGTGGACGTTCAAGGAGTGTTCGTTGCATTGTGCAATGTGAAAGGCACGGTATATGCGCTGGACAACACCTGTCCCCATGCGGGGGGCCCGATCGGGGAAGGAACGATGGTAGACGATGTGGTGACCTGCCCCTGGCATGGATGGCAATTCAACGTTCGTACGGGCGAGCGGCCGGAGAATCCCGACTTCAAGCTGATCCGCTGTGAGGTGCAGATCGTCGGCAAAGAGATACAGATTGCGGTTCCATTGCCCTTCAAGTGAAGCCTGTCAGGGAGGAGTGGGGCCGTGGCGGGCGCCGGCAGCGTCCGGTCCCTCCGGCATCAGACCATCCGCCGGCAATGAGGCGGCATTGACCCGCTTCGTCGCCAAGTCAACATGCCAGATGAATTCGCGTTCGAACCATTGGTTGTTCCCCTGTTCGCGCAGATTGATGCGCACTTCATAGCGGTTGTCCCCGAACTCCCGGCGAGGATCCTCCAGCTTTTGGACGCGCCACTCACCGAGTTTCACTCCCAAATCCCGGGTCTTCTGCAGCCGGACTCGTTCATTGAAGGCCTGTAAAATCGTCGGATACCCCACCGCGCGATGCGTCTGCACCAAAGCCAATGCCTCTGCCGCGAGCGGATCGGTGAGGGGATTCAATGAGGGAGGCTTAAAGAGCCAATAGCCCAGCGCGGCAATAATCAATACTGCGGGGACCGCATAATGAAGGATCTTCGAGAGAGACAACGAAGGCGCCTGACCTGAGTGAAACGACGATGCGAAGCTTCCGGGTGCTGCCCGACTGCCGAGATTGCC